>NZ_CP034072.1:6366752-6666752 GCF_003855255.1 Mycolicibacterium nivoides | reverse complement strand
TCAACATCGATGTCATCGTCAGCAGCGATTTCGGCGGCGGGACCATCAACCTCTACCCCGACGGCACCGTCAAGGGGATGTACCGCAACAACGGCTGAGCCGGCGCTGCCCTGAGCTGCCGTCGTCCCTTCCGGGCCACCGTAGGCGCTGTTCAGGCTGCCTTTGCCATACCGGCATGACGCTCGCGTCCGGCAACCACTCCAGCGTGATCATCGGCATTCACTTGGCGCCAAATATATCGGCGCGATACAGTTTGGCGAGGTGTTGATCCGTCGTAGCGATCAATTCCATCTGATCTGTCGAAAGGGGTGGTCTTGATGCTTGAGCTCGCAGTTCTGGGTCTCTTGCTCGAGTCACCCATGCACGGCTATGAGCTGCGCAAGCGATTGACGGGTCTGTTGGGGGCGTTCAGAGCGTTCTCGTACGGCTCGCTCTACCCGGCATTACGTCGCATGCAGGCTGACGGCCTGATCGTCGAGGACGCCGCACCCTTGGGACCGACCAAGGTGCGCAGGGCTCGGCGTGTCTACCAGCTGACCGATGCCGGCAAGCAGCGATTCACCGAGTTGGTCGCCGATACGGGGCCACAGAACTTCTCCGACGACGGGTTCGGTGTCCACCTCGCCTTCTTCAACCGCACCCCGGCCGAGGCCAGGATGCGAATCCTGGAGGGGCGGCGTCGTCAGGTGGAGGAACGCCGGGAAGGTCTGCGTGAAGCCGTGGCGCGGGCCAGCAGTTCGTTCGACCGGTACACCCGTCAGCTGCACCAGCTGGGCCTGGAGTCCAGTGAACGAGAAGTCAAATGGCTCAACGAGTTGATCGCAGCCGAACGTTCGGCGCAGGGACGCTCGGAAAACACATGAGCACTGCCCCGCACATGGCCCCAGGCCGAGCACACAGAACGAGTAAGGAGATCGTCCATGTCTGAGCACGCAGGAGAAATCCGGGTCGCCATTGTCGGCGTCGGTAACTGCGCATCGTCCCTGGTCCAGGGCGTGCAGTACTACCACAACGCCGACGAGAACACGACTGTGCCGGGCCTGATGCACGTGAAGTTCGGCCCGTACCACGTTCGTGACGTGAAGTTCGTGGCCGCGTTCGACGTGGACGCCAAGAAGGTCGGCTTCGACCTGTCCGAGGCCATCTTCGCCTCCGAGAACAACACCATCAAGATCGCCGACGTGCCGCCGACCAACGTGACGGTGCAGCGCGGCCCGACCCTCGACGGCATCGGCAAGTACTACGCCGACACCATCGAGATCTCCGACTTCGAGCCCGTCGACGTGGTCAAGGCGCTCAAGGACGCCAAGGTCGACGTGCTGGTCTCGTACCTGCCGGTGGGCTCCGAAGAGGCCGACAAGTTCTACGCCCAGTGCGCCATCGACGCGGGCGTGGCCTTCGTCAATGCGCTTCCGGTGTTCATCGCCTCCGATCCGGTGTGGGCCAAGAAGTTCGAGGACGCCGGTGTCCCGATCGTCGGCGACGACATCAAGAGCCAGGTCGGCGCCACCATCACCCACCGCGTCATGGCCAAGCTGTTCGAGGATCGCGGCGTCACGCTGGACCGCACCTACCAGCTCAACGTCGGCGGCAACATGGACTTCCTGAACATGCTGGAGCGCTCGCGCCTGGAGTCCAAGAAGGTCTCCAAGACCCAGGCCGTCACCTCCAACCTGACCGGCTCGCTGGCCGGCAAGGTCGAGGACAAGAACGTCCACATCGGCCCGTCCGACCACGTCGCGTGGCTCGACGACCGCAAGTGGGCCTACGTGCGCCTGGAAGGCCGCGCCTTCGGTGACGTGCCGCTGAACCTGGAGTACAAGCTCGAGGTGTGGGACTCGCCGAACTCGGCCGGCGTCATCATCGACGCGGTGCGCGCCGCCAAGATCGCCAAGGACCGCGGCATCGGCGGCCCCATCGAGGCGGCCTCGGCCTATCTGATGAAGAGCCCGCCCAAGCAGATCGCCGACGATGTCGCGCGCGTCGAGCTGGAGACCTTCATCGAGGGCTAGTTTTCTTCTCTTTCACTCTGCGCTCAGGGCGTGTGCTTCTCGCACGATTACGCCCTGGGCGCAGAGTCGTTTACGGGTTAGGGTCCCGGTGTGGCCAACCCCCAGATCTCCGATGACGAACTACTCGGGCTTGACGAGTTCGGCCTGCTGCACGAGAACGCCGAACAGATCGGCGCAACCGCGATCCCGCCGGTCGAGCGCATCGAGCACGGGCCGATCAGCGCGCTGAAGTTCGGCACCGACGCCCCGCGGATCGTGTTCCTGCACGGCGGCGGGCAGAACGCCCACACCTGGGACACCGTGATCCTGGGCCTCGGCGAGCCTGCCCTGGCCGTCGACCTGCCCGGCCATGGCCGTTCTGCCTGGCGCGAGGACGGTGACTACGGCCCGAAACTCAATGCGGCGAGCCTGATTCCGGTGCTCGAGACACACGCTCCCAATCCCCGACTGGTGGTCGGCATGTCGCTGGGCGGCCTGACTGCGCTGCGGATCGCGGCGACCGAACCCCGACTGGTACCCGAACTCGCACTCGTCGACGTCACCCCGTCGGCACCCGAGCGGCACAACGAGATGACCAAAGCCCAGATGGGCACCGTCGCCCTGGTACAGGAGCACCGCACCTTCCCGACGTTCCAGGCCATGCTCGACCTGACCGTCGCCGCCGCCCCCAACCGGGATCCGAAGTCGTTGCGGCGCGGCGTCTTCCACAATTCCAAACAACTCGATGACGGCACCTGGACATGGCGGTACGACTCGTTCCGCAAGGGTGATGGGTTTGAGGGCCTGTGGGACGACGTGCCCTCGATCACCATGCCCACCACCCTGATCCGCGGCGCCAACTCGTTCTTCGTCAACGACGAGGATGCCGACACCTTCGCCCGCTCCGCGCCCGGCTTCCAGCGCACCCACGTCGTGGCCGACTCCGGGCACTCCGTACAGGGCGATCAGCCGGCCAAGCTGGTCGAGATACTGCGCGGTCTTCTGGGCTGACCCGAAGCCGCGCGGACAACAGCATGACGGAATACGACTTCATCGTGATCGGAGCCGGTTCGGCGGGATGCGCTGTGGCAGCGCGCCTCGCCGAACGACTCCCGGAGCGCACGGTACTGCTGCTGGAAGCAGGCGGTTCCGACCGCAAGCTGGCCGTGCAGGCGCCGCTGGCCTACGGATCTCAGATCGGTGGCTCCACCGACTGGGGTTTCGTCGCCGAACCGGAACCGAACCTCATGGACCGGGCCATCCCCCAGCCGCGTGGCCGCGTCCTCGGCGGCACCAGTTCCATGAACGCCATGGTGTGGGTCCGCGGCACCCGGTCCGACTACGACGATTGGCAGCTGCCCGGATGGTCCTGGGATGACGTCGCCCCGGTGTTCCGTCGCATCGAATCCCACTATCTCGGCGGACCCGACCACGGCACCGACGGCCCGGTGCGCGTCACCCGCGCGGCCAACCCCGACGAGACCTCGACCCGGTTCGTGGCCGCGGCCCGGGCCACCGGAGTGGCCGCCAACGAGGACGTCGGCGGCCCCGATCTGGACGGCGCCGCGATCTCACCGGTGACGGTGTGGCAGGGCCGGCGGTTCAACACCGCCCGCGCCTACCTGAACCCGGCCCGGCACCAGGCCAACCTCACGGTGCTCACCGGCACGCTGGTGCAGCGGATCGTCCTCGAGGGCGGACGGGCCGTGGCCGTGCAGTACACCCGCCGCGGTGGTGACCACCTCGCCCGGGCCAGACGCGAGATCGTGCTCAGCGCAGGGGCATTCGGTACCCCACAGCTACTACAGCTGTCCGGTATCGGACCTGCCGAGCACCTGCGCACGGTGGGGATCAAGCCGCTGGTCGACAGCCCGGATGTCGGCGGCAACCTCACCGATCACCCCGCGACGTTCATGAACTGGGAGTTGGCGCCCGGGTTCCGCGGGCTGGCCGACGCCGCGAATCCCCGCTGGCTGCTGCAGTGGCTGTTCCGTCGCACCGGCATGCTGGCCAGCAATCTGATGGAGGCCGTCGCCCACATCCGCACCGCCCCGGAACTCGGCGCCCCGGACTTCCAGCTCATCTTCGCGCCGATGTATGCGAGCGGATTCGACGTCGACCGCCATCCGCGGCCTGCGATCAGCATCCTGCAGTCCCTGTGGACACCGGCCAGCCGCGGCAGCGTATTGGTCCGCTCCGCCGATCCCGGTACCGCTCCGGCCATCCGGCTCAACACCTTCGACGATGCCGCCGATCTCGAGGCCTTCGTGCGGGCGGTACGCCGTACCCGTGAGATCGTTTCGACGGCACCGCTCGCCGAGGCCGTTGCCGCCGAGATCAACCCGGGCCCCGAGGTACACAGCAACGAGGAACTGCGTCGCTGGATCCGCGGGAACGTCTGCGTGACAGGGCACCCGGCGGGCACGGCCGCCATGGGGCCGGGCGACGACAGCGTGCTGGACGAGAAGTTGCGGGTCCGTGGCGTTTCAGGACTACGGGTAGCCGACGCCTCCGCGCTGCCCCGCATCCCGCGGGCCAACACCAACGCTCCGGCCATCATGATCGGCGAACGCTGTGCCGAGTTCATCGAGCAGACCGCGTGAGTAGGCTCGGAAATGTGAGCCATCCCATCCGCATCGGTGTACAACTGCAGCCGCAGCACTCCCCCACGTACAGCCATATCCGCGATGCGGTGCGCCGCTGTGAGGACATCGGCGTCGACATCGCCTTCAACTGGGACCACTTCTTCCCGCTCTACGGCGATCCCGACGGCGCGCACTACGAATGTTGGACGATGCTGGGCGCCTGGGCCGAACAGACCTCGCGCATCGAGATTGGCGCGCTGGTGAGTTGCAACTCCTACCGCAACCCCGAACTGCTGGCCGACATGGCCCGCACCGTCGATCACATCTCCGATGGCCGGCTCATCCTGGGCATCGGAAGTGGCTGGAAACAAAAGGATTACGACGAGTACGGGTACGAATTCGGCACCGCGGGCAGCCGCCTGGACGACCTGGCCCAAGCGCTGCCCCGCATCGAGGCGCGGCTGGCCAAGCTCAACCCGGCTCCCACCCGGGAGATCCCGATCCTGATCGGCGGCCAGGGCGAACGCAAGACACTGCGCCTGGTGGCAGAACATGCCCACATCTGGCATGCGTTCGTCGACCGCAACACCTACCCCGGTAAGGCAGCGGTGCTCGCCGAGCACTGCGCCACCACCGGCCGCGATCCGTCCACCGTGCAACGCTCGGCCGGAGTGCAGGAGACCGGCGGGATCGACACCATGCTCGCCGAGGCCGACGCACTGGCCGACCTGGGCGTCAGCATCGTCACCGTCGGCGTCAACGGACCGGACTACGACCTCACCGCTGCCGAGGCGCTCTGCCGGTGGCGCGACGGGCGCCACGCAAAGTTCAGCGGATGAGCTGAGGCCACTCGCTTCACCCTTTGGAGCCACCCGTGAGAAACTTGCGCATCGCCAACGCACGGGGGGTGTGCGTCCCAACTCAAAGGGGGAGCTAACAAGGGTGCCGAAAAACTACGGGGTCAAGGAGAAGGACCAGGTTGTCACGCACATCATCAACCTGGTGATGACGGGCAAGCTGCGGTCCGGGGACCGCATCGACCGCAACGAGATCGTCCGTGACCTCGGGCTGAGCCGCGTCCCGATCCAGGAGGCGGTGGTCCAGCTCGAGCACGACGGAATCCTGTCGACGCGGTACCACCGCGGCGCATTCGTCTCCCGATTCGACGAAGCGACCGTGGCGGAGCACCACGAGTTGTACGGGATTCTCAACGGCATCGCCTCGGCTCGCTGCGCCACAAACCCGACCCCGCGCATCATCGCCCATCTCGATGACACGTTGCGCGTGATGCGTTCAGCAAAGGACACCAAGACCTTCCAGGAGGCCTGCTGGGTCTTCCGCGACTCGATCAACGACGAGTACGCGGGACCTCGCCTGCACGCCACCATCCGCGCCGGCAAGAGCTTCGCGCCATCGGAGTTCTGGATCAGTTACCCGAAGGCCAAGGCCGAGTTTCTCGCCGGCTACGAGGAGGAAACCGCCGCCATTCACGCCCGCGACCCCGAGGCGGCCCGGAAGGCCTGCACCGAGCGCGCCGACCGGATGGCGGAGATCATGATCGCCGAGCTCACCCGACGCGGAGTGCTCGGCGACTTGCGGTCCCCTTGAGCGGAATCCCTGATCGCCGGGCGTCCGCCCACTAGGTTGCAACAGATGGACGCCAGACGATCGGCCGCGCTGCTGACCACGGTCCTGATCCTGCTCGGGCTGGTGTGGGCGGCGCCGGCGGGCGCGGACGTCGACCAATGCGCTCCCCCCGGCGTGGACAGCGCCAGTGCGCTGCCCACCAACCTTGCCGCCGCGGCCACCGGGCCCGGCGCCGACAAGTACACGACCGCCACCGTCGCCCCGCTGAACACGACCCGGGCCGAGAACCTCGGCCTGGGGACCCCCGGGGTGCTCACCGTCGGCACGCTGTCGGACGCACCGCCCAGTATCTGCATCAACTCGGCCGGACAGTTCACCGGTTTCGACAACGAGCTCCTGCGCGCCATCGCCGACAAGCTCGGCCTGCGGATCAACTTCGTCGGCACCGACTTCTCGGGGCTGCTGGCCCAAACCGCTTCCCGGCGCTTCGACGTGGCGTCCTCGTCGATCACCACCACCGACGCCCGCAGACGCACCGTCGGCTTCACCAACGGCTACGACTTCGGTTACTTCTCGCTCGTGGTTCCGACCGGCTCACCGATCACCGGATTCGGCCAGCTCGCCCCCGGACAACGCATCGGGGTGGTGCAGGGCACGGTGCAGGAGGCCTACGTCATCGACACGCTGCACCTGCAGCCGGTGAAGTTCCCCGACTACAACACCGTCTACGCCAGCCTCAAGACCCGCCAGATCGACGCCTGGGTGGCCCCGTCGCAGCAGGCCTCGGGCACGGTGCAGCCCGGTGACCCGGCGCAGATCATCGAAAACACCTTCAGCCTGGACAATTTCGTGGCGTGGGCGGTGGCCAAGGAGAACCAGCCGCTGATCGACGCGCTCAACTCCGGATTGGACGCCGTGATCGCCGACGGCACCTGGGCCCGGCTGTACTCCGACTGGGTGCCGCGCGCACTGCCGCCCGGCTGGAAGCCCGGCTCCAAGGCCGCACCGGTTCCCCAGCTGCCTGATTTCGCCGCCATCGCCGCCGCCAAGGAGAAACCCGCCGCCGGAGCCCCGGTGGCGCCCAAATCGACACTGGCGCAACTGGCGGACTCCTTCCTGGACTGGGATCTCTACAAGCAGGCCATCCCCGACCTGCTACGCACGGGCCTGCCCAACACGCTCATCCTGACCGTGTGCGCCAGCGTCATCGGGCTGGTACTCGGGATGGTCCTGGCAGTGGCGGGTATCTCGCGGTCCCGGTGGCTGCGCTGGCCGGCCCGGGTGTACACCGACATCTTCCGCGGACTGCCCGAAGTGGTGATCATCCTGCTGATCGGCCTGGGCATCGGCCCCGTGGTCGGATCGCTCACCGGCAACAGCCCCTACCCCCTCGGCATCGCGGCGCTCGGGCTGATGGCAGCGGCCTACGTCGGGGAGATCTTCCGCTCGGGCATCCAGAGCGTGGAGCCCGGGCAGCTGGAAGCCTCACGCGCCCTGGGCTTCAGCTACGCCTCGTCCATGCGGCTGGTCGTCGTGCCACAGGGCATCCGGCGGGTGCTGCCGGCGCTCATGAACCAGTTCATCTCGCTGCTCAAAGCCTCGTCGCTGGTGTACTTCCTCGGCCTGGTGGCCAGCCAGCGGGAACTGTTCCAGGTGGGCCGAGATCTCAACGCGCAGACCGGAAACCTGTCACCGCTGGTGGCAGCCGGACTGTTCTATCTGCTGCTGACCATCCCGCTGACCCATCTGGTGAACTTCGTCGACAACCGGCTGCGCAGAGGTCGCCCGCCGGCTGAGGAAGATCCCCTGCCCGCGGTGACCAACCAGGAGATGATCTGATGTCGGCACCACAGCCAGTCGCGCTGGCCGCCAAGGACATCCACCTGTCGTTCGGGCCGAATGCGGTACTGCGCGGGGTGGATCTGGACGTGCCCGCCGGCACCACGACGGCCATCATCGGCCCGTCCGGCTCCGGGAAATCGACGCTGCTGCGCACCCTCAACCGCCTGTACGAACCCGACAGCGGCGACATCCTGCTCGACGGCCGGTCGGTGCTGGCCGACAATCCCGACCGGCTGCGCCAGCGCATCGGCATGGTCTTCCAACAGTTCAACCTGTTCCCGCACAAGACCGTTCTCGACAACGTCACCCTGGGACCGCGCAAGCTCAAGGGGCTCAGCGCCGACCACGCCCGCACGCTGGGGCTCGAGCAACTGGAGCGGGTTGGTCTGCGGCACAAGGCCGATGTGCGTCCGATCACGCTGTCGGGCGGCCAGCAGCAGCGCGTGGCGATCGCGCGGGCGCTCGCCATGGCTCCGGAGGTGATGTTCTTCGACGAGGCCACCTCGGCGCTGGACCCCGAGCTCGTCAAGGGAATCCTGGAGTTGATCGCCGAGCTGGCCGCCGAGGGGATGACGATCCTGGCGGTCACCCACGAGATGGGATTCGCCCGTTCCACCGCCGACGCGGTGGTGTTCATGGATCACGGCAAAGTGGTCGAGTCGGGCGCCCCCGACCAGATCTTCGAAGCGGCCGAGACAGATCGCCTGCGCCGCTTCCTGTCGCAGGTCCTGTGAGGGCAACGGGAAAGCCCAGCGCCAAACCCCACAAGCTGCCGACCTGGCAGCCTCAGACAGGTTAGACTAGCGAATTATGGTGGAGCCCGATTCACAGGTCACAGAGCTGGCCGGGGAGCTGCAACGCGTTCTCTCCAAGGTGTTCTCGGTGCTGCGCCGCGGCGATACCAACAAGGGCACGGCCGGAGAGCTCACGCTGGCCCAGCTCTCGATCCTGCTCACCCTGCTCGACCAGGGCCCGATCCGGATGACCGAACTGGCCGCCCGCGAGCGCGTCCGCACCCCGACCACCACCGTGGCGATCCGCCGGCTGGAGAAGCTCGGCCTGGTCAAGCGGTCTCGCGACCCCTCCGACCTGCGTGCCGTCCTCGTCGAGGTCACCCCACGCGGACTGGTGCAGCACCGCGAATCGCTGGCCGCGCGTCGGGCCGACCTGGCCGCCCGGTTAGCCAACCTGAGCCCGGAGGACCTCACCACCCTCGCCACCGCACTGGCCCCGCTGGAGCGGCTGGCCAGCCAGAACGAGCAGACCCAGCCCGCTCACGCCAAGTCGGAGTAGCCGGGCTATCCCAACCAGTCCAACACCGCCGCGGCGGTCCACGACTGCTGCATGCTGCCGAGTGGCTCGCCGGTGAACGGCTCGTAGTACTCGGCGAAAGTCCCGTCACTGGCCTGACGCAAGCCTTCCCGGCGTAGCGTCGAGGCGCGCTCGGCCCAGCCGCGCCGGGCGAAGCACCACGAGAACAGCCAGGTCATCACCGGCCATACCGGGCCACGCCAGTACTCACGCGAGCGGAAATCCCGCGACACCGGCGAGGTCGACGGGATGAGCGCATACCGCAGGTCCGGATGCCCACAGAAGCGTGGACCTTCCAGCAGCCGCAGCAGTGCGCGTTCGCGCTCGTGCGGCAGCCCGCCGCACAGCAGCGGTGCGAACTGCGCGACCGTCTCCGTGGCCACCCACTTGTTCCCGCGGACGTCGTAATCCCTTGCCGCACCGCTACGTTCATCGGTGGTCTCGACCACCCCGACCCGGAAGCGCTCCGCCCAGGAGTAGAGATCGCGGACATCGGCATGCGGGCGCTTGTAATCCTCCCCGATCTCGGCGAGCACCTGGCAGGCCACCGAGAAGATCGCGGAGACGAACACGTCCTCGACCGCGAAGCTCATCACCTTGGGGAGCAGATCATCGTCGTAGCGAACGGATTTCATCTCCTCGAGCAGCCACAGATACCGGTCGTACTCGAGGTCGCTGGGCCGCTGCGTCGCGTCGGTGATGATCGCGTTGTCCTCGCGCTGATACTCCGGCACGTTGCCGGGAACCACGTTGGCGTAGGCGCTGTCCCAGCGCGGTGAGTTGTCCATACCGGACTCCCACCCGTGATACAGCGTGATGCGGCCGCGTCCGTCCTGATCCCGCGTCTCGGCCAGCCAGCGGTGCCAGCGGACCAGATCCGCCCACCGCCGATCCAGGAAGCTCGCCGCCACCGCCCGGGTGGACCGGCCACGGCTGCGCGCGTGGTCGAGGATGCGCTGCACCGCGATCGCGTGCACCGGCGGCTGCGTGATGCCGGAGGTGTGGCGGACCCGCGGCGCATTGGCCGCCAGGGCCGACGTGGCCCATCTGGCCGGGCCGGGAAAGTAGCCGTCGACGCCGTTCGCGAACACGATGTGGGGAATCATCCCGTTGCGCCACTGTGCCGAGAGCAGCGTGTCCAGTTCCACCACAGCGCGCTCGACGCTGAGCGGGGCGAGCCCGATCGAGACGAACGCCGCGTCCCAGCTCCACATGTGCGGATACAGCAACGGCGCGGCAGTGGTCATCACACCCAGGTCGTTGCCGCGTAACAGGTACGCGGCCCGCGCGGCGAGCTGGGTGGGGGCGAAGCTGGGGTCCGGTGGCATCCCTACCATGATGCGTCGCCGCGCCCCGGTCCGCAGGTCGGCCCCGTGCTGTTGAGCGTCACAGTAACGTTGCAGTCGTGCCGTCTGCATTGATCACCGGAGCCGCTGGCGGCATCGGTTCGGCCATCGCCGCCGCCCTTGCTCCCACCCACACGCTGTTTCTGGCCGGGCGCCCGTCGGCCCGCCTCGATGCGCTCGCCGAACGCCTCGGCGCGCCCACCTGGCCGCTGGACCTGACCGATGCCGATTCGATCGAATCGGCCACCGAGGTGCTCGCCGAGCTCGATGTGCTGGTGCACAACGCAGGCGTGCTCTACCCCGGCCGGGTCTGCGAATCCATCGCCGAACAGTGGCGGGCATCCTTCGAGGTGAACGTCACCGGCGCGGTGGCGCTCACCCTGGCCCTGCTGCCGGCACTACGGGCCGCGCGCGGACATGTCGTCTTCATCAACTCCGGTGCCGGACAGAAGGTTTCACCCGGGATGGCGTCCTACTCGGCAAGCAAGTTCGCGTTGCGGGCGTTCGCCGACTCGCTGCGCGCCGACGAACCGTCGTTGCGGGTCACCTCGATCTTCCCCGGACGCACCGACACCGAGATGCAACGCGACCTGGTGGCCTACGAGGCTGCAGTAAGCGACGGGACCGAAGGCGTCGGCGATTACGACCCGGCGAAATTCCTCAAGCCCGAGACCGTCGCCGGACTGGTGGCGACGGCTGTCACCACCCCGCCCGACGGCCACGTACACGAAATCGTGGTCCGCCCAGGGTGATTTGTGCACCTCTGGTAACGGTGAGCGTTACCGGAGGTGCACAGATCACTAGACGACGAGGTTGACCAGCCGGCCGGGCACCACGATCACCTTCTTGGGTGTGGCGCCGTCCAGGAATGCCTGCACCTTCTCGTCGGCCAGCGCCGCGGCCTCCAGCGCCGCCTTGTCCGCATCGGCGGCGACGGTGATCTTGCCGCGCACTTTGCCGTTGACCTGAACCGGGAACTCGATGGTGTCGTCCACCAGGTACTGCGGATCGGCCACCGGGAACGGCCCGTGTGCCAGCGAGGTGTCGTGGCCCAAGCGCTTCCACAGCTCTTCGGCCAGGTGCGGGGCCAACGGGGCCACCATGAGCACCAGCGGTTCGATCGCGGCGCGGGCCGCCACCCCCTCCTTGGTCAGGTGGTTGGTGTACTCGATCAGCTTGGCTGCGGCGGTGTTGTTGCGAAGCGCCGCATAGTCTTCGGTCACTCCGGCGATCGTGCGGTGCAGGATCTTCAAGGTGTCGATGTCGAGTGCCTCATGGGCGCCGACGCGCTCGGTGCCGGTTTCCTCATCGACGACCGCACGCCACACCCGCTGTAGGAACCGGTACGCACCGACGACGTCCTTGGGCGCCCAAGGACGCGATGCCTCGATCGGGCCCATCGACATCTCGTAGACCCGCAGGGTGTCCGCACCGTACTCGTCGCAGATCTCGTCCGGTGAGACGGAGTTCTTCAGGCTCTTGCCGATCTTGCCGAACTCCTGATTGACCTCGATCTCGCCGTCCGGGCCGGTCCAGTAGAACTTCCCCTTGCGCTCAACGACTTCGGCCGCGGGCACATAGCTCCCGCGGGCGTCGGTGTAGGCGAAGGCCTGGATGTAGCCCTGATTGACCAGGCGCCGGAACGGCTCGCTCGAGCTGACAAAGCCGAGGTCGAAGAGCACCTTGTGCCAGAACCGCGAGTACAGCAGGTGCAGCACCGCATGCTCGACGCCGCCGACGTACAAGTCGACGCCGCCCGGATCATTCGGCCCGTGCTCGGCCGGGCGCGGGCCCATCCAGTAGGCCTCGTTCTCCTTGGCGCACAGCTCTTCCGAGTTGAGCGGGTCGGTGTAGCGCAGCTCGTACCAGGAACTGCCCGCCCACTGCGGCATCACGTTGGTGTCGCGGGTGTAGGTCTGCAGCCCGTCACCGAGATCCAGCTCGACATGCACCCACTCGGTGGCCTTGCCCAGCGGCGGCGACGGTTCACTGTCGGCGTCGTCGGGGTCGAAGGACACCGGCGAGTAGTCCGGGATGTCCGGAAGTTCAACCGGCAGAGCCGATTCCGGCAGCGCGTGGGCGCGGCCCTCGGCGTCGTAGACGATCGGGAACGGTTCGCCCCAGTACCGCTGCCGGGCGAACAGCCAGTCCCGCAGCCTGTACTCGATCCGGGCGCGGCCGCGGCCGTCGGCCTCCAGGTGTCCGATCACGACATCCTTGGCCTCGGCCACCGACAACCCGTTCAGGTAGTCGGAGTTCACCATGGTGCCGTCACCGTTGTAGGCCCCCTCGGTGATGTCGCCACCGGCGACCACCTCGATGATGGGCAGGCCGAACTCGGTGGCGAAGTCCCAGTCCCGCTGGTCGCCACCGGGCACCGCCATGATGGCGCCGGTTCCGTAACCGGCCAGCACGTAATCGGCGATGAACACCGGAACCTGCTGTCCGTTGACGGGATTGGTGGCGTAGGCACCGAGGAACACACCGGTCTTGGTCTTGTTCTCCTGACGCTCCAGATCCGACTTGGCAGCGATCCCGGCCCGGTAGGAGGCGACGGCCTCGGCCGGCGTCGCCGCACCGAAGGTCCACCGCGAATCGGTGCCCTCGGGCCAGGCGTCGCCGACCAGCGCATCCACCAGATCGTGTTCAGGAGCCAGCACCAGGTAGGTGGCGCCGAACAGCGTGTCCGGGCGGGTGGTGAACACCTCGACATCGCCTGCCGCGGTGCCGAATTCGACTGACGCACCGGTGGACCGGCCAATCCAGTTGCGCTGCATGCTCTTGACCTTGTCGGGCCAGTCCAGCACTTCCAGGTCGTCGAGCAGCCGGTCCGAGTAGGCGGTGATACGCATCATCCACTGCCGCAGGCGCTTCCGGAACACCGGGAAGTTACCGCGGTCACTGCGGCCGTCGGCGGTGACTTCCTCGTTGGCCAGCACAGTGCCCAGGCCCGGGCACCAGTTCACCATCGAGTCGGCGCGGTACACCAGCCGGTAGCCGTCCACCACATCGGCACGCTCTGCGGCCGACAGCTCGGCCCACGCCCGGCCGTCGTCGAGAGACCTTGCCCCGGACTCGAATTCGGCGACCAGCTCGGTGATCGGCCGGGCCTTCTTGGCTGCGGTATCGAACCAGGCGTTGTAGATCTGCAGGAAGATCCACTGCGTCCACTTGTAGAAATCGACATCGGTGGTGGCGAAGCTGCGCCGCGAGTCGTGGCCCAGGCCGAGACGGCCCAACTGCCTGCGGAAGTTGACGATGTTGGCCTCGGTCCGGGTGCGCGGGTGCGTACCGGTCTGCACGGCGTACTGCTCGGCAGGCAGGCCGAACGCGTCGAAGCCCAGCGCGTGAAGCACGTTGCGTCCGGTCATCCGGTAGTACCGGGCGTAGACGTCGGTGGCGATGTACCCCAGCGGGTGCCCGACGTGCAGGCCGTCACCGGACGGGTACGGGAACATGTCCTGGACGAACATCTTGTCGGCGGGCACTGCCGAGCCGTCCTGCGGTGCCAGCGAGCCCACCGGATTGGCCACGTTGAACGTGCCGAGGTCCGACCAGGTCTGCTGCCAGGTGCGTTCGATCTGGCCCGCCAGTTCCGCGGTGTAGCGGTGCTGCGGGGTGTCCTCTGAAGGCCCTGGCTGGGACGTGGTGGCGGGTTCGATCACGACGTTCAGGGTATAAGGCCACGGTTTGAGCAGCTCACCACCCGTCTGACGCTTCCGTTGGCCACAGCTTGGTATCGGTTGCGTCGCGGCTCTGTCAGGGGTTGATTCCAGGTCGGTTGAGTTGCTGGTGGCGGGCGGTGACCCGTGGATAGTCTCGGCGCCTAGTGAAGGTTGCCCTGGTGAGGGCACGGTTTGCGGAGGGAACGAGTGATGATCGAGTTGGCCCGCCGGTGGCGGGTGCTGGCAGCAGGCACGGCCGTCGGCGTGGCCGGGGTTGTCGGCCTTGCCGGTCAGCCCGCGGCAGCCGAACCCCTTGTGCCGGCTCCTGGCGTTCCCGGCCCGGTGACGGTTACCCAGACCGTCACGGTCGCCCCCGCCGCCGCTCCGATTGCTCCCGCGCCGGCCGCCCCCGGCGTCCCGGGTGGCGCCGTCGCCCCGGGTGCGGCAGCCAATGCCGTACCCGCTGTCGCGGCACCGGCCACGCCGGCCCGGACCATCACCCCCGCCACGTCCGGCACCTTCGCCGAGTTCTTCAAGAGCAAGGGCGTGAAGATGGAGCCGCAGACCAGCCACGATTTCAAGGCGCTGAGCATCGTCCTGCCGCTGCCCTCGGGCTGGACCAAGGTGCCCGACCCCAACGTGCCCGACGCCTTCGCGGTGATCGCCGACCGATCCAGCACCGACCTGTACACCCCCAACGCACAGGTCGTGGTCTACAAGCTCGTCGGCAGTTTCGATCCGGTCGAAGCGGCGAGCCACGGCTTCGTCGACACCCAGCAGTTGCAGAACTGGCGCCCCACCGACATGGCCATGGGCGACTTCAACGGCTTCCCGTCAGCTTTTATCGAAGGTAGCTATCTGTCGGGCAGCCAGGTGCTCAACACCTCACGCAGACACATCCTGGCCACCGCGGGGCCCGACCACTATCTGGTGTCGCTGTCGGTGAACTCCTCGGCCGCCAACCAGGGTGTTTCCGCGGCTGCCGACGCCGCCGACGCGATCGTGTCCGGCTTCAAGGTCAGCGCTCCGGCCCCGGCGGCCCCCCCGCCGCCAGCTACCCCGGCCGCCCCCGCGCCGGCTCCGGCGCCGGGTTTGCCCCAGCTCCTGGGCCTGCAGGGGTGAATCACCAGGGCCCTCCCCGACCTCGCATTCCCGTCCGGCGCCTCGTATTGTGTGGCGCATGCTGATCGCCGCGCTGCTGTGCCTGAGCGCCGCCGTCATCGTCGGTGTGTTCGGGCTGTGGTTGTTGACCAGGCCTCGTACCGGTGATCCCGTGCGCTCGGTCCTGAGGGCTGTGGCCCCGACCCAACTGGCCGCCGCGGTGATGCTCGCCGCCGGTGGCGCCGCCGCCCTGGCCGCCGCGCCCCACACCGGCCTGATGGTCGTCATGGTGTGCATCATCGGGGCCGTCGCGACCGTGGCCGCCGGCTGCTGGCAGAGCGCCAAGGCCGTCGCGGCCGCGGAGGCCGGTTCGGCTTCCGGTGCGGGCTGCGCCGGCTCGTGTGCCAGCTGCACGTTGTCTTGTAAGTGACCAGCCCCGACTAGTTGCGGCTCACGTCGATCGGATGGGTGGCCAGTAGCGACATCGGCAGCGGCTGACGACGCAGTACCCGGCCCCACAGGTCGATCCGCGGCTCGATCAGCACATCCGAAGGCAGCGCCGAGAGCACGATCCAGTCGTCCCGTTCGATCTCGCCGTCCAGCTGACCGATGGTCCAGCCGGAGTACCCGGCGAATATCCGCACACCTTCGATGACCGGGGCCAGCGTGTCCGGGTCGGCGTCGAGATCGACCATCACCACCCGGCCCTGCACGTGCCGCAGGCCGGGAACACCCTCGGCCTGCATACCGACCCGCAGCGTCGCCAGGCACAACGCCGAGTCCCGCTTGACCGGACCGCCGATGAACATGGTCTTGGGTTTGTGGGTGAGCTTCGCCCACTGCGGCAGCACGTTGTAGACCGCTGTCTCACTGGGCCGGTTCAGCACGACACCGAGGGTTCCGCCGGCGTTGTGCTCGACGATGTAGATGACGCTGCGCCGGAACGTCGGCTCCAGCAGATCGGTATTGGCCAGCAGCAGCGTGCCCGGTCGTACCCGGTGCGCCGCAGGCGCGATGAAATCCTCCGGATCTTCTGAGTGCGCCACGCCCTACATCATGGCACCGTAACTGCCCAGAGGTGGCGAACAAGGCCGGGCGGAGTCGGATTTCGGCTCAGCTTTGTACTGTTGATCGGGTGATTCATGCGCGTGCTCCCCGTGCCCTCTGGCACTCGTTGCGCGGCATGACCGAATTCCGCAGGCTCCTGGAGTTGCGCGCGGTCAGCCAGTTCGGCGACGGGCTCTTCCAGGCCGGTCTGGCCGGCGCGATCCTGTTCAACCCGGAGCGCCAGGCCGAACCGTGGCAGATCGCCGCCGCGTTCGCGGTGATGTTCCTGCCGTACTCGGTGCTGGGCCCGTTCGCCGGAGCCCTGCTGGACCGCTGGGACCGGCGCCTCGTGCTGATCGGTGCCAACCTGGGCCGGCTGCTGGTGGTGGTGCTCGTGGCCGCTCTGCTGGCTTTCGGTGCCGGCGACCTGCCGATCCTGTGCTGCGCGCTGATCGTCAACGGGTTGACCCGGTTCGTCTCATCCGGACTTTCGGCCTCGCTGCCCGATGTGGTGCCGGCCGACCGCGTGATCACGATGAACTCGGTGGCTACCGCGGTCGGCGCACTGGCGGCGTTCCTCGGAGCCGACTTCATGCTGGTGCCACGCAAGGTGTTCGGCGCCGACGACACCGGTGCCTCGGTGGTCATGCTGATCGTGGCGGTCCCGGTGGCGCTGGCGCTCTGGTTGTCGGTGCGCTTCGGCCCGCATGTGCTGGGCCCGCACGAGAGCAAGCGCACCATCCACGGCTCGGTGGCGTATGCGGTGGCCACCGGCTGGGTGCACGGTGCCCGCACGGTGTGGGCGGTGCCGCCCGTCGCGGGCACTCTGGCCGGGCTGGCCGCGCACCGGATGGCGTTCGGGATCAACTCGCTGCTGGTGCTGGTGATCGTCCGGCACAGCGACAACCCCGATGTGACCGGGCTGGGTCTGGGTACCGCGGTGCTGTTCATGGCCGCCGGCGGTATCGGGCAGTTCGCGGCCACGGTCGCCGCTCCCGCGGTGATCGGCCGGTTCGGGCGTTACGCCACCGCCAACGGCGCCCTCGGTTTCGCCGTGGTGGTTCAGCTGGCGGCGATCGGGCTGCACGTGCCGGTGATGGTGACCTGCGGCCTGCTGCTCGGTGCCGCGGGGCAATTGGTGAAGCTGTGCGCGGATTCGGCGATGCAGATCGACGTCGACGACGCGCTGCGCGGCCACGTCTTCACGGTGCAGGACGCACTGTTCTGGATGTCGTTCGTCGCGGCGATCTCCGCGGCGGCCGCGGTGATCCCCGCCGACGGGCACTCCCCGGCCCTGGTGGTCGCCGGCGCCGTTGCCTACCTCGTCGGACTCGGTCTGCACGCCGCAGTGGCATCCCCGAAGCGGGTGTGACCCTCCGGTCTAGGCTGACCGCCATGGTGAGCGCCGAGCCGATCGTGGCCGACCTGTCCGCCGAGAGCGACGCACTCGATGCCCTGGTGGCCGACCTCCCGCCCGAGCGCTGGGCCACGACCACCCCGGCCGAGGGCTGGACCATCGCGCACCAGATCGCCCACCTGCTGTGGACCGATCGGGTTTCGGTCATCGCGATCACCGACCAGTCCGGCTTCGAGGCCGTCCTCGCCGAAGCGATGCAGAACCCGACCGGGTTCGTCGACGCCGCGGCCGAGGAACTCGCGCTGACGCCACCCGAGCGGCTACTGGCGGACTGGCGTGAGACGCGCGTGAGGCTGCACACCGAACTCGTGAACGTGGCCGAGGGTCGCAAGCTGCCGTGGTTCGGCCCGCCGATGAGCGCGACGTCCATGGCCACCGCCCGCATGATGGAGACCTGGGCGCACGGCCTCGACGTGGCCGACGCCCTCGGAGTCCGCCGGCCCGCCACCGAGCGGCTCCGCTCGATTGCCCACATCGGGGTGCGCACAAGGGATTTCGCGTTCACCGTGCACGGACTGACCCCGCCCGCCGAACCGTTCCGGGTCGAGCTGCGCGCGCCCGACGGCACGCTGTGGGAGTGGGGACCCGAGGATGCGCAGCAGCGCGTGACGGGTTCGGCGGAGGACTTCTGCATGCTGGTGACCCAGCGCCGGGCACCTGCCGAACTGGACGTGACCGCGGTCGGCGACGACGCCGCCAAGTGGCTGACCATCGCGCAGGCCTTCGCCGGACCGCCGGGGGCGGGGCGGGGCTGAGCGCTCGGAGTCAGGAGACGGCGTCGGCGCGGCCGTCCCCGTCGGTGTCTGCCAGCTTCATGTCCCACCGCCCGTCGCCGTCGGTGTCGACGTACGCCAGGCCCCCGGCCAGCACCCGGTCGGCCAGACCGTCACCGTCGACGTCGATCAACAGGTCGTCGGCGGCACCGTCACCGTCGAAATCGACCGTCGGTCCCCCGGTCGCCTCGGTCCCGTCCAAACCGAACCAGCGCACCTGTCCGGACCGGTCCACGTGCACCGCCCAGGTGCCCGAACCGTCGTCGGAGAAATAGCTTTCGGCCTGCCCGTCGTCGTCGGCATCGAGCACCGCCCGCTCGGCGATGCCGTCGCCGTCGAAATCGGCCATCACATCATCGATACGGCCGTCCCCGTCGAAATCCAGGCCGATACCGTCGGGGCTGCCGTTGCCGTCCACATCCACATCGGGCACACCGGTGACGATGGTCGCGGTTCCGTCGGGATCACCCAGGCAGTAGTCCATGACTGATCAGACGCACGGTCAGCCCCTGGCGTTCCACCATTTCAACAATTCGTCGATGGCCTGCTCGCGGGACAGCGGCCCGTGGTCGAGCCGCAGCTCCTTGAGGTAGCGCCAGGCCTCGCCGATCTGCGGGCCCGCCGGGATACCGAGGATCTCCATGATCTCGTTGCCGTCGAGGTCCGGCCGGACCCGCTGCAGATCTTCCTTGGCGGCCAGCTCGGTGATCCGGTTCTCGAGATCGTCGTAATTGGCCTGCAGCCGTGCGGCACGGCGCTTGTTGCGGGTGGTGCAGTCGGCGCGAACGAGCTTGTGCAGCCGGCCGAGCAGCGGACCGGCGTCGGTGACGTAGCGGCGCACCGCCGAGTCGGTCCACTTGCCGGTGCCCTTGTCGTCGGCGTAGCCGTGGAACCGCAGATGCAGGTACACGAGCTGCGATACGTCGTCGACCATCTGCTTGGAGTACTTGAGCGCACGCATCCGCTTGCGGGTCATCTTGGCGCCGACCACCTCGTGGTGGTGGAAGCTCACCCCGCCGTCGGATTCGTGCTTGCGGGTCGCGGGCTTGCCGATGTCGTGCAGCAGCGCCGCCCAGCGCAACACCAGGTCCGGACCCTCGTCCTCGAGATCGACGGCCTGGCGGAGCACCGTCAGCGAATGCCAGTAGACGTCCTTGTGCTGGTGGTGTTCGTCGATGGCCATCCGCATCTCGCCGACCTCGGGCAGCACCACGTCACCGAGCCCGGTCTGCACCATCAGGTCGACACCGGCCACTGGGTCCTTGCCCAGCAGCAACTTGTCCAGTTCCGCGGCGACCCGCTCGACGGTGATGCGCTCCAACTGCGGGGCCATCTCCAGCAGTGCCTCGAGCACGCGCGGCGCCACACCGAACCCGAGCTGCGACACGAAGCGGGCCGCCCGCAGCATCCGCAGCGGATCGTCCCCGAACGACACCTGCGGGGCCGACGGGGTGTCGAGCACCTTGGCCTGGATGGCGGCCAAACCGCCCAGGGGATCATGGAATTCGGCCGGGCCATCGGCCGTGATGCGTACCGCCATGGCGTTCGCGGTGAAGTCGCGGCGCACCAGATCGTCATCGAGGTTGTCGCCGAACTCGACGGTCGGATTCCGCGACACCTGGTCATAGCTGTCCGCCCGGAACGTGGTGATCTCCAGCCGGTGCTCGCCCTTGCCGATACCGACGGTGCCGAAATCGATTCCGGTATCCCACAGCGCGTCGGCCCACGGGCGGAGGAACTTCAACATCTCCTCGGGGCGGGCATCCGTGGTGAAATCGAGATCGCTGTGCTCGGTCAGGCGGCCCAGCAATGCGTCGCGCACGCTGCCTCCGACGAGATACAGCTCATGACCCGCCGCAGCGAACACCGCACCGAGCCCGCGCAGCACCTCGGCGCGGTGGTTCAACGAGACCAGTGCGCCGGCCAGCAATTCGGCGTCAGTAACAACAGCGTCGGACACGTTCGATGAGCCTAATGCTCGCGGTGTGGTCACAACCGGCGAGTGCGGCAGGAGGCCAACCCCATGGCAGCTACTATCGCTTGGGTGTCGGACGGCGAACAGGCCAAACCACGACGGCGCCGCAGTCGGCGTCGTGGTCGTCGTCGTGCACAAAGGGCGGCAGGCCCACCCGCCGGCGACCAGGGTAATGATGACGCCCGTCACACCGATGGTCCCGCCGAAGCTCCCGTCGGCACCGCAAATCCCGCCCCGACCCCGCGTGACCAGTCCAAGCAACACAAGTCGAGGCCACGCCGTCCTCCGGAACGGCTCCGCACCGTTCACGAGACCTCGGCCGGCGGCCTGGTCATCGACGGCATCGACGGCCCCAAGGACACCCAGGTGGCAGCGTTGATCGGCCGGGTCGATCGGCGCGGCCGGATGCTGTGGTCACTGCCCAAGGGCCACATCGAACTCGGTGAGACGGCCGAGCAGACCGCGATCCGCGAGGTCGCCGAAGAGACAGGGATCCGCGGCGACGTGCTGGCCGCACTCGGCAGCATCGACTACTGGTTCGTCACCGAAGGGCGCCGGGTCCACAAGACCGTGCACCACTACCTCCTGCGCTTCCAGGGCGGCGAGTTGTCCGACGACGACGTCGAGGTCACCGAGGTCGCCTGGGTTCCGCTACGGGATCTGCCGGCCCGGCTGGCCTACGCCGACGAGCGCAAGCTCGCCGAGGTGGCCGGTGAACTCATCGACAAGCTGCACACCGACGGTCCGGGCTCCTTGCCGCCACTGCCCCGCAGCGCCCCCCGGCGACGCCCCCAGACCCATTCGCACGCCCGCAATCACCGCCGCGACGACCCTGCGCAACCCCAGCCCCGCCGGCGCACGAACGGATGCGGACAGGGACCGTGACCGCCGCCCCGGCGGTGCGCCGAGGGGTCTCCCTCCTGGCGCACACAGTGGTGCTTGTGGCGGTGGTGTTGTTGTTCTCGGTGTGGTCCACCGCCGCATTGCCCGTGCTCCTGCCCCGGGCGGGCGCGAGCGAACCCGGCGCCCTGCCGTTCCTGCAGATCCGCATCGACCGGGTCACCCCCAACGTCGTCACCACCACGAGTGAATCGGTGATGACGGTCAGCGGGGCCGTGCTCAACGTCGGTGACCGGCCGGTCCGCGACGTCGACATCCGCATGGAGCACGCCCAGGCGGTGACCTCCTCGAGCCAGCTGCGCACCGATCTCACCGGGGACGTCGACCGGTTCGAGCCGGTGGCCGACTTCGTCACATTGGCCCCGGAGATGCAGCGCGGCCAGTCGGTGCCGTTCACGCTGTCCTACCCCCTGCGCTCCGAAGGTGCCGGGTCGCTGCACATCACCGAACCCGGCGTCTACCCCGTACTGATCAACGTCAACGGCACGCCCGATTACGGCGCCCCCGCCAAACTCGACGACGCGCGCTTCCTGCTGCCGGTCCTCGGCGTGCCCCCGGACAGGCCCGCGGACAACGGCTCCGACTCGATGTCGGCCGCCGACACCCTCAATTCGGTGGTGCCGCCGGACACGTCCCAGCCGGTGCGGATGACCATGCTCTGGCCCCTGGCCGACCGGCCGCGGCTGGCCCCGGGCGCCCCGGGTGGCACCACCCCGGTGCGGTTGGTCGACGACAGCCTCGCCGCCTCGCTGGCTCCCGGCGGACGGCTCGACACGTTGCTCTCTGCCGCCGACTTCGCCACCGGACCGACCGTCGACTCCGGCGGCCAGATGCGGGCCACGCTGTGCCTTGCCGTCGACCCCGATCTGCTGGTCACCGTCAACGCGATGACCGCCGGCTACGTCGTCAACGACGGACCCGACGCCGGTCCCGGCACCCCGACCCGCCCTGGAGCCGGACAGGAGGCCGCCGTCGGCTGGCTGAATCGACTGCGCGGCCTGGCCGGGCGGCTCTGCGTGGCGCCCACCAACTACGCCCAGGCCGATCTGACCGCCCTGCAGCGGGTCGGCGATCCCGGATTGAGCGGAATCGCCACCAACGGTGCCGGTGACATCGTCGACCAGATTCTGGGCGTCGCATCGATCCGGGGTGCCAGCATCATGGGCGACGGTCCGCTCACCCGTCCCGCCCTGGACCTGCTGGCCGCCCAGGGCCAGACCGTCGCCATCTCGGCCGCCCACATCACCGCCCAGGATTCGGTAACCGGCGCACCCGAGACCGCCGACGTCACGCCGCTGCGCTACCGGCCGGAGGTCGTGGCCGCCGGATTCGATCCGGCCGTCGGAGCCGCGCTGGCCGGTGCGGGCACCGATCCCGTCGTGCCGTCCTACCTGGACCCGTCGCTGGAGATCCCGGTACGGCACGACTCGCAGACCGCGCGGCGCCAGGACGCGCTGGGTGCCCTCCTGTGGCGCGGGCTCACCCCGGGCGAGCAGCCCCGGACCCAGATCCTGATGCCGCCGCTGGTGTGGTCACTGGACGCCGACGACGCACAGGCCATCCTGACGACGGTGGCCACCACGATCCACGCAGGGCTGGCCGTTCCGCGCCCGCTATCCGCGGTGATCGCCGAGGGCAACGCCCTGCCGCCAGAACCCGTGGCGCCCGCACCGCCGGATTCTCTCGGCAACCCGCGCAGCGGCATCGACGAGAACATCGACACCGGCATCGCGGCGGTGATCAGCCGGCTGTGGGGGCTGACCGCGGCGCTGACCACCGACGAGCGCACCGGGCTGACCGGCATGCAGTACACCGCGCCGCTGCGGGAGGACATGCTGCGGGCGCTGAGCCAGTCCGTGCCACCGGAGGCCCGCGAGGGGCTGGCCGAACAGCGGTTGCAGTCCGTCAGCCGCAGCGTGAACGACATGTTCGGTGCGGTGAGAATCGTCAACCCCGGTGGCGCGTACACCCTGGCCACCGAGCGCAGCCCGCTGCCGCTGGCGCTGCGTAACGACCTCCCGGTGCCGGTGCGGGTGCGGCTGCACGTCGACGCACCGCCTGGCATGACCGTCACCGACATGGGCGAGATCGAGCTGCCGCCCGGTTATCTGCCGCTGCGGGTGCCGATCGAGGTGCACTTCACCCAGCGGGTGGCCGTCGACGTGAGCTTGCAGACCACCGATGGCCTGACCCTCGGTGAGCCGGTCCGGTTGTCGGTGCATTCCAACGCCTACGGCAAGGTGCTGTTCTTCATCACGCTGTCGGCCGGTGCGGTACTCGTGACACTGGCCGGCCGCCGGTTGTGGCACCGATTCCGGGGTCAGCCGGACCGCGCGGACCTGATCCCGCCGGGCGAACATCCCGACCCGCTCGACGTCGCCATGGCGTTCAACAACGATGCCGATACCGCTGAGGGCGTCGCGGCACCCTCTGCGCGCACTTCTTCGGCACCGGCTTCCCCACCGGCGCCCGAACCCAGTCCGGATCGACCCTGATGATCCCGCCCGACCAACCCGGGACCCGGCCACCGGTCCCGCCCATCCAGCACACGGCGCGCCCGCCTGGCCCGCCGAGGATTCCGCATGCGACGGGCCCGTCCCGGCCGGCCGGGCGCGCCGAGCTGTCCGACGCCGCGGTGGTGTCCCGGTCGTGGGGCATGGCATTCGCCACACTGATCTCGCGCATCACCGGGTTCCTCCGGTTCGTGCTGCTGATGGCGCTGCTCGGCGGACCCCTGACGAGTGCGTTCTCGGTGGCCAACCAGCTGCCCAACATGGTCGCGGCGCTGGTGCTGGAAGCCACCTTCACCGCGATCTTCGTCCCGGTGCTGGCCCGGGCCGAACGCGACGACGCCGACGGCGGCACCGACTTCGTCCGGCGGCTGGTGACCCTGGCCACCACGCTGCTGCTGGTCACCACCGTGCTCTCGGTACTGTGCGCGCCCCTGCTGGTGCGGCTCATGCTCGGCAGCGATCCCCAGGTCAACAACCCGCTGACCACAGCCTTCGCCTACCTGCTGCTACCCCAGGTGCTGTTCTACGGCCTGTCGTCGGTGTTCATGGCAATCCTCAACACCCGCAACGTGTTCGGTCCCCCGGCGTGGGCTCCCGTGGTCAACAACGTGGTGGCGATCGTGACCCTGGGCGTCTTCGTCCTGGTGCCCGGTGAGCTCTCCAGCGACCCGGTCGAGATGGGCACGGCCAAGCTGCTGGTGCTGGGCATCGGCACCACGCTGGGTGTGGTGGCGCAGGCCGCGGTGTTGTTCGCGGCGATCCGGGCCGAACGGGTCAGCCTGCGGCCGCTGTGGGGCATCGACGACCGGCTCAAGAAGTTCGGCACCATGGCCGCCGCGATGGTGCTCTACGTTCTGATCAGCCAGATCGGCCTGATCGTCGGGAACCAGATCGCCAGCACCGCGGCCGCCTCGGGCCCGGCCATCTACAACTACACGTGGCTGGTGCTGATGCTGCCGTTCGGCATGATCGGCGTCACGGTGCTGACGGTGGTGATGCCGCGCCTGAGCCGCAACGCCGCGGCCGACGACGTCCCCGCCGTCCTCGACGATCTGTCCCTGGCCACCCGGCTGACGATGGTGACGCTCATCCCCATCGTGGCGATGATGACCGTCGGCGGGCCAGCCATCGGCAGCGCACTGTTCTCCTACGGCAACTTCAGCGCCAGCGACGCCGGGTATCTCGGCATGGCGATCACGCTGTCGGCCTTCACGCTGGTCCCCTACGCGCTGGTCCTGCTGCAGCTGCGGGTGTTCTACGCGCGGGAGCGGCCTTGGACACCGATCGTCATCATCGTGGTGATCACGACCGTCAAGATCGTCGCCTCGATCGCCGCGCCCCACCTGACCGACAACCCCAACATGGTGGCCGGCTACCTGGGCCTGGCCAACGGCCTCGGCTTCGTGGCCGGGGCCCTGGTCGGCTATCTACTGCTGAAGGCCAACCTGCGACCGCGGGGCGGACGGCTGCTGCGCGACGCGGTGATCCGCACGATTCTGGTGACCATCGCGGCGTCGTTGGTCGCAAGCCTGGTGGCCCACGCCGCCGACCGGCTGCTGGGGCTGGACTCGCTGACCGAGCATGCCGGTGCCGCGGGTTCGTTGCTGCGCCTGGTCGCACTCGGTCTGATCATGGTCCCGATCATCGCCGGCGTGATGCTCGCGGCCCGGGTGCCCGAGGCCCATGCGGCGCTGAACATGGTCCGCCGACGACTCGGGCGAGGGCATGTCGCGTCGCTGCCCGAGACCGGACAGGTAGCCGTGCAAACAATTGCGCCGCCCGTCGGGCCTCATCCTGCAGCGCCCGTCACGTACCCTGATCAGAGGAATTCTTCTCCCAGCGGGTGGCCGTCAAGCCCGGCAGCCGCCGGAGGCGGGACTCCGGCAGGTGTTGCCGGGGCGGGGATGTGGAAAGGATCACCGGTGACCGACGAATCTGCGGACGGCCCGGCACCGAACTCCGCGTCGAGTTCTGGGATGACCACCGATACGACGAAGTTGCCGCGTCCGGCCGCCGACGAGTTCCAGCCGGACGTCCCCCCGACCGGCCCGGCAGCAGCCACCCAGTCGGCCGAGGGCACCGGGTCCAGCGACTCCGCCGGCAGCCGGACCAACGGGACGACGCGGCCCGTCACCGACTATGGCGGTGACCCGACCCGTGAGCCGATCTCGTTCGCCCCGCCGCACGATGCCGCCCTGGAATCGGCCGACGACGATGTGCACCTCATCCCCGGCGCGACCATCGCCGAAGGCCGCTACCGACTGCTGGTGTTCCACGGCGGACCGCCGCACCTGCAGTTCTGGCAGGCACTGGACACCGCGCTGGACCGCCAGGTCGCGCTGACGTTCGTCGACCCGGACGCCACCATGTCCGACGCTCAGGTGCAGGAAATCCTTTCGCGCACACTCAAACTCAGCCGCATCGATGTTCCCGGTATCGCCCGGGTGCTCGACGTGGCCCACAGCGGATCAGGCGGCCTGATCGTCTCCGAGTGGATTCGCGGCGGTTCGCTGGCCGAGGTGGCCGACACCTCGCCGTCCCCGATCGGTGGGGCCCGGGCCATCCAGTCGCTGGCCGCTGCCGCCGAGGCTGCCCACCGCGCCGGGGTCGCCCTCTCGATCGATCACCCGAGCCGGGTGCGCGTCAGCATCGAAGGCGATGTGGCCCTGGCCTTCCCGGCCACCATGCCCGACGCCACCCCCGACGACGACATCCGCGGCATCGGGGCCGCGCTCTACGCGCTGCTGGTCAACCGCTGGCCGCTGCCGGAGTCCGGGGCCCGCAGCGGCCTGGAGCCCGCCGCACTGGACCAGGCCGGACAGCCGGTCGAACCGCGCGCCATCGACCGCGACATCCCGTTCCAGATCTCTGCGGCAGCCGCTCGTGCCGTCCAGCCCGGTGGTGGGATCCGCAGTGCTCCAACCCTTTTGAACCTGCTGCAGCAGGCCACCGCGATCGCCGATCGGACCGAGCTGTTGGGGTCGGTCGAGGAGACCCCCGCTCCGGCCGCTGCTCCGGTCCGGGCACACGAGACGCCCGAGGAACACCAAGCCGCCGAAGCCCGGCGCCGCAAGGGCCTGATCATCGGGATCAGCGTGGCCGCCGGCATCATCCTGGTGGCCCTGATCGTGATGGCGTCCGTCCTCAACAGCATCTTCGGCGACGTGGGCGGCGGCCTCAACCGGGACGAGCTCGGCCTGAACGCGCCGTCGTCGAACAGCGAGGACAACCAGGGCAACTCATCGGCGGCCACCGGCAGCACGGTCAAACCCGTTCGGGCCACCGTGTTCTCGCCCGAGGGCGAGGCCGATTCACCGGCTACGGCCGGGCAGGCCATCGACGGCAACACCAGCACGGCCTGGTCCACCGACACGTATTCCGATCCCGCCCCGTTCCCCGGGTTCAAGAACGGTGTCGGCCTGATGCTGCAGTTGCCGCAGCCGACCGTCGTCGGTTCGGTCACCCTCAACGTGACGAGCACCGGCACCTCGGTGCAGATCCGCTCGGCCCAGTCCGCCACGCCGTCGTCACTGTCGGACACCACCGAACTGAGCCCGGCGACACCGCTGAAGCCCGGCTCCAACACCATCTCGGTGAACAAGGCGTCATCGACCTCCTACGTTCTCGTGTGGATCTCGACGCTGGGCACCGTGGACGGCAAGAGCCGCACCGACATCTCCGAAATCACCATCAAAGCGGCCTCCTGAATCGTCATCCCCAGCCCGGATAGGACGTTGACCTGGCGTTATAGCCAGCCCGGCAAACAAGTGTCCAGGGCACTGCCGGACAGCGTTTAAGTTCAGCGTGTGGGAAGGTTCGGGGGGACCGGCAAGCCGGGCACAGAGCAGCCGCGGGGGCACGGCGCGGCCGTGCGCTCGGACGCCGAACTGCTGGCCGCCCATGTCGCCGGGGACCGCTACGCATTCGAGGAACTGGTCCACCGGCACCACAGCCAGTTGCGCCGCTTGGCCTTCCTGACCAGCCGTCACCACGAGGACGCCGACGACGCCGTGCAGGACGCGCTGTTGTCGGCGCATCGCACGGCCGCCTCGTTCCGCCACGACTCGGCGGTCAGCAGCTGGCTGTATCGGATCGTGGTCAACGCCTGCCTGGACCGGGTCCGCCGATCACGCAACCAGCCCACCGCGTCTCAGTACGAACTCGGCCACCTGGTTCACCTCCGCGACCCCGCGGGCGACCCGGCTCCCCGGGTGGCCACCGCGATCGTGGTGGAGCGGGCCCTGATGCAGCTGCCGGTCGAGCAGCGCGCCGCGGTGGTCGCGGTCGACATGCAGGGCTACTCGGTGGCCGAGACGGCGCTGCTGCTCGGGGTCGCGGAGGGCACCGTGAAGAGCCGGTGCGCCCGCGCCAGACACAAGCTGGCCCGCCTGCTCCAGTATTTTGAAGCCGATGAACGGCAGCACGCCCCGAGTGCCGTCGGACGGCCCGATTCCTGCTGAGCTGCTGGCTGATCTGCAGGCCGGGCTGCTCGATGACGCCACCGCCGCGGACATCCGCAGGCGCGTGCGCAGCGACCCCCTGGCCGGCCCCGAGGCCAGGAACACCCTGGCCGCCCTCGATCGGGTGCGCCGCGATCTACGCGAACTCGGTGCGGATTCCGAGTCCGCTGCCCCGGTGCCCGCCGAGGTCAGCGCCCGGCTGTCCGAGGCGCTGCGGACCGAGCCGGCCCCGCCGAAACCCTCAGCGAGTCGCTGGAAGCTGATCGCCGCCGTCACCGGAGCAGGTGCGGCCGTGCTGGCCGCCGTGGTGGGCGGAGCCGTACTGACGCGCCCGGCCGGTCAGGCACCCTCGACCATGACCAGCCTCGGCAAGATCACCGTGTCACCGCCGCGCAGCGGGATCGGTTTGTCCGAATCCCAGATCCTGGGCCTTCTGTCGACACCGGCCGACCTGGGGCCGCTGACCGACCCGCAGCGCCGGACCGCCTGCCTGACCGCGCTGGGCTATCCCTCCGGCGTGGCGGTCCTCGGTGCCCGGCCCCTGGAGGTGGCCGGTCAGCCCGGTGTGCTGGTCCTGGTGCCTCCCAGACCACCCGACACGACCGACGCCGTCGTCGCCCTGGTGCTCCCGGCGAACTGCGACGCTGAACACGCCGCGACGTTGGCCCAGACCGTGGTGAAACGCCCGGTGAGACGTCCGTAGTCTGTCCTACGAACTCACCTGGGAACACATCCGGCCTAGGCTGACGTTGCAACCCGTGCCGAGTACGGCAGAAAGGCCTACATGTCCACCTCAGCGACGGTTCACGACGTCATCATCATCGGTTCCGGCCCCGCCGGATACACCGCAGCCATCTACGCTGCCCGCGCCCAGCTCAAGCCGCTGGTGTTCGAGGGCACGCAGTTCGGCGGCGCGTTGATGACCACCACCGAAGTGGAGAACTACCCAGGATTCCGCGAAGGCATCACCGGCCCCGAATTGATGGACGAGATGCGGGAGCAGGCCCTGCGCTTCGGTGCGGATCTGCGCATGGAGGACGTCGACGCCGTCGACCTCACCGGCCCGGTGAAATCGGTCACTGTCGGCGACGAGACCCACCAGGCCCGGTCGGTGATCCTGGCGATGGGTGCCGCCGCGCGCCATCTGGGCGTGCCCGGCGAGGAAGCGTTGACCGGTATGGGTGTGAGCACCTGTGCCACCTGCGACGGCTTCTTCTTCCGCGACGAGGACATCATCGTGGTCGGCGGTGGCGATTCGGCGATGGAGGAAGCGACGTTCCTCACCCGATTCGCCCGCTCGGTCACTCTGATCCATCGCCGCGACGAGTTCCGCGCCTCCAAGATCATGCTGGAGCGGGCCCGCGCCAACGAGAAGATCACCTTCCTGACCAACACCGAGATCACCCAGATCGAGGGCGATCCGAAGGTGACGGGCGTGCGGCTGCGTGACACCGTCACCGGCGAAGAGTCCAAGCTCGACGTCACCGGTGTGTTCGTGGCGATCGGCCACGACCCCCGCTCGGAACTGGTGCGCGGCCAGATCGATCTCGACGACGAGGGTTACGTAGAGGTCGTCGGCCGTACCACCGCCACCACGCTCGACGGCGTGTTCGCCGCAGGCGACCTTGTCGACCACACCTACCGCCAGGCCATCACCGCTGCGGGCAGCGGCTGTTCGGCGGCCATCGACACCGAGCGTTGGCTCGCCGAGAACGACTGACCCCCAATAGATTTCGACCCGACAGGAGAGCTCCATGAGTGCGGACAGCGCAACAGTAACGGTTACAGACGATTCGTTCTCCGACGACGTCCTGACCAGCAGCACACCGGTGCTGGTGGATTTCTGGGCCACCTGGTGCGGGCCGTGCAAGATGGTGGCCCCGGTGCTCGAGGAGATCGCCGGCGAGAAGGCGGGCGAGTTGCGTGTCGCCAAGATCGACGTCGACGCCAACCCGGCCACCGCCCGTGATTTCCAGGTGGTGTCGATCCCGACGCTGATCCTTTTCAAGGACGGCGCACCGGTCAAGCGCATCGTCGGCGCCAAGGGCAAGGCCGCGCTGCTGCGGGAACTCGCCGACGCACTCTGACATCACGCACACCCCGGATACGCCTGGCGTTTTCCGGTATGTGGCCGAAATCTGAGACAATGCTGGGCAGCTAGTCCGGCAGACGGCCGGAAACCAGCATGGAGGGGCCGAATGTCGAGTCTGCGTCGCGGTGACCGTGGCGGAGCAGTCACCGAGATCCGGGCAGCGTTGGCCGCGTTAGGTCTGATGGACAACCCTGACGCCGACCTGAGCACCGGTAGGCATGTTGCGCTCGACGCGTTCGACGACGAGCTCGACAGCGCCGTCCGGGCATTTCAGCAGCATCGTGGCCTGCTGGTGGACGGAATCGTCGGGGAGGCCACGTATCGCGCCCTGCGCGAGGCCTCCTACCGGCTCGGTGCACGCACGCTGACCCATCAGTTCGGCGCGCCCATGTACGGCGACGACGTTGCCACCCTGCAGGCCCGCCTGCAGGACCTCGGTTTCTATACCGGCATGGTCGACGGGCATTTCGGCCTGCAGACCCACAATGCGCTGTCCTCTTACCAGCGTGAGTACGGGCTGTACCCGGACGGTATCTGTGGACCGGAAACGTTGCGCTCGTTGTACTTCCTGGGTTCGCGCGTGACCGGTGGGTCGCCGCACGCGATCCGGGAAGAGGAGCTGGTACGCCGCTCCGGCCCGCAGCTGTCGGGTAAGCACGTGATCATCGATCCGGGCCGCGGCGGAGCAGACCACGGCATGATCATGCACGGGCCCGACGGCCCGATCAGCGAAGCAGACATCCTGTGGGACTTGGCAAGTCGGCTGGAAGGCCGGATGACAGCGATCGGCATGGAGACGTTCATCTCGAGGCCGGCCAATCGCAGCCCACTGGATCCCGAGCGTGCCGCCACCGCGAACCGGGTCGGCGCCGATCTGATGATCAGCCTGCGGTGTGAGAGCCAGCGCTCCCCCTCCGCCAACGGAGTGGCTTCGTTCCACTTCGGGAATTCGCACGGTTCGGTGTCGACCATCGGCCGCAACCTTGCCGACTTCATCCAGCGGGAAGTGGTGGCCCGCACCGGGTTACGCGACTGCCGATCCCACGGCCGGACCTGGGATCTGCTGCGGCTGACCCGGATGCCCACCGTTCAGGTCGACATCGGCTACATCACCAATCCCCACGATCGGGGCCTGCTGCTGTCGACCCACACCCGGGACGCGATCGCCGAGGGCATCCTGGCCGCCGTCAAGCGCTTGTACCTGCTGGGCAAGAACGACCGGCCCACAGGGACTTTCACGTTCGCGGAGTTGTTGGCGCATGAGCTTTCGGTCGAACAGGCCAGCCGCGGCGCGTGAGCGCCAATTCAACTGGAGCGCGTGAGCGCCGATTGAACTCGAGCGCGTGAGCGCTTCGGCGCCGTTTCAGGCCCGCTGGTTCTACTCTCAAATCGTGGCGACCTTCGCTCTGGTGCACGGGGCCTGGCACGGGGCATGGTGCTGGGAGCTTCTCACTCCCGAGCTGATCGGGCGCGGCCATCGCGTCGTCGCACCGGATCTACCGGCCGATCAACCGTCCGCCACCCTGGAAACCTATGCCGAGATCGTCGGCACGGCCCTCGGCGGAGTCGGTGGTGACGATGTCATCCTGGTCGGTCATTCCCTGGGCGGCAGCACGATTCCATTGGTGGCCCACCACATCCCTGTTCGTCGACTGGTCTATCTGTGCGCGTTGATTCCGGAACCCGGGCGCAGCCTCACCGAGCAGATCAAAGGCGGCGACCTGGTGAACGGCACTTGCTTATCCGGGCTGAGCGGCTTGGATTCCGAGGGTTGCCGATCCTGGACCGATCACGGTCTAGCGCGACGCGCCTTCTACCAGGACTGCCCCGATCGCGTCGCCGAGGCCTCGGTTTCGCGACTTCGGCGCCAAGCGTGGACACCGTACCATGAACGATTCCCTCTGAAACAGTTCCCCGCTGTCGCCGCGACGTCGATCATTTGCTCCGGCGATCAGATGGTACGGCCAGACTGGTCGCGGCGCGTCTCACACGAAAGGCTCGGCGCCAACGTACTCGAGCTACCGGGCGGACACTCGCCGTTCCTCTCCCGACCCCGCATGCTTGCCGACGTGCTCTCGCGGATCGCAGGTGGGGTCGCACTGTCGGACGCCGGCGACTGAGAAATCCCGCCATCTGTGCCCGTCAAGAGCTAGATATGTTGTCCCGCAGCGGGTTTCGTTATCGATCGCCGGATCCTGCCGGTGGCCGGCACATCGACGTGCTCGGTCCCACGTCAATTTCTACTGAGGCGCAACGCTTTTCACCCCAACCCCGGCCCCGGACATCCCGGCACCGACCGGCAACTCGATCCGCGCGTTCTCCAGCAGACGCTCGAGTGCGGCTTCCACTTCGGCCTTCCAGCCGAGTCCCTTGTCGAGTTCCAGGCGCAACCGCGGGAAGTACGGATGTGGGGCCACCACGGTGAAACCGACGTCCTCGAGAAAGTCTGATCCGAGCATGCACTGGTCGACGGCGCAGTCCCCCAGCACCTCGACAACCGGGGCCAACTCCGCGGGCAGCTTTCCGCCGTCCGCCAGCTCCGTGAATGCCGAGGTGTAACCGAAGGCTTCCAGTGCACGAACGCCTCGGCGCACGAGGTCGTTCACCACGGCAGCGAGCAGACTCTGCGACAACCGTTCGGTGTCGTCGGCGCATTCGACGCCGACCGCCGTCAACAGGATCGCATCGGCACTCACCGGGGCGGTGGGAAAGAGCCGGGCCCGGGGCACCGCGCCCGGAGGTGCATAGAACGCAAAGCCCAGGCAGGGTTCATCCAACGCGAGCTCGCCTGCATCCTCGATGTCAGGACCGAGATCCGGGACCGCATCCGGACGGACCGTGACCGCGAGCTGACCACACGATCCCCACTCGAGCATGACCATCGAGAGCCAGGCTTCTTTTTCGAATTCGGGATCCGTCAGGTGGTCATCTCCGACGGTGGACGGATCGACTTCCCAGAACACACATCGCCGCGCATGCTTGGGAAGCTGCTCGAAGCCCTCGAGCCGTAGCGGCGTGATTCGTGCTGTCACTGAGGTCCCTGGCTTTCACACTGTGTGCGTGGCTGCCCCTCAAGGATAGGAGAGTCCGCCGGAGCCGGTGCACTGCGCCCTGCAAATCTCATCGAGTTCCGCCTCCGAAGTGAAATGCTATGCCGCACAGAAGCTTTGCGCTATGCGGCGTTCGCGACTGCATATGCTGATCACTGATGTGTCACAGTGACGGAACAACCTGGTGTCGTTGGTCGTGGGCTCTCAGTGCTCTTCGGCGCTCATAATGTCGACAATGCGCTGAAGGTCGTCCACGGATCCGAACTCCACCACGATCTTGCCTTTTCGTTTGCCGAGACTGACCGTGACGCGGGTGTCGAAGGCTGACGAGAGCCGCTCAGCAACGTCCTGCAGTCCCGGCATCTGAATCGGCTTGCGCCGCGGAGCCGGTGGTGCGGTGTTCCCATCGCGGTTGGCCAGTGTCACGGCCTCCTCGGTGGCCCGCACCGACATCCCTTCCGCGATGATCCGGGCGGCAAGCTCCTCCTGCTTCTCCGCTCCTCCTTCCAGGGCGAGCAGTGCCCGTGCGTGGCCCGCGGAGAGCACGCCGGCTGCGACTCGACGCTGCACGGGGATCGGCAGACGCAGCAGACGGATCATGTTGGAGATGAGCGGCCGCGACCGGCCGATCCGGACGGCAAGTTCGTCGTGGGTGACTTCGAACTCGTCGAGTAGCTGTTGGTAGGCGGCGGCCTCCTCCAGCGGGTTGAGCTGGACCCGGTGGATGTTCTCCAGCAGCGCGTCGCGCAGCATGTTGTCGTCACCGGTCTCGCGGACGATCGCCGGGATTGTCTCGAGGCCGGCCTGCTGGGCGGCCCGCCAGCGCCGTTCCCCCATCACCAGCTGGTAGTGGGACTGGCCGTTCTCCTCGACCGCGCGGACCACGATCGGCTGCATCAATCCGAACTCACGGATGGAGTGCACCAGCTCGTTCAGCGCTTCTTCGTCGAACACCTGGCGGGGCTGACGCGGGTTCGGCTGAATCAGGCTCGGGTCGATCTCGCGGTAGGTCGCGCCGACATCGCTGCTGAGGACTGGGTCAGCATCATCGGGTACGACGGACGTCGTGGCAGTGGGCGGCGTCCCCGAATCCCCCGTCACGGACGGCGGGCCACCGAGCAGAACGTCAGCTGCGGTCGCACCGATCCTGGGGCTCAGGGCGTCGGTGCCGTCCTCAGCAGGACCGGTCGGAATGAGGGCTGCCAGTCCCCTGCCGAGGCCACTCCGCTTCCGTACCGGCTGATTCATGGTCGTCTCCTGCTCATTGCTGCCGTCCGCTGTCTGTCTGCTGGCTGTCGGTTACTAGCGTCTACTGCCCGCGGGGCGGTGCCCCACGCTCTGCGATCTCCCGGCTCGCGTCGAGATAGCTCAACGCGCCACGGGAACCCGGATCGTAATCGAGGATCGTCATCCCATATCCGGGCGCTTCCGATACCTTCACGCTCCGCGGGATGACCGTGCGCAACACTTTGTCGCCGAAGTGCTCTCGTACGTCTTCGGCAACCTGATCCGCCAGCTTGGTCCGCCCGTCGTACATCGTCAGTATCACGGTGGACACCGACAGCTCCGGGTTCAGATGCGCCTTCACCATCTCGATGTTGCGCAGCAGCTGCCCCACACCTTCCAGCGCGTAGTACTCGCACTGGATCGGGATCAGCACCTCGGGCGCGGCCACCAGAGCATTGATGGTCAACAACCCGAGGGACGGCGGGCAGTCGATGAACACGTAGTCGAAATTGTGGTTGGCCAAGGCCGCAAGCGCTCCCCGCAGCCGTCCCTCGCGCGCCACCATGCTGACCAATTCGATCTCGGCCCCGGCCAGATCAATCGTCGCGGGAATGCAGAACAACCGGTCGCTGTGCGGGCTCTGCTGGAGAGCCTCCTCCACCGGGATGTCGCCGATGAGGACCTCGTACGAGGACGGGGTCCCGGGGCGATGCTCGATGCCGAGGGCCGTGCTGGCATTGCCCTGCGGATCGAGGTCGATCACCAACGTCCGCAACCCCTGCAGCGCAAGGGCCGCGGCGACGTTCACCGCCGTCGTCGTCTTACCGACGCCGCCCTTCTGATTCGCGATCGTGAACACGCGCTGACGCGACGGCCGCGGAAGTTGGCCGTGCGAGGTGTGGAGCACACGTGTCGCCTGCTCCGCCTCCGCCGCTATCGGGGTGTCCATGCTGGCGTCCGTGGACCACGGGGTGCCGGCATTGTTGTTCCATGTTTCACGTGAAACCGTTTCACGTGAAACGGCGGGCGTAGCAGCCGCACCAACGGCTGCCTGCCGATCAGAACCCATCCTCATCTCCTGCCCGATCTCCCCCGCGAACCGGAGGCTCTGCCCGTTGACCGGTTGCCCGGTCTCACCGCTTCTCGCCGCACGGCGACGACGGTTACGGGCGGGTTCAAATAGTTCACGCCACATTTCACCACCCTGGCATCGACTGCACCCAGGGAAGCCATCACACGCCGATGCTCTTCAATCTCAGCCTCAGCGCGCTCGCCTTTCAGGGCGAGCATCCTTCCGTCGACGCGAAGCAGCGGCATGCTCCAGCGCGTCAACTTGTCGAGCGAGGCGACCGCACGCGACGTCACCACATCCAACTCGCCCACCGACTGGCGAACCTCGGCATCTTCGGCCCGACCGCGGACCACCGTCACATCGAGCCCCAATTCATCGACCACCTCGCGCAGGAACTCGCTGCGACGCAGCAGCGGCTCGATCAACGTGACATGCACATCGGGGCGCGCCAGAGCCACGGGGATTCCCGGGAGGCCGGCGCCGCTGCCGATATCGCCGATGCGCTCATCGGGAGCCAGGAGCTCTCCGAGAGCGGAGCTATTGAGAATGTGTCGATCCCAGAGCCTGTCCACTTCTCGCGGACCGATCAGACCCCACTCGACACCGGCACCGGCCAGAATCGCCGCGTACCGTTCGGCGGTCTCCAGACGATCTCCGAAGACCCCCGCCGCGGCGTCCGGTGCCGCGGGGACCGGTCCATGTTTCACGTGAAACATCCTCCGCACTCCCTACGGCACCGTCGCCGCAAACGAACTACACCTTTGTAACTAAAACTCAGCCAAGCAGAACGACGACGCGTCGCGACGGCTCAACGCCTTCGCTCTCGCTGCGGACGCCCTCGACCGCAGCCACCGCGTCGTGAACGATCTTGCGCTCGAACGGCGTCATGGGAGCCAGCTCTTCGCGCTCGCCCGACTCCAGCACCCGGCGGGCCACCTTGTCGCCCAATGCCGCGAGCTCATCGCGACGACGGCGCCGCCACCGCGCGATGTCCAGCATCAGCCGGCTGCGTTCGCCGGTCTTCTGATGCACGGCCAGCCGGGTCAGCTCCTGGAGAGCGTCGAGCACCTCTCCCTTACGCCCGACCAGCTTGCTCAGATCGCCACCGCCGTCGATGCTCACGACTGCCCGGTCCCCTTCGACATCGAGGTCGATATCGCCGTCGAAGTCCAGGAGGTCGAGCAGCTCCTCGAGGTAGTCGCCGGCGATCTCGCCTTCCGCGACCAGTCGCTCCTCCAGATCGTCCTCGCTCTTCGGCGCGGACTGGGCGGCCTCCTCCAGCTCTGCGCCGGGCTCGGTCTCGGTCGTCTGTGCGTCCGTCATATCCGTCTTCTCCCTACTTGTAGCCAGTGTGAGAACTGGTCACCGTTTCCGCTTCTTGGGGCGTGCACCGGGCTTGGGCGTGCGGCTCACGCTCGGCCCTGCCGATCCACCCGCCGTGTCGCTCTGATCCTCGCTCTGCGTCGCCTTCGCGTCTGCTTCGGCGCCCGCCACATCACCGGTCACCGCCGCGCTCGCGGCGTCGGTCTTACGGGCCTTGTTGGGCTTGGCGCCAGGGGCGGGTGCGTTCGCAGAGCGGCGTTCCAACGCCTCGGCCTTCTTGGCCTCTTCTTCCTTCTCGATCATCCCGAACACGTAGTGCTGCTGACCGTAGGTCCAGATGTTGTTGGACAGCCAGTAGATGATCACGGCCAGCGGCAGGAACGGTCCACCGACCACCACACCGAGCGGGAAGACGTAGAGCGCGAGCTTGTTCATCATCGCGGTCTGCGGGTTGGCGGCGGCCTCCACACTCTGGCGAGCCACCGAGGCGCGGCTGTTGAAGTGCGTTGCGATGCCCGCCAGGATCATGATCGGCACACCGACCAGGACCACAGAGAGCCGGTTGAATTCGGTGAATGCCTCGAGACCGTGCTGCTGCACCATCGTCGCGCCGAGCGGTGCACCGAACAGGTTCGCGTCGAGGAAGTGGCCGACGTCGGTCGCGCTGAAGACATAGTTGGCCAGGCTGCGGTTCTCCTCCACCGACAACCCCAGCCGGCCGATGCCGGTCTGCGTCCGGTTGAAGGACATCAGCACGTGGTACAGGCCCAGGAACACCGGCACCTGCGCCAGCATCGGCAGACAGCCAAGGATCGGGTTGAACCCGTGCTCGCGCTGCAGCTTCTGCATCTCCAGTGCCATCCGCTGGCGGTCCTTGCCGTACTTCTTCTGCAGGGCCTTGATCTGCGGCTGCAGTTCCTGCATCTGCCGCGTGGTGCGGATCTGCTTGACGAAGGGTTTGTAGAGGATCGCGCGCAGGGTGAACACCAGGAACATCACCGACAGCGCCCAGGCGAAGAAATTCTCGGGGCCGAGCAGGAAGGCGAACGCCTTGTACCAAACCCACATGATCGCCGACACCGGGTAATAGATGATGTCCAGGCTGAACCAATTAAACACGCGACTTGCTCTCCCCTCGCTTCGCTGGGGTCTCCCAGACAAGGTTTTCGGCGGCTATCTCGCCAGACACGGTCTCATCAGACGTGAAGGACTCGTGATCGTGTGGGCACCGGTCCGGGATGGGGTCCCATCCCCCTGGATGCCAAGGTCCGCATTTCAGCAGTCGGATCAACGTCAGCCACCCGCCGCGGAACAGGCCGTATTCGGTGAGGGCGTCGACCGCGTACTGACTGCAGGTCGGCATGAACCGGCACGACGGCAGTCGAAGCGGAGAGATGGTGTGACGGTAGAGCTGAATCAGGAAGATCGCACCGCGGGCAGCACCGACACCCGCCCTGCGAATCATGGGGTCGTCCTGCGCCGCGACTCAAGGCGCTCGAGAGCGCGCTGCAACTGCTGCTCCAGCCGCGACGACGGCGCTTCACTACTGCCCGCACGAGCCCGGATCACCACCAGGTCGGTGGCGTCCAGTTGCGGTATGACGGTGCGGGCGACATGACGCAGCCGCCGCGACACCCGATGACGTTCCACGGCGTTACCGACAGCTTTGGACACGATCAGACCGACCCGCGGGCCGGTAGCGTCCGTTCCCTCGTGTAGCGCGTGTACGACAACGTCAGGTTGGACTGCACGCGCGCCACGACTGACGGTGGCACTGAACTCCGCGGACCGCCTCATCCGGTATCGAGCCGGGAGCACCGCGCTAGATCCTGCGTCGTATCACGCAGTAAGTGCGCGACGGCCCTTGCCACGACGGTTGGCGACGATGGCGCGGCCGGCGCGCGTACGCATCCGCAGCCGGAACCCATGCACACGCGCACGGCGGCGGTTGTTGGGCTGGTAAGTCCGCTTGCCCTTGGCCACGGCAATCTCTCCTTGTTCCATTTGGCACCCGCACCCGACGACACCGAAGTGCCGCCGAAACGCGGTTACCGTGCAAGCTCGATTTAAGCTCGTCCGTCGTGCTTTACTAACCGGCGCATTCTCCGGAACCTCCCGGGCGCAGCCGTACCGCCACGTGCGGGCGACTGCTCGAGGGTACTGATGAGATTTCCCTCGGTCAAACCTGCGCGGACCCGCTTACTTGGACTCCTTCCGATGTTGCAGAACTGTTGGCACATCGAGAGAAAACTGTTAGCTTCTGGCAATGCCGTTCCGAGCCTGGACCGGCTCCGGACAATAAAATGAGGACGTCGCTCCGCGGTGCAGCTTCACAGCACGTGACGAACCCGGCCCCGACGCTCTCACAACAGACACAGAGCGACGACGACTGTCCTTTCTCCACAAGCTGTGGATAAATATGTGGACAGTTCGTCATCGTTCTTTTTGGTCGTCACCGGATCGACCTCGATGCACCTCAAAGGGGGAAACGGTCGTTGACAGCGGACCCCGACCCACCATTCGTCGCCGTCTGGAACAGCGTCGTCGCCGAGCTCAACGGCGACCGCGGTGCACAGTCCGGTCCCGCAGGTGATCCAGCCGCACCCCAGCTGACCCCGCAGCAAAGAGCCTGGCTCAAGCTGGTGGAACCGCTCGTGATCGCCGAGGGGTTTGCTCTGCTCTCGGTTCCCACCACGTTCGTCCAGAACGAGATCGAACGCCACCTCCGCGAGCCCATCATCAACGCGCTCAGTCGCAAACTGGGCCAGCGCGTCGAACTCGGTGTGCGCATCGCCACACCCTCCGAGGAATCCGCGGACTCCCCCGCCGAGACGGCTGACTCGGCCGGCGATGGGGCACCGGAGAGCACCTCGGCGCAGCCGGCCACCGACGCGGACGAGATCGACGACGACCGGGCCGCCAAGGTCAGCGCCGAGGAGAGTTGGCCGACCTACTTCAGCAGCCCGCAGCGGGACTCGACGGTCAGCGATGACAACGCGGTCAATCTCAACCGGCGCTACACCTTCGACACCTTCGTCATCGGTGCGTCCAACCGCTTCGCCCACGCCGCGACCCTCGCCATCGCCGAGGCACCCGCCCGGGCCTACAACCCGTTGTTCATCTGGGGTGAATCCGGCCTCGGCAAGACGCATCTGCTGCACGCGGCCGGAAACTATGCGCAACGTCTCTTCCCGGGCATGCGCGTGAAGTACGTCTCCACAGAGGAATTCACCAACGACTTCATCAACTCGCTCCGCGACGACCGCAAAGCCTCGTTCAAGCGCAGTTACCGCGACATCGACATCCTGCTCGTCGACGACATCCAGTTCATCGAGGGGAAGGAAGGTATCCAGGAAGAGTTCTTCCATACCTTCAACACCCTGCACAACGCCAACAAGCAGATCGTCATCTCCTCGGATCGCCCGCCCAAGCAGCTGGCCACGCTCGAGGACCGGCTCCGGACCCGCTTCGAGTGGGGCCTGATCACCGATGTTCAGCCGCCTGAGCTCGAGACGCGCATCGCGATCCTGCGTAAGAAGGCGCAGATGGATCGTCTGGACGTGCCTGATGACGTGCTCGAGCTCATCGCCAGCAGCATCGAACGCAACATCCGTGAGCTCGAGGGTGCGCTGATCCGTGTCACCGCCTTCGCCTCGCTGAACAAGACCCGGATCGACAAGTCACTGGCCGAAGTCGTGTTGCGCGATCTGATCGCCGACGCGACGACCATGCAGATCAGTACGGCCGCGATCATGGCGGCCACCGCCGAGTACTTCGAGACCACCGTCGAGGAACTACGCGGCCCCGGCAAGACCCGCGCGTTGGCTCAGTCCCGGCAGATCGCCATGTATCTGTGCCGTGAGCTCACCGATCTGTCCCTGCCCAAGATCGGCCAGGCATTCGGGCGCGATCACACCACGGTCATGTACGCGGAGAAGAAGATCCGTGGCGAGATGGCCGAGCGACGCGAGGTTTTCGACCACGTGAAGGAACTCACCACCCGGATTCGTCAGCGCGCCAAGCGCTGAATCCCCCGCTGTATCTCGCCTGACTCCCCCTCGAGACGACACTCGAGGGGGCTCAGTCGTGCCGCCGTGCCGCCGTCGTAATGCCTCCGCCGTCTCACATCGTGGTCTCTTCAGGCCCGTCCGGCGAAAAATCTTGTAACAACTTCCGCCTCATTGCGCCTCACAAGTCACAGCTCACCGCTGTGGATACGGCTGTGCACAACCTGCGGGCAAACCACGGGATGAATGACAAAATCATCCACACTCACCGTTCTGTCCACACCCGAGCGCCGGTCCATCCACCGGTCTCCACAGCGGACTAACATTGCGACACACCGACGGTGCTGGGCAAACACCCGTTCATCCCCAGTTTTCACAGCCCCTAATACTGTTACTCAAATATCTTCTAAGAGTTCTTTCTAGAAGAAGGGGCTTGGGGACACCGAGCGGACCTCCCGTCCGATCGGGCTCGCGAAGCGGGGATGTCACCCCGATCGATTAGCTTTCAAGTTGATGCGGAAAGCTCTACGGTGGTTCATCGACAGCGGTTTCCAGCTTTGTCATTCAGCGTCAGGCTGCATGGTGCGGTTTTGGGAAGATGCTGGTAGAGCTCGTTATGGGGATCATCGAAGGGGCGCATAGCACGTGGCGACGACGACGGCTGGGCTGACCGACTTGAAGTTCCGCGTGGTGCGTGAGGACTTCGCGGATGCGGTGGCCTGGGTGGCCCGCAATCTGCCGACCCGGCCCACCATCCCGGTGCTGGCCGGCGTCCTGCTGACCGGCACCGACGACGGCCTGACCATCTCCGGCTTCGACTACGAAGTTTCCGCCGAGGTACGTGTCAGCGCCGAAATCGCTTCTCCCGGAAGCGTTTTGGTGTCAGGGCGACTGCTGTCCGACATCACCAAGGCGCTGCCCGCCAAGCCGGTCGAGCTCAGCGTCGAGGGCACCCGGGTAGCACTGACCTGCGGAAGCGCCCGGTTCTCGCTGCCGACCCTGGCTGTCGAGGATTACCCCGCGCTGCCGACCCTGCCCGAAGAAACCGGCGTGGTGTCGTCGGATCTGTTCGCAGAGGCCATCGGCCAGGTCGCGGTCGCGGCAGGCCGTGACGACACCCTGCCCATGCTTACCGGTATCCGGGTCGAGATCTCCGGTGAATCAGTGGTTTTGGCGGCGACCGATCGCTTCCGGCTCGCCGTGCGTGAGCTGACCTGGGAGACCAGCGCCAGCGACATCGAAGCCGCCGTGCTGGTGCCGGCGAAGACGCTGGCCGAGGCGGCCAAGGCGGGCACCGACGGCAATCAGGTCCATCTGTCGCTGGGCTCCGGTGCGTCGGTCGGCAAGGACGGCCTGCTCGGTATCCGCAGTAACGGCAAGCGCAGCACCACCCGCCTGCTCGACGCGGAGTTCCCGAAGTTCCGTCAGCTGTTGCCGAGCGAGCACACCGCGGTGGCCACCATCGGGGTCGCCGAGCTCACCGAGGCGATCAAGCGTGTGGCGCTGGTGGCCGACCGGGGTGCCCAGATCCGCATGGAATTCGGCGATGACGTGCTCAGGCTGTCGGCCGGCGCCGATGACGTGGGCCGGGCCGAGGAAGACTTGCCGGTCGAGTTCGCCGGCGACCCGTTGACCATCGCGTTCAACCCGACCTACCTGACCGATGGGCTGAGCTCGCTGCATTCCGACCGCGTTACTTTCGGTTTCACCACGCCGAGTCGCCCCGCGGTGTTGCGGCCGACGAGCGAGGATGGTGGTAGCGGAGGTGGTTCGGGTCCGTTCCCGGCCGCCAAGACCGATTACGTCTATCTGTTGATGCCGGTACGCCTTCCCGGCTGACCGGCCCGGGCTAGAGAGGGCGCACATGCAACTGGGGTTAGTCGGCCTGGGCAAGATGGGCTTCAACATGCGCGAGCGCCTGCGCGCCGGGGGCCATGAGGTCGTGGGCTATGACCCTCGCCCCGAAGTGAGTGACGTGGCCAGCCTGGAGGATCTGGCCGGCGCGCTCGAGGCGCCGCGGGTGGTCTGGGTGATGGTGCCGTCGGGCACGGTGACGCACGAGACCATCGGCGAGCTCGCTGATGTGCTGGGCCCCGGTGACTTGGTGATCGACGGCGGCAACTCCCGATACACCGAAGATGGTCCCCACGCAAAGTTGTTGGGCGACAAGGGAATCAACTTCATCGATGCCGGTGTGTCGGGCGGTGTCTGGGGTCTGCACGAGGGCTACGGACTGATGGTCGGCGGCAGTGACGCCGACGTGGCTCGAGCCATGCCGATCTTCGACACGTTGCGTCCTGAGGGTGACGTGGCCGACGGATTCGTTCATGCCGGTCCGGTGGGCGCGGGCCACTACGCCAAGATGGTGCACAACGGCATCGAATACGGCCTGATGCACGCCTACGCCGAGGGATACGAACTGCTGGCGGCCGAGGAACTGATCACCGATCCGCAAGCGGTGATCCAGGCCTGGACGAACGGCACCGTGGTGCGCTCGTGGCTGCAGCAGCTACTGGCCAAGGCGCTCAAGGAGGATCCAGGTTTCTCCGCGATCAGCGGGTACACCGAGGATTCCGGGGAAGGCCGCTGGACCGTGGAGGAGGCCATCAGTCACCGGGTTCCGATGCCGGTGATCGCGGCGTCGTTGTTCGCGCGGTTCGCCTCGAGGCAAGAGGACTCCCCCACCATGAAAGCCGTCTCGGCCCTTCGTAACCAGTTCGGTGGACATGCTGTGCACCGGATCAGTGAGTCCGGTTAGGCGTAATTCCGATGTATGTCCGTCACCTGGGACTGACCGACTACCGGTCCTGGGCACATGTCGAGCTCGAGCTCGAGCCCGGCCGCACGGTGTTCGTCGGATCGAACGGTTTCGGCAAGACGAATCTCGTTGAGGCGCTGTGGTATTGCGCCACGTTGGGTTCCCACCGGGTGGCCTCCGATGCGCCCCTGATCCGGGCCGGTGCGCCGCGCGCGATCGTCTCGAGCATCGTGGTCAACGAGGGACGGGAACTGGCGGTCGATCTCGAGATCACCAGCGGCCGTGCCAACAAAGCCCGGCTGAACCGTTCGCCGGTACGTTCGCCCCGCGAAATCCTCGGGGTGTTGCGCGCGGTGTTGTTCAGCCCGGAGGACCTTGCGCTGGTCCGAGGGGATCCCGGAGAGCGTAGGCGCTACCTCGATGAGCTGGCCACCACCCGCCGGCCGACCATCGCCGGTATCCGTGCTGACTATGACAAGGTTGTGCGCCAGCGTACCGCGCTGCTGAAAACCGCTGCCGGAGCACGTTATCGGGGCGACCGCAGTGTCCTGGACACCCTCGACGTGTGGGACGGGCACCTCGCCACGCATGGTGCGGCGCTGATCGCCGCGCGCATCGCACTGGTCGAGCAGCTTCATCCGGAGGTCCAGAAGGCCTACCAATTGTTGGCGCCGTCCAGCAGGCCCGCGACCATCAAGTACCGCAGCAGCGTGGAGGCGATCGAGAACGCTCCGGGCCCGGAATCCGTGGAGTTCTACGAGGCGGCGCTGCTGGACGGGCTGGCCCGGCGCCGCGACGCCGAGCTGGATCGTGGAGTCTGTCTGGTGGGTCCGCATCGCGACGATCTCGAGCTGTGGCTGGGTGATCAACCCGCCAAAGGCTTTGCCAGCCACGGTGAATCGTGGTCGATGGCGCTTGCCCTGAGGTTAGGGGCCTACGAATTGCTGCGCTCGGACGGCGTCGATCCGGTGCTGCTGCTCGACGATGTCTTCGCCGAATTGGATACCTCGAGGAGGCAGGCCCTGGCAGCGGTGGCCGGTGAAGCCGAACAGGTTCTGGTCACCGCGGCGGTCGGTGAGGACATCCCGCAGGACTGGGCGGTCAACCGCGTCGAGATCAGGATGACCGAAAGCGACCAGGGACGGATATCGGTGGTGCAGTCATGACGAACGATCCCGCAGAATCCTCCGACCCGACCCCCGCGGTGTCGCCCGAAGATCTCAGCCGCATGCGCGGCATGGACCTGGTGCGGCGGACCCTGGAGGAGGCTCGAGGCGCGGCCCGCAGCCAAGGCAAGGATGTCGGCCGTGGTCGCAGGGCCCCGGTCCGACGCGTCGCCGGCAATGCCGGTCGTCGCCGGAGTTGGTCGGGCCCGGGGCCAGATATCCGTGATCCACAGCCGCTCGGTGCCGCGACCCAGGACCTGGCGAAGGTGCGGGGGTGGGGCTCGAGGGTTGCCGAGGGTTCGGTGTTCGGCCGGTGGCGGACCGTGGTCGGCGACCAGATCGCCGACCATGCGAACCCGACCGGCTTGAACGAGGGCGTGTTGACGGTGTCGGCGGAGTCCACCGCGTGGGCCACCCAGCTGCGGATGGTGCAGTCCCAGCTGCTGGCCAAGATCGCCGCCGCGGTCGGCGACGGCGTGGTGACCTCGCTGAAAATCGTGGGCCCGGTCGGCCCGTCGTGGCGGAAGGGCCGGTATCACGTGTCCGGCCGCGGTCCCCGCGACACCTACGGCTAGGACTGCGCTGAGAACCCCGAGACGCGCAAAATGGATCTCCTCAAGCGTCCGGAGGCACCGATACCCGAGAAATTCCGCGCACGGCGCAGTTAGATAGGTGGAAACGCCGCTGCAGAGTCGGCCCTATACGTGTCGACCGGTAGACTGTGGCGAGATCTGCAGGGCGGTGACGCTGCCGCCTCCCGCGAACCCCAAGGAGACGCGTCCGACGTGGCTGCCCAGAATCAGTACGGTGCCGACTCGATCAAAGTGCTGGAAGGCCTCGAGGCTGTACGTAAACGCCCCGGCATGTATATCGGTTCCACCGGGGAACGCGGCCTGCATCACCTTGTGTGGGAGGTCGTCGACAACGCGGTAGACGAGGCGATGGCCGGGTTCGCGACGAAGGTCGACGTCCGCATTCTCGAGGACGGCGGTGTGCAGGTCACCGACGACGGGCGAGGCATTCCGGTCGCCATGCACGCCACCGGTATCCCGACGATCGATGTCGTGATGACCGTCCTGCACGCCGGCGGCAAGTTCGAAGAGGGTGCCTACCAGGTGTCCGGCGGTTTGCACGGCGTCGGCGTCTCGGTGGTCAACGCGCTGTCCACGCGGCTGGAAGCCGATGTCCGTACCGACGGATACGAGTGGTTCCAGACCTACGACAATTCGGTCCCCGGCACCCTGCGACAGGGTGAGAAGACCAAGGAGACCGGCACCACCATCCGGTTCTGGGCGGATCCGAATGTCTTCGAAACCACGGTGTACGACTTCGAGACCATCGCCCGGCGTCTGCAGGAGATGGCCTTCCTCAACAAGGGCCTGACCATCGAGCTCACCGATGAACGGGTCACCCAAGACGAGATCACCGACGAGGTGGTCGCCGACACCGCCGCCGCACCCAAGTCGGCTGAGGAGACGGCGGCCGAGGCCGCCGCACCGCACAAGGTGAAGCACCGGACCTTCCATTACCCCGGCGGTCTGGTCGACTTCGTCAAGCACATCAACCGCACCAAGACCGCGATCCAGCCCAGCGTCATCGATTTCGACGGCAAGGGCACCGGCCACGAGGTCGAGATCGCGATGCAGTGGAACGCCGGATACTCCGAGTCGGTGCACACGTTCGCCAACACCATCAACACGCATGAGGGCGGTACCCACGAAGAGGGTTTCCGCTCGGCGCTGACAACCGTGGTGAACAAGTACGCCAAAGACAAGAAGCTGCTCAAGGACAAGGATCCGAACCTCACCGGCGACGACATTCGCGAGGGGTTGGCAGCGGTCATCTCGGTCAAGGTGGCTCAGCCGCAGTTCGAGGGCCAGACCAAGACCAAGCTCGGTAACACCGAGGTCAAGTCGTTCGTTCAGAAGATCTGCAACGAACAGCTGACCCACTGGTTCGAGGCGAATCCCGCCGAGGCGAAAACCGTGGTGAACAAGGCGGTTTCGTCAGCCCAGGCGCGTATCGCCGCACGTAAGGCGCGCGAACTGGTCCGCCGCAAGAGTGCGACCGACATCGGCGGCCTGCCGGGCAAGCTGGCTGACTGCCGCTCGACCGATCCGTCGAAGTCCGAACTGTATGTGGTGGAGGGTGATTCGGCCGGCGGCTCGGCCAAGAGCGGCCGGGACTCGATGTTCCAGGCCATCCTGCCGCTGCGCGGCAAGATCATCAACGTCGAAAAGGCCCGTATCGACCGGGTTTTGAAGAACACCGAAGTCCAGGCCATCATCACCGCACTGGGCACCGGTATCCATGACGAGTTCGACATCAGCAAGCTGCGCTATCACAAGATCGTGTTGATGGCCGACGCCGACGTCGATGGCCAGCACATCTCAACCCTGCTGCTGACCCTGCTTTTCCGGTTCATGAAACCGCTGGTGGAGCACGGCCACATCTTCCTGGCACAGCCGCCGCTGTACAAGCTCAAATGGCAGCGGCAGGAACCGGAGTTCGCCTACTCAGACCGTGAGCGGGACGGCCTGCTCGAGGCCGGTAAGGCAGCGGGTAAGCGGATCAATGTCGACGACGGTATCCAGCGCTACAAGGGTCTCGGCGAGATGGACGCCAAGGAGTTGTGGGAGACCACCATGGATCCGTCGGTGCGGGTATTGCGTCAGGTGACGCTTGACGATGCCGCTGCTGCCGACGAGCTGTTCTCCATCCTGATGGGCGAGGACGTCGAAGCACGCCGCAGCTTCATCACGCGTAACGCCAAAGATGTTCGTTTCCTGGACGTTTAGGCAGACAACCGATGCACACAGCATTCATCCGGGTCAAGGTCGCCCCAGATGCCGCAGACCGCGCCGCGGACGCCATGCGCACTCTGGTCGAACCCACCATGGCCGAGCCGGGCTGCGGCCCCTACGAGTTCTATCGGGATCTCGAGGACCCGTCGTTTCCGCACGCCGCAACTTTCCTGACGGAGCTGGGACCGCCGATCGAAAAGTGGGAGCACAACCACACGGCGGCGCTGTGAACCCGAGGACCCACCTGCCATGCGCGCCACCGTAATTCGCGTCGCGTCCAGATGGCCTTTGACCGCATCACGCCGAGCCAACGAGCGAGGAACTCATGACTGACACCACGTTGCCACCCGGCGACGGAACCTCTGACCGCATCGAACCGGTCGACATCCAGCACGAGATGCAGCGCAGCTACATCGACTACGCCATGAGCGTGATCGTCGGCCGCGCCCTTCCCGAGGTGCGTGACGGTCTCAAGCCCGTGCACCGCCGCGTGCTTTATGCGATGTACGACTCCGGGTTCCGCCCCGACCGCAGCCACGCGAAATCAGCGCGCTCGGTGGCCGAGACGATGGGTAACTATCACCCGCACGGTGACTCGTCGATCTACGACACCCTGGTCCGGATGGCTCAGCCCTGGTCGTTGCGCTACCCATTGGTCGACGGTCAGGGCAACTTCGGCTCGCCGGGTAACGATCCCGCTGCCGCCATGCGTTACACCGAGGCCCGGCTGACGCCGCTGGCCATGGAGATGTTGCGGGAAATCGACGAGGAGACAGTCGAATTCATCCCCAACTACGACGGCCGGGTGCAGGAACCCACGGTGCTGCCCAGCCGGTTCCCGAACCTCCTGGCGAATGGTTCGGGCGGCATCGCCGTCGGTATGGCCACCAACATCCCTCCGCACAACCTGCGGGAGTTGGCCGAGGCCGTGTACTGGTGCCTCGAGAACCATGAGGCCGACGAAGAGGCCACCCTCGCCGCGGTATGTGAGCGGGTCAAGGGGCCGGACTTCCCCACCTCGGGCTTGATCGTCGGATCCCAGGGTATCCATGACGCCTACACCACCGGCCGCGGCTCCATCCGGATGCGCGGTGTGGTGGAAATCGAAGAGGACAGCCGTGGCCGCACCGGCATCGTCATCACCGAATTGCCGTACCAGGTCAACCACGACAACTTCATCACCTCGATCGCCGAGCAGGTGCGCGACGGCAAGCTGGCCGGCATCTCCAACATCGAGGACCAGTCCAGCGACCGCGTCGGTCTACGAATCGTGGTGGAGCTCAAGCGCGATGCCGTCGCGAAGGTCGTGCTGAACAACCTCTACAAGCACACCCAGCTGCAGACCAGCTTCGGCGCCAACATGCTGTCGATCGTCGACGGGGTGCCGCGCACACTGCGCCTGGACCAGATGATCCGGCATTACGTCGCGCATCAACTCGACGTCATCATCCGGCGCACCCGGTACCGGTTGCGCAAGGCGAACGAGCGGGCCCACATCCTGCGCGGACTGGTCAAGGCCCTCGACGCACTCGACGAGGTGATCGCCCTGATCCGGGCGTCGCAGACCGTCGAGATCGCCCGGGCCGGCCTGATCGAGCTCCTCGACATCGACGAGATCCAGGCCCAGGCCATCCTGGACATGCAGCTGCGCCGGTTGGCTGCCCTGGAACGGCAGAAGATCGTCGACGATCTGGCCAAGATAGAAGCCGAGATCGCCGACCTCGAGGACATTCTGGCCAAGCCGGAACGGCAGCGCGCGATCGTCCGCGATGAGCTGGCCGAGATCGTCGAGAAGCACGGTGACGACCGCCGGACCCGCATCATGCCGGCCGACGGCGAGGTCAGCGACGAAGACCTGATCGCCCGCGAGGATGTGGTCGTCACGATCACCGAGACCGGGTACGCCAAGCGCACCAAGACCGACCTCTACCGCAGCCAGAAACGCGGCGGCAAGGGCGTGCAGGGAGCCGGGCTCAAGCAGGACGACATCGTCAACCACTTCTTCGTCTGCTCGACCCACGACTGGATCCTGTTCTTCACCACGCAGGGCCGCGTCTACCGGGCGAAGGCCTATGAGCTGCCGGAGACCTCACGCACCGCGCGCGGTCAGCACGTCGCGAACCTGCTGGCCTTCCAGCCGGAAGAGCGGATCGCCCAGGTCATCCAGATCAAGAGCTACGAGGACGCGCCGTATCTGGTGCTCGCCACCCGCAACGGCCTGGTGAAGAAGTCCAGGCTGGTCGACTTCGATTCGAACCGTTCCGGCGGCATCGTGGCGATCAACTTGCGTGACGGTGACGAACTGGTCGGTGCGGTGCTGTGCTCGGCCGACGACGACCTCCTGCTGGTCAGTGCAAACGGCCAGTCGATCCGGTTCTCCGCGACCGATGAGGCGCTGCGCCCGATGGGGCGGGCCACCTCGGGCGTGCAGGGCATGCGGTTCAACGAGGACGACCGGCTGCTGTCCCTCAATGTGGTCCAACCGGACACATATCTGCTGGTCGCGACCGCCGGCGGCTACGCAAAGCGCACCGCGATCGAGGAATACACGGTTCAGGGCCGTGGCGGCAAGGGGATCCTGACGATCCAGTACGACCGCAAACGTGGCAGTCTGGTCGGAGCGCTGATCGTCGATGACGAGACGGAGCTGTACGCCATCACTTCCGGTGGCGGTGTCATCCGGACCGCCGCACGTCAGGTTCGCAAGGCTGGGCGCCAGACCAAGGGTGTCCGCTTGATGAACCTGGGCGAGGGCGACACACTGATTGCGATTGCGCGCAACGCCGAGGAGGACTCGGATGCGGATGGTGAAGAGTCCGACGAGGCGTGACGCTGTCGCCGGGGCCCGCCGCGGACCTCGGCCCGAGCTAAGGAGCTGTTAGGTGAGTTCACCGAGCGAGCCGGGGTACCCGCGAGCGGGCGACCGGCCCGGCAGCTCCAACGGCTCGGGTTCCGGGACGACCGCCGGGGCCGAGGGCGCCGGGTCCACGAGCAAGACCGGCGGGGTCCAGGCCCGGCCTGCCGGCGGTCAGATCACCGAAACCGGTGAGGTGCCGCCGTGGCAGCGCGGGACAGCGATGAGCACACCGCCGCCGGCCACGGAATCGCGCGACGAAGGCGCCCGTACGCCGGGCTCCCACTCCCCCGGTGTGGAAGCCCGGTTGCAGCGCTTCGTCGCCGGTACGGAGAACCAGGAGACCGAGCAGCAGCCTCGGCCGGCGCGCCCGGCCCCGGCTGCCGCGCGCAACGAGCCGGTGCGAGCCGAGGCCTACGCGAGTGAGATTCCGGACCTGTCCGGCCCGTCGCCGCGTCCGGCCCCACGCAAGGCGTCCGCCGAGACCCCGGCCGCCAGATCCTCGAGCAACACCCCGACCACCCGGATCCAGGTCGGCAACCGCGCCACGCATCAGGGGCCGGTCCGGGCGAGCATGCAGATCCGCCGGGTCGACCCGTGGACTGTGCTGAAGGTCTCACTGGTGCTGTCGGTGGTGTTGTTCTTCGTGTGGATGATCGCGGTGGCGTTCCTCTACCTGGTGCTCGGCGCCATGGGCGTGTGGAGCAAGCTCAACAGCAATGTCGGCGACCTTCTGACCAGCGCCAGCGGCTCCTCGGGAGGCGAATTGGTGTCCAGCGGAACGATCTTCGGCGGCGCGGCGCTCGTCGGCCTGGTGAACATCGTGGTGCTGTGTGCGATGGCGACCATCGGCGCCTTCATCTACAACCTGACCACCGATCTGGTCGGCGGGGTCGAGGTCACGCTGGCCGACAGGGATTGATTTGGGAGTCTGCGCCTCGGTGCGGTAATCTCTGCGCTCGGTCGATCCCAATTTTCGGGCCTATAGCTCAGGCGGTTAGAGCGCTTCGCTGATAACGAAGAGGTCGGAGGTTCGAGTCCTCCTAGGCCCACGACACCCGGTGTAACCGGTGATCACCGAGAGGTTGCGCCCATGCGGTATCTGCTTCTGGCCGGCGTCGCAGCCGTCGCGGTGATCGTCTGGCGATCACGACGCGGTGAAGAGGTTTGGCACCACGCGGAGACCCCGCGGCCAAATGAGGGGCCTTAGCTCAGTTGGTAGAGCGCTGCCTTTGCAAGGCAGATGTCAGGAGTTCGAATCTCCTAGGCTCCACAAGTCAAAACAGTCACGAGCGGTTCCGGTGTCAGATGCCGGGGCCGCTTTCTTGTTCGTGACCCGGGGCGCGTTTTCGGTGAATCACGTTGTGAGACCGTTGGTTCCAGCGGGACTTCGGCAATGTCCCGAGAAACTCCGACATCCGTTGATAGCGTCGGCCCGCATGAGGTGTTGGCACAAGATGATTCCTGTCGCGGCGGCACTCGTACTCAGCGGTGCTGCGTGCGGTACCGACAGCAGCCGACAAGCCCCGACCGACACCCAGACTCCGGTGACCTCGTCGAGTGAGGCTCCCACGGCACCGGCGGCCCCACAGACTCCGGGGGTGCCCGCCGTCACGACGGCGCCGATGATGCCCAATCCGAACGGAGACGGCTCGATGGTGCCGTGTGAGGGCACCATCTGCACCAATCCCAATCACGGCGCTGGTGACAATCCGGAGGAGAACGGTGGCGCGGAGATGCCGAACCCCAACGGTGCCGGTTGACGGTCGCTAGGGCTTCGGGCTGACCTCGACGCTCGGCGGCAGCGGTGAGGGCTCGGGCCGGGCGGACCGCCGCAAGATCGAGAACGTCACGGCCCCGCCGGCCAGGACCGCCACGGCGACCCCGGCGATCACCAGCCGGCGCCGGCGCCGCTTGGGCTGTGGCGCTGCGGCGGCCTCCTGAAGGACCTCGGGCAGCGCGGCCACCGTTGCCGCGGCCGCGGCAATCTGACGGCGCAGCTTGCCCGACTCGTAGCGCTTGCGCAGACCGGCTGCCGTAGCGGACACCGTGTCGGCGGTCAGACCCACCACGCCGCGGGTCACGTCGACCGGACCGACAGTGCTGTATTTCAAACCGCGGGCTAGACGCTGACGGGGGGCCAACCGGGTATCGACGTTCGCGGTCATCTGGCACCTTTCTGGGCACTGGCGGCGGAGGTGAGTTAGGCCGGGTGTCGGCTGAGATCCACATTGCCATCTCTGCGCAAGTCTCGGGGTGTTGGTGGGGTATCTGCCGGTTGCCGGTTGCCGGGATGGCAGACTGAGTAGCCGTGACGAGCCCCATTCAGACCGCGACGGCGACACTGCACACCAACCGCGGCGATATCAAGATCGCACTGTTCGGAAACCACGCTCCCAAGACCGTGGCCAACTTCGTCGGCTTGGCGCAGGGCACCAAGGACTACAGCACCGAGAATGCCTCGGGTGGCACGTCAGGTCCGTTCTACGATGGCGCGATCTTCCACCGGGTGATCGACGGCTTCATGATCCAGGGCGGCGATCCGACCGGCACCGGCCGCGGTGGCCCGGGCTTCCAGTTCGCCGACGAGTTCCACCCCGAGCTGCAGTTCGACAAGCCCTACCTGCTGGCCATGGCCAACGCCGGCCCGGGCACCAACGGATCCCAGTTCTTCATCACGGTCGGCCAGACTCCGCACCTGAACCGGCGCCACACCATCTTCGGTGAGGTTGTCGATCCCGAGTCGAAGAAGGTGGTCGACGCCATCGCGACCACCCCCACCGATCGTTCCGACCGTCCGGCCGAGCCGGTTGTCATCGAATCGGTCACCGTGTCATAACGGGCCCAACCCCGCACCTACATATGCGCGACGCCCCCGTAGTCGGGGGCGTCGTGTGTTGTGTGGGGTCTGTTTTCACCGCGGCGCGAAACCGGCCTCGGTGAGCACGTCCAAGACGTCGAGCGGGTCTGTTCCGAGGTCCCACCGCGTGAGGACCACCAGGTGGTCGTCGATCGTGTCGATCTCAAGCAGGCGGACCTTGCGAGCGATCCGGCGGAACTCGGTGATGCGGATCGCGCGGATGTCATCGCGGCGATAGGTCCGGGTCTTCCACCAGCCGGCGACGGTGAGACCGTCTTGGTTAATTGCCAGTTTGGGTCGTGCCCGCCACGACAATGTTGCGAACGTGAGCAATCCCACCCCAGCTATGCCGGCAAGAACACGTCCGGGCGGGTCTGTGATCACGGTCACAGCTGCGATAGCCATCATAAGTCCGGCTATGCCGCAACCAGCGACTCCGGCAGCAGGTGGGCCCCAATGAGTTTGCTGCACGGGCTTTTCACACCCTCTTACCGCGACTAATGGAGTTATCCACAGGTGCTATCCCCAATGGGGATGAATCACAACGATGTGATTGAGCATCGCCAAGGTTGCTGAACCGGTAACGCTGAAAACGTAAGATGAATTCATTATGACGTCGCCCGGGGTCAGCGCCAGCGCATCGTGAGCAACAGCCCACTGATCATGAAGGCAAAGGCGACGGCGTAGTTCCACGGACCCAGGTCAGCCATCCACTGAAGGAAGGACGGAGTGTCCACCGGATTGGTTGCGGCCAGCTGGAAAACCAGCAGCCAGATGAGACCGAACAGCATGAGGCCGATGAACAGCGCGACGAACCACACACTTGACGGCCCGGCTTTCACCTTGACCGGGGTCCGGCTCACCGACTTGATGGTGAAATCGTTCTTCTTACGGACTTTGGACTTGGGCATGGGTACCTTCGCGGACAGTCGGCGTCACACGGTGCGACGATGAGGCAGGATGCCTCACGAGCCTAACGTAGCTGCACGTCCAGGAGAGACTGCGATGGACCAACCGGATCGATCCCCGTGGCGCTTCGGCGTCCCGGTAGTCTGCCTGGCCGCGGGCCTGCTGCTGGCCGCCACCCACGGGGTCTCCGGTGGGGACGAGATTCGCCGCAGCGATGCTCCCCGCCTGGTCGACCTGGTGCGCGAGGCGCAGCAGTCGGTGGACCGGCTCACTGTCCAGCGCGACTCGCTGTCCACGGAGATCGACAGCCATCACGGTGGATCCCCGGAATCACACGCGGCGCTGGCAGCCATCACCCGGCGTTCCGCCGAATTGGCCGTCGATGCGGGCACGGTGCCCATGCGGGGACCCGGACTGGTCGTCACCCTCAACGACGCCCAGCGCGACGCCCAGGGCCGCTTTCCCCGCGACGCCTCCCCCGACGACCTGGTGGTGCACCAACAGGACATCCAGGCCGTCCTGAACGCATTGTGGAGCGCGGGCGCCGAGGGCATCCAGATGCAGGACCAACGCATCATCGCGACGTCGGCACCGCGCTGCGTCGGCAATACCCTGCTGCTCAACGGCCGGACCTACAGCCCGCCCTACGTGATCACCGCGATCGGCGATGCCACGGCGATGCAGGCCGCCCTGGCCGCCGCTCCGTACGTCACCCTCTACAAGCAGTACGTGGTGCGCTTCGGGTTGGGTTATACGGAGGAGCCACGCGCCGAGGTCGAGCTGACCGGCCATACCGAGCCGCTGCGGATGCGCTACGCGAAACCCGCGGGCCCGGTCGGCTACTGAGCCGGTAACCTGGGCCGATGCAGGTTTTGGTCGTCGACAACTATGACAGCTTCGTGTTCAACCTGGTCCAGTATCTGGGTCAGCTCGGGGTGGACGCGCAGGTCTGGCGCAACGACGACGAACGCCTGGCCACCGAAGCCGACCTAGCCAAGGTGGCAGCCGAATTCGACGGCGTCCTGCTGAGCCCGGGCCCGGGTACCCCGGAGCGGGCCGGAGCAACGATCCCGCTGGTGCGTGCCTGCGCGGCCGCCGGCACTCCCCTACTGGGCGTCTGCCTCGGCCATCAGGCCATCGGGGTGGCGTTCGGCGGCACTGTCGACCGCGCGCCCGAGCTGCTGCACGGTAAGACGAGCGTCGTGCACCACGCCGACGCCGGGGTGCTGAAGGGTCTCCCGGATCCGTTCACCGCGACCCGCTACCACTCGCTGACGATCCTGCCCGAGACCGTTCCCGACGAGCTCGAGGTCATCGGGCAGACCGACGGCGGCGTGATCATGGCGGTAAGGCACCGCGAGTTGCCGATTCACGGCGTGCAGTTCCACCCGGAGTCGATCCTCACCGAGGGCGGACACCGCATGCTGGCCAACTGGCTGGGCGTGTGCGGTGCCGCCCCGGAGGAACGGCTGGTGGCCGAGCTCGAAGCCGAGGTGGCTCGCGCCGTAGCGGCGGTTACGACGCGAAGCTCAGCGTGATCTTCGAGCCGAAGGTGACCGGGGTGCCCGCCTGCGGGCTCTGAGTCACGACCGCGTTGGTGCGCTGACCGCTGTCGCGGATGTCCGGACCCTTGTCCAGGACTCCCGTCCATCCGAGCGCGGTCAGCCGCGGGTAGACGTCATCCCAGACCTGGCCGACCAGGTTGGGCATGACGAACTGGTTGCCCTTGGACACGTGGATCTGAATCGGGGTGTCCTTCGGGACCGACTGTCCGGATGTCGGCGCCGTGTCGACGACCTGGCCCGTGGGTGCGGTGTTGTCCACGTCGATCACGACCGTGCTGGTGAAGCCCGATGCGGTCAGGATCTGCTTGCACACATCGACTGACTGGCCGGAGCATGACGGAACCGAGGTGTCCTCCGGGCCCGACCCGACCACGAGCGTGACCTCGTAGATGATCCCCGCGGTCTGGTTGGCGGGCGGGTTGGTCGCGAGCACCCGGCCCTTCTGCTCGGGAGTCGACGGACTCGACGACTCCTTGACCTTCTCGAACCCGGCGTCCTTGAGCTTCTGCCGGGCCTGGGACGGGCTCAAGCCGGCGACATCGGGGATCTGGGCCTGCTTGGGCCCGGTCGACACGTTGACGGTGATCTCATCGCCGGCGGCCACCATGCTGTTGGCCGCGGGATCGGTGCCGATCACGTACTCCGGCCGAACCTGGTTGTCCGGCATGGGTTCCGTGCGGGTCTTGAAGCCCCGGTTCTGCAGTGCGGCGACGGCGTCGGCCGAACGCTGACCGCTGACATCGGGCACCTGCACGTCACGGGTCTTACCGTCGAACATGTTGATGGCGACCGTCACCACGACGGTCAGCACCGCCAGGACCGCGACGGCGATCAACCACCGGGCGACCGAGGCATTGCGGTCGGCCGGACGGGGCACCACCAGGTTCTGCGTGGGTGCGGCGCCGCCCTGGGCCAGCATCGGCCCGGAGTTCATCATCGAGGTCCGCTCGGATTCGGTGAACACCTTGGGGGCCTCGGGAGCCTCACCGCTGTGCACCCGGATCAGGTCGGTGCGCATCTCGGCCGCGGTCTGATACCGGTTGTCGGGGTTCTTGGCGAGGGCCTTGAGCACCACCGCGTCGAGTTCCGGGGAGATGCCGGTGTGTCGTTGTGACGGCGGGACCGGATCCTCGCGGACATGCTGATAGGCCACCGCGACTGGCGAATCACCGATGAAAGGTGGTTCGCCAGTGAGGATTTCGTAAAGCACGCAGCCCAGCGAGTAGACGTCGGAGCGGGCGTCGACCGTTTCACCGCGGGCCTGCTCGGGCGACAGGTACTGCGCGGTGCCGATCACCGCGGCGGTCTGCGTGACGCTGTTGCCGGTATCGGCGAGGGCGCGCGCGATACCGAAGTCCATCACCTTCACAGCGTTGTTCTTGCTGATCATGATGTTGGCCGGCTTGACGTCGCGGTGCACGATGCCGTGCTGGTGGCTGAAGTTCAGCGCCTGGCAGGCATCGGCGATGATCTCGATCGCGCGCTTCGGCGGGATCGGACCCTCGGTGTGCACGATGTCGCGCAGCGTCACACCGTCGACGTACTCCATGACGATGTAGGGCAACGGCCCGTTGGGCGTCTCGGCCTCGCCGGTGTCGTACACCGCCACGATGGCGGGATGGTTCAGCGCGGCCGCGTTCTGCGCCTCCCGGCGGAAGCGCAGGTAGAAGCTCGGGTCGCGAGCCAGGTCGGCCCGCAGGACCTTGACCGCGACGTCGCGGTGCAGCCGGGTGTCGCGTGCGATGTGGACTTCGGACATGCCGCCGAAGCCGAGAATTTCACCGAGTTCATATCGGTCAGAGAGGTGCTGAGGCGTCGTCATCGCAGTATCTGTTCCGGTGCCTTCGGTACAGCCTGAGCGTCAGCCCCGACTTCCCTAGGCACGATCACGTGGAATGCCAGGTCCGGCAACGCTGCCGGGGTCTGGTAAGGCGTCGTCTGGGTCACCGTGTCGGTGACCGTGGGCGGTGGTGACTGCTGCTGATCCTTGCGATCCTGCGCGTTGAGCACGATCAGGATGGCAATCACGATAGCCAGCGCCCCGAGTACCCCGGCGGCCCACAGCAGCGCCCTCTGACCCGACGAGAACGTGCGCCGCGGAGCCGGTGCCGGCCGGTGGGCGGCCGTGGTCGGCCTCGCCCGGGTGGCGGTCACCGGCGTGCGGCCGGTGAGCTCGGCCGCGGCGCGGGCCTGGGCGGCCGACGGAACCGCGGCCGGAGCGGCCCGGCCCAGAGTCGGGGCCTGGTTGGGACGCGGGGGGCGGCGGCCGGAGCGCACGGCGGCGACCGCGTCGGCGAACGGCCCGCCCGACTTGTAGCGCATCCCCGGGTTCTTCACCAGGGTGATCTCGATCAGCTCGCGGACATTGGGCGGCAGATCGGCGGGCAGCGGCGGCGGCGTCTCCTTGATGTGTTTCATCGCCACCGTCAGCGCACCGTCGCCGGTGAACGGGCGCTTACCCGAAACCGATTCGTAGCCAACGACTCCCAGCGCGTAGACGTCGCTGGCCGCGGTGGCGTCGTGGCCGAGGGCCTGCTCGGGCGCGATGTACTGGGCTGTGCCCATCACCATGCCGGTCTGGGTGACCGGGGCGGCGTCGACGGCCTTGGCGATACCGAAGTCGGTCAGTTTCACCTGGCCGGTCGGGGTGATGAGGATGTTGCCCGGCTTGACGTCGCGGTGCACCAGACCCGCGGTGTGGGCCACCTGCAGTGCGCGTCCGGTCTGCTCGAGCATGTCGAGGGCGTGCCGGAGCGACAGCCGTCCGGTCCGCTTGAGCACCGAGTTCAACGGCTCACCGTTGACGAGCTCCATCACCAGATACGCCGTGCGGCCTTCGCCGTCGATATCGGTCTCGCCGTAGTCGTACACGCTGGCGATGCCAGGGTGGTTGAGCATGGCCACGGTGCGGGCCTCGGCGCGGAACCGTTCGACGAACTCCGCGTCGGTGGAGAACTCGGCCTTGAGCACCTTGACCGCGACACGTCGGCCCAGCCGCGAGTCGACGGCCTCCCAGACCTGACCCATGCCGCCCGTGGCGATCAGTCGCTGCAGCCGGTACCGCCCGGACAGCGTGACTCCAACCCGGGGACTCATGAACCCTCCCGCAGCGCCGCGGCTATCGTGGCGCGTCCGATCGGGGCGGCGAGTGCGCCGCCGGTGGCCGACAACCGGTCCCCGCCGTCCTCGATCAACACCGAGACCGCAACTTTAGGGTCGGAAGCCGGTGCGAATGCGATGTACCAGGCATGCGGCGGAGTGTTACGGGGATCCGTCCCGTGCTCTGCCGTACCGGTCTTCGAAGCGATCTGCACGCCGGCGATGGCTCCCTTCTGCTGAGTCACCTGCTCGGCGGCGACCATCAAGTCCGTAAGTGTAGCTGCGACCTGGGGTGACACTGCCCGGCGCTCTTGGGCAGGTGCGGTGGTGGCGATGGTGGCCAGGTCGGGTCCTTTTAGGCTATCCACAAGATACGGGCGCATCGCGATGCCGTCATTAGCGATGGTCGCGGCCACCTGCGCGTTCTGCAGCGGAGTCAACGCGACATCGCGCTGTCCGATGCTGGACATGCCGAGTGCGGCCCCGTCCGCGATCGGTCCGGTGGTCGATTCGGCCACCTGCAGCGGGATGGTCGGCGGGGGAGAGTCGAGGCCGAAGGCCTGGGCGGTCGTCTTGAGCTTGTCGGCCCCGGTCTTGAGGCCCAGCTCGACGAAGGCGGTGTTGCACGATTTCGCGAACGCCTCGCGCAGCGTGGCCGTGGGACCGGGTCCGCACGAGGCCCCACCGAAGTTCTCCAGCGTCGCCGTGCTGTCGGGCAGCGGGATCCGCGGCGCCGCGGTGAGCTGGGTGTCGGGGGTGCTGCCGGCCTGCAGGGCGGCAGCCGTGGTGATCACCTTGAACGTCGAGCCCGGCGGGTAGGTCTCCGAGATGGCGCGGTTGAGCAACGGGGACTGTTCGTCGTCGCGCAGCTGCTGCCAGGCCTGGCTCTGGGCGTTGAGGTCGTGTGTGGCCAGCTGGTTGGGGTCGTAGGAGGGAGACGACGCCATGGCCAGGATCTTGCCCGTCGAGGGCTCCAGGGCCACCACAGAGCCCTTGCAGGGGCCGTCGCTGCAGCCGTGCTGCAATGCGTCCCAGGCGGCCTGCTGCACCTGCGGGTTGATGGTGGTGTCGACGTTGCCGCCGCGTGGGTCGCGCCCGGTGAAGAAATCGGCGAGCCGGCGGCCGAAGAGGCGCTCGTCGGAGCCGTTGAGAATGCTGTCCTCGGCCCGCTCCAGCCCGGTGCTGGAATAGCCCAGCGAGTAGAACCCGGTGATCGGGGCGTAGACGTCGGGGTTGGGGTAGGTGCGCAGGAAGCGGAACCGGCCGTCGGTGGCCACCGAGTAGGCCAGCAGCTGGCCGCCGGCGGTGATCTGGCCCCGCTGGCGCGAGTACTCGTCGAGCAGCACCCGCTGGTTGCGCGGGTCGGCGCGTAACCCGTCGGCCGTGAAGACCTGGGTGATGGTGGCATTGGCCAACAGCAGCACGATCAGCACCATGATCGTGACTGCCACCCGGCGCAGGGAGGTGTTCATACCTTCTCGATCACCTCGGTGTTGGCCGCGGCGATCGGGGTGGGGTTCGGCGACGGGGTGGTGCTGATGGGCCGGCGGGCGGCGTGCGAGATGCGCACCAGGATGGCGAGCAGGATGTAGTTGGCCAGCAACGAGGAGCCGCCGTAGGACATCCACGGAGTGGTCAGGCCGGTCAGCGGGATCAGCTTGGTGACGCCGCCGACGACGATGAACAGCTGAATGGCCAGCGTCGAGGCCAATCCGGCGGCCAGCAGCTTGCCGAAGCTGTCGCGCACCGCGATCGCCGTACGCATCCCGCGGATGATCAGGATCGTGTAAAGCATGAGAACGCCTGCCAGCCCGACCAATCCGAGCTCCTCGCCGATCGCGGCGATGATGAAATCGGTGGCCGCGGCAGGCACCGTCCCGGGCTGTCCGTTGCCCAGGCCGGTGCCGAAGATGCCGCCGGTGGCGAAGCTGAACAGGGACTGCACCATCTGGTAGCCGGCGCCGTCGGGATCGGCGAACGGATCGAGCCAGGTCTCCACCCGCACCCGGACATGGCCGAAAACCTGGTATGCCACAACGCTTCCCGCGGCGAACAGGGCCAGCCCGATGACCACCCAGCTCAGCCGCTCGGTCGCCACATAGACCAGGACCAGGAACGACGCATACAGCAGAAGTGAAGTGCCCAAATCCTTTTCGAAGACCATCACGCCCACCGAGGCGGCCCAGGCCAGCAGCAGGGGAGCCAGGTCGCGGGGCCGCGGCAGGTCGAGTCCGAAGAAGTGTTTCCCCGCACTGGTGAACAGGTCCCGCTTGGCGACCAGCACCGCGGCGAAGAAGATCAACAGCAGGATCTTGGAGAACTCGGCGGGCTGAATCGAGAAGCCGGGGAACTGGATCCAGATCTTGGCGCCGTACTGCTCGGAGTACTTCGTCGGCAGCAACGCCGGAATGACAAGCAGCACAAGGCCGGTCAGCGCGCAGATGTACCCGTACCGGGCGAGCATGCGATGGTCGGTCAGTAGCGCCACCACGACGGAGAACCCGATGACACCCACCAGCGTCCACATCATCTGCTGGTTGGCGGTGCCGCCGAGCCCGTCGGAGGTCATCTCACCCTTGGCCAGGTCCAGCCGGTGGATCATCACCAGGCCCAGCCCGTTGAGCAGTGCCACGACCGGTAACAGAAGGGGGTCGGCGTAGGGGGCGAACCGGCGCACGGCCAGGTGCGCGGCGCCCATCAGGACGATGAAGGCCATGACGTAGCGGACCAGATCCCAGCTCAGACCTTGTTCCTGATTGGCCTCGACGATCAGCAGTGCAACCGTGGTGATGAAGGCCGCGAACCCCAGAAGCAGCAGTTCCGCGTTGCGCCGATTGGGTAGCGGCGGCGTGACGGTAACCGGCGACTGGGGTTGAGTCGTCATGACACGGCTCGGCAGTTCTTCCCCGGTTCTTGTGGTGGGGGAGGCAGCGCGGTGACGGTCGGAGACGGCGATGGTGCAGGGGACGGCGGAGCCGAGGTCGGGGCTCCCGGCGCGGGGGGTGTCTCAGGCGCGGGTGTCTCGGGGGCAGGCGGCTCGGCGCTGGGCGCGGGCGCCGGCATCGGAGCCGCCGAAGGTGACGGAGACGGCGCCGGGCTGGGTGCCGGGGCGGGCTTCGACGTCGTGGTGGCGGTGCGCGGGGCGCACACCGGCAGGACGGAGCTCCGGGCCAGCTTGGTGATCTGCTCGATGGCCTCGTCCTGGGTGCCGCCGATCAGACCGGCCTTCACCGAGGCCCGTTCCGAGGGACGCAAGTCGTCGATCGCCATCAACCGGCACTCGCGCTGGTCCTGAGTGTCGTCGGCGCTGATCAGCGACAGTTCGTTGCGGGCGTTGAGACAGCCCAGGCGATATGGCTCCTGCAGTGAGATACCGAGAAAGGAGCCCTGCACCCCACGCATGATCGACACCGTGCCGTCGTGCTCGGCGACGTAATAGTTGTTGCGGATGATCTCCCGGCCGATGGCCAGGCCGCCGATGAGCACCAGTACCAGCAGCACAGCGGCGATGAGGAACCGGCGGCGCGATCGTGGCTTGCGGGCCGGCTCGGCCGGCTGGGGCACCACGCGTTTGGGTTCATTGCGGCGGGGATTGAACGCAGAGGCCCGTCCGGCAGCCGTGTCCGGCGGCGCGGTCTGATCGTCGTCCCCGGACACCGCGCCGGCCAGGATCGGCTGGGTCTGCCCGTAGTCATAGTCGACGACGTCGGCGACCACCACGGTCACGTTGTCCGGGCCGCCGCCGCGCAGGGCCAGCTCGATCAGCCGGTCGGCGCTCTCGGCGACGTCCTCGATCTGCAGGGCCTCGTGGATGGTCTCGTGGCTGACCGGATCGGACAGACCGTCCGAGCACAGCAGGTAGCGATCACCGGCCTTGGCCTCACGCATGATCAGTGTCGGCTCGACCTCATGCCCGGTCAGCGCCCGCATGATCAGCGACCGCTGCGGATGGCTGTGGGCCTCCTCGGCGGTGATGCGCCCTTCGTCGACCAGCGTCTGGACGAAGGTGTCGTCCTTGGTGATCTGGGTCAGCTCACCGTCGCGCAGCAGATAGCCGCGGGAGTCGCCGATGTGGACGAGGCCCAGCCGGTTGCCTGCGAACAGGATCGCGGTGAGCGTGGTGCCCATGCCGTCGAGTTCGGGGTCGGCCTCCACGTGGGCCGCGATCGCGGCATTGCCCTGGCCGACCGCGGTGTTGAGCTTGCTGAGCAGGTCACCGCCGGGCTCGTCGTCGTCGAGATGCGCCAGCGCCGCGATGACGAGCTGTGAGGCCACTTCGCCTGCGGCATGGCCGCCCATGCCGTCGGCCAGCGCCAGCAGCCGCGCCCCGGCATACACCGAGTCCTCATTGTTGGCGCGAACCAACCCGCGATCACTGCGCGCGGCGTATCGGAGTACGAGGGTCATAGTGTGTCTAGCGCTCCTCGCATGCGCGGTATCGATTCTGCTCCTCGCGTGCGCGGTGCCTGATCTGCTCCTCGCGTGCGCGGCGTCACGGACGCAACTCGATTACCGTCTTACCGATTCGAACCGGTGTCCCGATTGAAACCCTTACCGCTGTTGTCACCTTCGCCCTGTCAAGGTATGTGCCGTTGGTCGATCCTAGGTCCTCGACGTACCACTCCGAACCTCGTGGTGAGAGCCGGGCGTGGCGCGTCGAAGCGTAATCATCGGTGAGCACAAGAGTGGAGTCGTCGGCACGGCCGATCAACACCGGCTGAGCACCCAACGTGATGCGGGTACCGGCCAGCGCGCCCTCGGTGACCACCAATTGCCGCGCGATGTGGCGTCGGTCCCGGCTCGGCAGCAGGGAACCGCGGAGAGCCAGCCCCCGGCGCACCATCACCGCGCCCGTGGGCGCATAGATGTCCGTCCGCAGGATGCGCAGCACCGACCAGATGAACAACCACAGCAGCAGGAGGAAACCGACACGTGTCAGCTGCAGCACTAACCCCTGCATCTGACGTCCTCTCCGTATCCGCCCCACTGGTATCGCTCAGCTACCGTCGGCAACGTCACGATACTTGGACGGCGATCGCCGTGAGGGCGAAGCGGGGTGCTTGCCACTCAGGTGTGTCCGGTCTCAGACGCTCAGTGCACGCGCACGATGATCTCGGAATGGCCCAGCCGGATCACGTCGCCGTCGGCCAGCTGCCACTCCTGCACCGGTGCGTTGTTCACCGTGGTGCCGTTGGTGGAGTTGAGGTCTGACAGCAACGCGACCTGTCCGTCCCACCGGATTTCCAGGTGCCGGCGAGACACCCCGGTGTCGGGGAGACGGAACTGGGCGTCCTGGCCGCGGCCGATCACGTTGGCGCCTTCGCGCAACTGGTAGGTACGGCCACTGCCGTCGTCGAGCTGGAGGGTGACCGCAGCGCCTCCGGCGGCGTAGTCGCCGCCGCCGTACCCGCCCTGCTGGCCGCCGTATCCGGGCTGGCCGGCCCCCGGTGCGCCGTACCCACCCTGGTCCGGGTAGCCGCCCTGCTCGCCATAACCGGGCTCGCCGTAGCCGCCCTGTTCGGGGTAACCGCCCTGCTGAGGCTCGGCGTAGCCGCGGCCATAATCCTGCTGCTGGCCGTACTCCTGGCGCCCGTAGGGCTGGCCACCGCCGGCGTACCCGCCACCCTGCTCGGGGTAGCCGCCGCCCTGGCGCGGGTCCTGACGTCCGTAGTCGTACTCGCCGCCGCCGTAACCGGGTTGACCGCCCGGCGCGGGCTGGCCGTAGCCGCCGCCCGGCTGGCCGCCGTAGCCGCGGTCATAACCGCCGCCCGGCTGACCGCCGTAGCCGGCGGGCGGACGCTGCTGCTCGTAGGACTGCGGGGGGTAGCCGGCCTGGTCGGGGTAACCGCCTTGATCCGGGTACCCACCCTGGTCCGGGTAGCCGCCCTGATCGGGGTATCCGCCCCGCTCGCCGCCGTAGCCGCCGCGCTGCTGCGGGGGATAGCCGCCGCCCTGCTCCTGGGGCGGGTAGCCGCCCTGCTCCGGCGGGTACTGCCCGCCGCGGGGATCGTCCTGCGGGTGGCCGTAGCGGTCGTCGTAATACTCGTCGCCGGGCCGCCCTTGTCCCTGGCCGCCGCGGTAATTCGGGTTATCGGTCATAGGTGGTTCTCCTGATTCTGCGGTGAACGCATGGTCGCCTTGGGCTCGCGCGGATTCGCCAGCGGTCGAATCGGGGTTAACCGCGCCGTGGGCGCGGAACTGTCCGGTGTGCAGGTTCGGTGATTGCTCGAATCTAACGACCACATCACCATACGTTTGCCACCCCTGATCACGAATGAATCCCCCCAGATGTTTGGCGAACGCGGTCGAGGTCAGGTCAGTATCGGCGCTTACTCTCTGATAGTCAGTGCCACTGAGCGTAATTACGTAGTCGTTCGGTGCCAAAACTTGTCCACCGGCCACGGTACGGGCTCGGGACTCGGCTTCCCGGCACAACGCCGTCTCTACTTCTTGAGGCACTATCGAGCCGCCGAAGACCCGGGCGAACGCATCGCCGACGGTCGACTCGAGTTTGCGTTCGATGCGGTCGACCAGACCCATGTCACCGCCCGCCTTTTCTCGTTGTCGTTCGTCGCCTCGACACGGCACCCGTGCTACCGCGTGTCGCTCTGGCCACACTGCTCACAAGCATGGTATCGGCCTAGTGCCGTAAAGCGGGACCAACAGAACTCTGAGAATCCGATCGTTGCAGGTCAGTGACCTGATCTAGATGAGCTTAAGGGTTTTCTGACAATCCGGCGGGCGCCTGATCGGCCTGCTGATCGGCCGGTTTGGGAACGGCGCGCTCGCAGTGTTACGCTGCCTCGGTCATTCGGGCGAGTGGCGGAATGGCAGACGCGCTGGCTTCAGGTGCCAGTGTCCTTCGGGACGTGGGGGTTCAAGTCCCCCTTCGCCCACAGAGAGCGGTTCTGATGAACTGCGACGAAGGCCGTGAACTCAACTGAGTTCACGGCCTTCGTATTTGGGGCCGAGCGCCGTGGCTAGGGCAATACTCACGTTGTGCATTCAGAACTGCGAGCGGCGGACGACACCAAGCTGGTTCTGGAAGTGACGGGTGACGGGCCGCCGGTGGTTTTCGTGCACGGGTCCAATGGCGGCCTGGATTCGTGGGCCGCGGTCGGTCAGCATCTCGCCGGCTACCGGATCGTGCGGTACGCGCGGCGAAACCACCCACCGAGTGCCATCGGCAACTCACCCAATAGTTTCGACGCGGAGGCCGCCGATCTGCGGTGCGTGCTGAATTCAGTGGCTGAATCCTTTGGTTCTACGGCACATATCGTCGGCGGCTCCTATGGAGCGACGGTCGCCCTTTATGCGGCCGCGGCCGACGCCGATCGAATCGCGTCACTGGCGTTGTTCGAGCCGCCATTGCTGTTGTCGGGCGCACACCTGTTGCCGGTCCTCGATCGCTTCCGGCAGTTCTGCGCCGAACGCCGATATCCAGAGGCACTCGAAGTCTTCGCCCGCGATGTCGCATGCGTTCCTGCCGAGGTGATTTCGGCGACTCCGATCACGCTCCCTGATGAGGAGACCGGCCGCACCATCACGGTCTCCGCGGGAGCGGATCTGGAGGCGATGGCCGGTGACGGACAGGACGTCGACCGGTGGGCGACGATCACGTTGCCGGTGTTGTTGATGCAGGGCGGTCAGAGTTGGCCACCTCTGCCAGAAGGCATGGACCGCCTGGCGCAGGTGCTCCCACACGCCCAGCGAGTGGTCTGGCCCGATCAGTCGCACTTCGCGACAGCCATGGCGCCCGAGCGCGTCGCCGAGGCTCTTCAGGAGTTCTTTGCCACGGTGTGACTACCTGCGCTGCAACAGCTGCAACAGATAGTCGCCGTACCCGGATTTGGGCAGTTCCTTGGCACGGGCAACCAGTTGATCGTCGTCGATGTAGCCGGCGCGCCACGCGATCTCCTCGGGCACACCGATCTTCAGCCCTTGGCGGCGTTCTATGGTGCGGACGAAGTCACTGGCGTCCAGGAGTGAGTCGAAGGTGCCGGTGTCCAACCAGGCCGTTCCGCGGGCCAGCACCTCGACCGAGAGCCGGCCCTGGTTCAGGTAGATCTGGTTGATCTCGGTGATCTCATACTCTCCGCGCGCGGATTTCCGGAGTGAGCGCGCTATATCTATGACGTCGTTGTCGTAGAAGTACAGCCCCGGCACGGCGTACTGCGATTTGGGGACGGCGGGTTTCTCCTCGAGGGACAGCGCTGTGCCGTCCGCGCCGAACTCGATGACACCGTAGGCGGCCGGGTTGGCCACCCAGTACGCGAAAATCGCTCCACCGCTGACATTCTGGAACCGGCGCAGGTTCGTACCCAATCCCGGGCCGTAGAAAACGTTGTCGCCCAGCACAAGTGCCACCGAATCTGTCCCGATGTGCTCGGCGCCGATCACGAACGCCTGGGCCAGGCCTTCGGGCTGGGGCTGGGCGGCATAGCTCAGGTTCACCCCGAAGGCCGAGCCGTCACCCAACAAGCGCTGGAACGCCGGCGCATCGACAGGGGTGGTGATCACCAGGATGTCGCGGATGCCGGCCATGATCAGGGTGGACAGCGGGTAGTAGACGAGCGGCTTGTCGTACACCGGCAGCAGCTGCTTGCTGACACCCGTGGTGATCGGATGCAGGCGGGTGCCGGACCCACCGGCCAGAAGAATTCCGCGCACGCGTGCCTACGCCCCGACGCCGTCTGCCGGCTTGTCATGGCACAACACGCCGACACCTTATCGTGCCGGTGCCGGCCGCCTCGCCGGAATGAATCTCCTCAACTCAGCAGGTAAGACGTCATCGACAGCGACCCGTAGGTGTAGCCGCTGACCATGGCGTCGACCGAGCGGGTGGAATCCGCTGCGGCACCGGCGAGCCCGGCGAAGTACAGCATCGGGATGAAGTGGTCCGGGGTGGGAACGGCGGCCGCATAGTCGGGGTGCGCCTCGAGGGTGAGGACATCGGCGGGGGAGTGGATGAGTTGTTCGTGGGCGGCATCGTCGAAGCGTTCAGCCCAGGCGAAGCCACCCTCGGGCTTGGTGGGGTCCATACCGGCGAGGTTGTGCACGATGTTGCCGCTTCCCACCACCAGCACGCCGCGCTCGCGCAACGGCGCCAGCTTCGCACCGAGTCGCAGGTGGTACTCGGCCGGTTCGTTGGCGTTGATCGCCAGTTGCACAACGGGGATGGACGCGTCGGGAAAGGCGTGCACCAGCACCGACCAGGTGCCGTGGTCGATACCCCAGCTGTCCACGTCGGCACCCACCCAGGTCGGGTGCACGACGTCGCTGACCTCCTCGGCCAACTCCGGCAACCCCGGCGCCGGGTACTCGACGTCGAACAGCTCGCGCGGGAATCCGTAGAAGTCGTGGATGGTGCGCGGGCGCGGCATCGCCGTCACCGCGGTGGCGTTGATGTACCAGTGCGCACTGATCACCAGGATCGCGCGGGGCCGGGGCACCGCCTGCCCGAAACCGCGCCAGGCCGCGGTGAAGCGATTGGACTCGAGCGCGTTCATCGGGCTGCCGTGGCCGATGAATGCCGCGGGCATCAGTGCAGGTGCCGGATCCATGAATCGAGCCTAGGACGCCGGGTTGTCCCAATGGTCCATGCAGACCAGTTCGCCGACGGGGCGCCGGCGCACCGGGCCGTGGGATCCGCGGGGCCAGCCCACCACGACGTGGCCGGCCAGCATCCACTCCTGCGGCACCCCGACGGCCTCGCGCAGCAGCTGTTCCCCGCCGTAGGAGGCCCAGCTGGTCAGGCAGGCGCCCAGGCCCTGGGCCCGGGCCGCGAGCAGGAAGTTCTGCATGGCAGGAAAGATCGATCCGCCGAGCAGCAGTTCCGAGGCGGTGGGGAACCGCTGCTGGGTGAACAGCACCGAGGTGAACTCGCCTGCCCGGTCGTGCAATTCATAGGTGGCGCGGTCGGTCCTGGCACGCCGGCTGGCGTCGTCCTCGGCCGGGCGGGTCATGCCGTAAACGGGTTCGATGACGGCCAGTGCCTGCGCGGCGGCCTTCGCCACTACCGCGCGCTGCTCCGCGGAGCGCAGCACCACGAACCGCCAAGCCTGCGCGTTCGCCCCCGACGGCGCCCACGCCGCGGCCTGCAGGCAGCGGGTCAGGGTGGCGTCGTCGACCGGTTCATCGGTGAACCGCCGGATGGTCCGCGACGTCGACATCACTTCCCACACGTCGTTGCTGGCAGAAGACATGTCCCCCCTCGGATCGCGGTCCATCCGAATGTGCCGGACACATGAGGTGGCACACAACCCCAGCGCGTCGACCCGGCTCACCATGTGGCGGTCACCCAGCGGCTGCTGCGGTAGCGTTTCCGGGTGTGCAGGCCAGTGTCGGCCTGGCACCTCAGGAGTTCGCGCTGTTCGAGCTGCCGGAGCAAGTGATGCAAAGTAATCACGTCCGGCGGGGATTTGGTGTTCTGATGCCCGATCTGTATCCCGTCGACGATCCCGACGACGCGGATCCCCGCTTGGCGCCGCTGCTGGCCTGGCGTCAGCAACTGGTCGACTCCGGCGCGGTCGCGGCCCGCAGTTTCAAAGAGGCGCATCTGCGTCTCGTCCTCAAGTCCGGCCGTACCGATGTCGAGCAGATCCGCGAGATGCTGCCGGGTTCGGTGGCCGAACACGCTGAGGCGATGGCGCGGGTGCTGGCCGAGCTGGAAACCCGGGCACCGGACAGCCCATCGGAGCCGGCGCCACCCGCAGTCGCCGACGTGCACGCCATCGCGTTCCGCCACGGCGAATCCCGTCCCGACGTCGTGGACCTGAGTTGGCCCGACTACCAGGCCAACGGGGGAGTGGTCCTGTACCGGGTGGTCAGTGGCGAAGACCGGGCGCCCAAGTCCCCGGAGAACGCCGACCTCGTCGCGGCGACGCCGTTGTCGGCCGCCAGCGACGACCGGCCCTTGACCGGCCCGGTGCGTTACTACCAGGTTTGGGTCATCACCGGGACGTCGCGCGCGGATGCCCTGAGCACTCGGCCCGTGTTGCATGCCAGTGGGGTATTCGTCGCGCCACCCGGTGACGTGTCCATTCGGGAGGACAACGGCCTGGTGATCGGCAAGTGGACGGAACCACCCGCGACGAGTTCGGTGCACGTCTACCGCATCCCGCACGACGCCGCCGATGAAACCGGGATCGACGAGTCGCCCTACCGGATCCTGGCCGAAGGCGAGCACCGCACCGGTTTCGTCGATTCCGGCGCGGCCCGGGGCATGCGCTACCGCTACCGGGTGCGCTGCGCGGTCACCGTCGACGACGCCGTGCTGTTCTCGGAACCCGCCGATGTCGACGTCGAGGTATCGGCGGTGCTCGCCGCCGTCACCGACATCTCGGTCGACACCAGTCTCGACGGTGAGTCGTTCGACGTGTCGTGGGCCGCTCCCGGAGCAGAGGTGGCCGTCTACCTCAGCCAGACCGGTCCGAGCGCAGGCGGGGTCTCGACCGAGCTACCCGAGAACGCGCTCGAGCAGGTCGGGCTGACCCCGGACCTGCGATTGCGGCAATCGGTCACCGATCGGGCACTACCCGACGGCAGCCACCGCACGCTGATGGCCGGGGTGCCCTGGCCCCGGGGCTGGAGCCGGGCCTACCTCACTCCGGTGACGATCCTCGCCGGGCGGGCCGTGCTGGGCCGCACCGTATCGGCGGTGCGCACCGGCACGATCCGCGAAATCGAACTCGTCGAGTACTGCAACAAACAGGTGCTGACGTTCGAGTGGCCCGACGGAGCGGCAGGCGTGGTGGTGACCCTGGCGGCCAAGGGCTACGACCCCCGCGCCGGCTTGACCGGCAGGTCCTTCGAGATCTCGCTCGAAGACTACGAGAAATACGGCGGCATGCACCTGACCGGCGCACTGCCGGTGGGTGGATGCTCACTGCACCTGGCGCCGGTGGCGTTCTCCGGTGGGCGACGGGTGACCGGGCCGGTGGCCAGCATCGAGTACCCGGGCATGCTGCGGCTGCAATACGCGGTGCGAATCGGGCGTGATCCCAACGGTTTCCCCAACACAGCCACCGTCGCCGTGCGTTCGGAATACGACATTCCGGGCTCGCCGTCGTTCGTGTTGGTCAACAACCCGCAGCGGATGCCGTTGAGCGTGCACGACGGCCAGCCGGTCGATGTGGCGCCGCTGGACGCGCAGGGGCAGTTGGCAGACCAGCCGTCGAAGCAGTTGCGCTGGACGGCGTTGACGGCGTCGGGCAGCGGCGAACTGTGGGCCGCCAACGTCAGCGGCCTGCACGGCTGGATCCGGCTGTTCCTCAACATCCCCGATCCGGCCCAGCTGCGAACCCTCGCACTGCTGGACCCGCCGGTGCAGACCTTGCAGCTCACCGCGACGGTGCTATGACGTCGCGCTACGGCCAGCTCGCCTATACGTCGTTCGATGCCGTCGGGACTGTCGGCGGCTGGCAGGTCAAGGAAACCAGCGGAGGTCTGACGCCGGCTGAGACGCAGGCGTTGATCGCCGGGGTACGCACGGTGTTCCGTCCGGTGGGCGAGATGCCCGATTTCCCGACCCCCGAGCAGCTCGAGCACGGCCCGCGCCGGCTGGCCTACCGCCATCTCGGCGATGGCGCCGGCTATTGGCACACCTTCCCGGCCGGGTCGGACAGTACGGGCCGGCCGGGCAACGTGTTCGCCCACGCGCTGTTGGACCGTGCGCCCGACACCCATCCCCGCTACCGGGCCATCCAACGGTGGCGGTCGTCGCACTGGCTGCAGCCTTTCGGCGCGGCAGCGGTGGCCCGTGCCGCGCTTCCCGGGACCCTGCCGGAGCTCGGCAACGCGGTCACCAAGGACAGTGTGGTGGCCTTCGCGCTGGATGCCGTCACCTGGCGGTTGGCGACGTTGTTCGCGCTGCTGGATGCCGTGGCCGCGGCGCTCGCCGGCGGTCCGCCGGTGGTGCTGGGGGTGCGGTCCCCGGATGCGGCGGCGCAGTGGATCGGCCTGGTGAGTTTCCTGATGTCGCCGGGCACCGCGGCGGCACTGAGCTTCTCCACCTTCGATCGCGCGGAGCAGGTCGCGCCGCACAACGGCCAGGTGCTCAGCGCGGTTCCGATCGAGGACCTCGCCGCGGTCGAACCCGGCATGGTCGTGATCAGCGAATCCGAGACGGTGTCGCTGGGTGAGCTCGGTGGCGATCCGCACCGCACCGCGGGCGGACACCGCATCGAGGTGACCCGGTGGTCGGTGATGGCACAGGTGGTGTTGCTCGACGTGGCCTCGGCCCGGCGGGTGCTCGACGACATCGACACGCTGTCCAGCCAGGTGCGCGATGACGGTCTGCACCCGGCCTGGCCGATGGCCATGGCGGTGGCCGGGCAGCCGGAATTCGCCGACGCGCAGGTGGAGGCCCATGAGGTGATCGCCGCGCATTCCCCGTCGGGTGCCCTGGTCGGGTCCGAAGCCGCGCACATCATCGCCGATGTGCTCTCGGCCGCGGTCGGTGCCACGACAGCCGATGCGTGGCGGGTGGTGCACGAGTTGCGGGATGGGGCGGGAGCCGCACTCGCCGATGCCACGTACTTCTCCCGGGCCATCGCCGACGACGCCTGGATGACCCAAAGCGGACCAATCCCGTTGGGGCCGAGAACGTTTCACGGGAAACCAATACCTTCGTCGCTGCGGGTGGCCATCGGTCCCGCCCTGGAACACAGCCGCAGGCAAGGTCCTGACCGGTTGCTGCGGGTCGTTGACCTGCTGTTGCGGGCCGGGGTCGCCGACGACCGGCTGCAGGTGGCCCTGGCCGACGGTGTGCTGCCCGGTCTGGCGGATCCAGGGGTACGCACGCGCATCGGTGCCGCGGACCGGCTGTCGCTGGCGGCGTGGTTGCTGCACGACGTCGACCCGGAGGGCAGCGCCATCGACGACGACGTCCTGGACTGGCTGGCCGAGGCGGCTCCGGTCCCGGAGCCGGCTGAGCTCGCGGCGGCCCGGCCCGGGGATCCGGTGTGGATCCGCGCCGCGCTGCGCGGCCTACGGTCACGGCGGCGTGGACCGCAAGGCGCGGGTGACCTCGGTGCGCAGCTGTGGTGGCTGCGCACCACCGACCCGGCGAGCTTCGCAGCCGCCGCAGTGGCGTCGGTCTGGGATCCGTCGGATCTGCTGCTGGCCATCGGTGCCGATCCGCTGCCCAGGATGGCTGCGCTGCGCACCCTGGTGGGGGCCGCGGACTCGGCCGCGTTGCACCTGTTGGCGGGCAAGGTCATCGAGGACAACGGCGACAACGTGGCGGTCTCCTGTGCGGCCGTCCGTCACATCGAGCCGCGGGAGTGGCTGCATCAGCAGTATCTGCACACCCACCAGAGTTCGTATGTACCGCTGTGGGATCAGGTGCTGGCCGGGCTCGAGCCGCGGTCCGTGCACCCGGATTTCGCGGTGCGGCTGCTGGCGTTCGCGCTGTTGGGCGTGCTCGCCGGCCAGCCGTATCCGCAGGCCTGCAACGCGTTGGCCGCCGAAAGCGGTTACGGCACACAGGCGGTCGCCAGGGTGCTGCCGCTTGTCGACGGTGGCCAGCTGGCACCCGTGACGGTGGTGGCGATCAGCCTGCTCCGCACCGCGGCGGCCGAAGCCGCCGGACATGCCCTCGACCCGGTGGATCGGCTCGCGGGTGTGCTGGCCGGACAGGTGGCCGCCACCATGGTGGGCGCCGACGCGGAATCCGTGGTGGTGTTGATGGCGCAGTTGTCGGGCGATTCCTCTGAGGGGACGATGCGCGGATACCGCAAAATGGTGAACAGGCTGCTGACGCGGCGGGGCGAGCACCCGTCGCTGGCGGAGCGACTGAGGGGGAGCCGGGGCTGACATGAGCAAGTGCCCGCGTTGCTTCACCCTGTTGAGCCCGAACAACCACCTGTGGACGCTGCCCGCCCAGGCCGGCGGCACGCGATACCGCGACGACGTCGCTTCGGCCTACGTCGGTGCGCCCGCCGATTGCGGTCCGCTCTATACGTGGACCCGCACACCCGGCTACAACGGCCCGCCGCCGCCGACGTCTGAGGCCAGCCGGGCGCTGCAGGGACCTGCGGTGGAGGTCTGCCCGGTCTGCCACTTCACCCTTCCCGACGGCTTCCGCGAGGGGCACGCCATCTGCATCGCGCTGGCCGGGGCACGTGCGACGGGCAAGAGCCTGTACATCGCGGTGCTCGTCAAGCAGCTGGAATTGCTGTGTGAGCGTTTCGGCGTGGTGATGGAACCGGTCACCCGGGCCACCGCACAGAACTACGCCACCAACTACGAGGGGCCGTTGTACGTCCATCGGGGACTGTTGCCGCCCACTCCGACGGTGCACACCCAGGCCCCGAATCAGCGTGAGCCACTGGTGTTCTCGATCGGTGTCTGGCACGGGGTACGCCGGTTCCTGGTGCTGCGCGACGTGGCGGGCGAGGACCTGGAGAACGGTGACCTGCGGGCGCCGCCCTTCCAGTTCTTCGGCCACGCCGACGGGGTGTTCTTCATGTTCGACCCGTTGCGGGTCAAGGCCATCCGCGATCAACTGCAGGATCTGCTGCCGCCCCAGCCGTTCAGCGGTGGGGAACCGCGTTCGGTACTGGGCAATCTGCTGTTGGCGGTCAACCCGGGCCAGCCCAAGCTGGCGGTGATCCTGTCGAAGTTCGACGTGCTGCGTGCGCTGCGGGACGTGCAGGGTTCGGAATGGGCACTGGTCATGTCGAACGGGGGAGCGGCCTTCCTGCGAGACACCTCCGACGGCAAGCAGTACGACGACGTCGACGGTCAGCTGCTCGACCAGGAGGTGCGCAGCTTGTTGGTCCGTCTGCACGGCGGGTCGATCGTCGCGGGCGTGGAGAACCCGTCTCTGGGCGCGCGATTGGCCAGCCGGTATTTCGCGGTGTCCGCGCTCGGACATCCGCCCAACGGAAATCGTCTGCACGCCAGGGGTATTGCCCCATTCCGGTGTGTGGATCCGGTGCGCTGGGTGACTTCGCAGTTCGGCGTGCTGTAACCGGCCGATCGGGTTACCGACCGGGTTCGCAGGGACCGGTGACCCCGTGGCTATGGTGGGCTGACCGAGTGGAGAGGTGACAGGTGGGCAAGAACGAGCGCACGAAGATCGTCATGAACGACGATGAGATCGCCGAATTCATCGAACGCAGTCGGACCGCGACGATGGCCACGGTGCTGCCCAGCGGCCGACCTCACCTGGTCGCGATGTGGTACGCGGTGCTCGACGGTGAGATCTGGTTCGAGACCAAGGCCAAGTCGCAGAAGGCGGTCAACCTGCGCCGCGACCCCACGATCACTGTGATGATCGAGGACGGCGACACGTACAACACCCTGCGCGGCGTGTCGATCGACGGCACCGCCGAGATCGTCGACGACCCGGAAACGATTCTGCGCGTGGGCATCAGCGTGTGGGAGCGCTACACCGGGCCCTACACCGAGGAGATGCGCCCGTTCGTCGATCAGATGATGAACAACCGCATCGCCGTGCGGGTGGTGCCCAGCCGTCAGCGCAGCTGGGACCACCGCAAGCTCGGGCTTCCCGAGATGCCGGTGGGCGGCAGCACCGCAGAGTATTTGAACGCCTAGCTCGACGGGCGCGGGCGCGGCTTGAGCCGGCCATTGGGCAAGGGCGGCGCAGGCAACCGCGCGACGCGGCCGGTGTAACCCTGCACATCGCCGAACCGGACATCGCCTGCCTGCCACAGTTCGCGGTAGGTCGCGATGTCGTCGTGGCTGCGACCGACGAAGTTCCACCACATCACCAGTTCCTCGGTGAACGGCGGCCCGCCGAGCAGGATCACCCGGGCCGGCCCGTCGCCGCGGTTGACCAACCGCAGTTGTGCGGACCCCGGCGCCTGGTAGGCCAGGTCGGCGACTGCCAGAGTGGTGCCGCATACCTCGATCACACCCTGGTCGAGCAGGACCCCGTGTTCGAAGCCCGGGTCGACATCCAATGTCAGCGCCGCACCCGGATCCAGGTCGATCTGCGCGCCCAGCAGCGGCGTGAAGGTGGGCACCGGGGACTTCGAGCCGGCCAGCTGACCGAGGAACACCCGCAGTGTGGCGCCGTCGAGGATCCGGGGCGGCGGCGCGTAGTGCGCGAAGTCGCGGCCGGTGTCGCGGGCGGCGTCGGGCAGGGCCACCCACAGTTGCACGCCGTGCAGGATCGTCGTTTCCGCCGTCGAGACCTCCGAGTGGCAGATCCCGGCACCGGCGGTCATCAGGTTGAGCTCACCCGGCCGGATCATGGCATGGACCCCGGCGCTGTCCCGGTGTTCGATCAGGCCTTCGAAAAGCCAACTCACCGTTTGTAATCCGGTGTGGGGATGGGGCGGCACATCCATGCCTCTGCCGGCGGTTCGGACATCGTGGGGACCGTAGTGGTCGGCGAAACACCAGGCGCCGATCATGGACCGGTCCCGCTGCGGCAGGGTGCGACGAACGAGCATTGCGCGCGGCCCGCCCAACGGCACCTCTCGCGGGTGCAGGACGCCGGTGAACTCCGAATTGGCGCAGGTGACTTCGGCAGGCGCCGTATCGGTATTGCTCATGAACCTCACGGTAACCGCGTTCGGGCGAACCCGACGCGATTAGCATGACGCGCATGACCGGGGGATTGACTGCCGAAGATGTTCGCAGCACCGAGTTTTCGAAGCCGCCACTGGGCAAGCGGGGTTACGACAAGAAGTCGGTGGACGACTTTCTCGCGCTGGTCGCCCGGAGGCTCGACGGACGCGGGCACCTCGGTGCCGACGATGTCCGGAACATCGCGTTCCCGAGGCCGCCGTTGTTCCAGCGCGGCTACGCCGAGGACGATGTGGATGCCCTGCTCGACGCGGTGGTCGCCACGCTCGAGCAGTAGTCAAAGGGAGAGTTTGGGGACGGTGCCGTCACTGCGCCTCTCGGCGAGTGGTCGCTCGAAGCGACGATTCTGGTGTGGGGCCCGGGGCAATGCCCGACACCGTCCCCGGGTGTAACGACACACCCCGGGCCCCTATTCCTCCCCCGGTGGAAACTTGCCCCTGCCCTGCCGTCCCCTCGAATCGGCAGCGCAAGGGCCAGAAAAGATTCTGGTGCGTTGCGCGGGATCGAGGATCAGGCGGCTTCAGGGAAGACCAGGCCGAGCTTGCGCACCGGGTAGCCGTTGCGCTCGGCCAGCGAGCGCAGCTGCTTGAGCGCAAAGCTGCGGCCCCGGCCCGCCTCGGGAACCATGATGCCGGCCCAAAGTCCTTCGGCGCGGGGCAATTCGCAGGCCTCGCGGGCACACAGCCAACGCCGCGGGCATTCGCGGCAGATGACCTTCGCCTGATCGTCGGGAGTGGAGGTCCACCGCTCCGGCTCACTGGTGCACACGCCGAGCGGGATGCCGTTGGCCATGAGTGCGTTCATGCTGCTGCTCCTGTTAGAGGACTTCTGTTGCGGTGTGTACCGCGTTGGGGGGAACGCTATAGCAAGAACCGTAGCGATGCAACAGTTTGATTTGGACTGCAGCGGTGCAACGCTACGGAAATTTGCATTGGTAACGATGGCGAATCACCAGGGGAAAGGCGCTTTGGATCTAAAACCGCACGTCAGAACACCGATGGGTACCTTCATGTACCCGTAGCAGGTGTACGGTTTGTCCGGCGGAGAAGCCGTAGCATCGGGGTTGTTTGCTACAAATACAAAAAACCCAAGGTGTAGCGGTGCTTCGGTCTGGGGTTAGGATTGACGGGTCCCGGCAACCGCTTCAGCACTTCGGCTGAGGCTGAGCACATCGGCGAGGAAACAGCCCCGTATGACCGACGCTGAGTACGATCTCGCCACGGGCGAGTTCGATGTCGGACTCATCCGCGCTGGTGCTGCAGCCGCCGCCAGACGCCGCGAGCTCGACATCAGCCAGCGCAGCCTCGCCGCCGACGGGATCATCAACGCCGGAGCCCTCATCGCGTTCGAGAAGGGTCGCAGCTGGCCCCGCGAACGCACCCGGTTCAAGCTCGAAGAGGTGTTGCGCTGGCCGCCGGGCACCATCGCCCGGCTGCGCCAGGGCGGGCCGGTGCCAGATCCGGCGATGCCTCCACCGGCACCGGTGGAACCGCCGACCGTCGTCACCGCACAACCGCCGTTGACGACCACGCCGCCGGCCAGTGAAGAGGTACCGCTGATCGCCCAGGCGGTGCTCACAGCGGTGAGCACTCTAGAGTCGACGATCGCCACGTTGCCCACCGTCGGAGAACCCGAGTTCACGCCGCGGGTGACGTCAGTGCTGGCCGACCTGCGTCAGCTCGAGGCGGTGGCCGCCCGCGCCGCGCGGCTCAGCATGGTGACTCCCGCGCTGATCAAGGCGCTCAGCGCTGTGCGGCGCCAGATCGATGAGCTGACCACCCTCGCGGCCACCGCGCCCGGGGCGACCCTCGGGCAGCGTCTGTATGCCGCCCGTCGGCAGGCCAATCTGACGATCGGTGAGACCGCAACGGCTGCGGGCGTTTCCGAGGACACCGTGGCCCGCGCCGAGGCGGAATATCCCATCGACGCCCCCGCAGTCCATGCCCTGGAGGGACTGATCGGCGCGATGCGCTGATCAGGGTCCGGCTAGCGGTCCCGCCGGTCGTCGTGGGTCGGGAAGTGCTCGGCCAGTGCCGCGGCGATCTCCAGGAAGCGGCGCCGGGTCGGCGTCGACATCTCCCGGGGGTCGACGACGCCACCGGGGCGAAGATGCCCGTCGAACGGCACCTCGATCACCCGCTGACCCTGACCTGAGAACTGTCCGGCCAGGATCGAACGCGTCCGCTTGTCGGCGTGGCCGTCGGAGTCGTTGAGCACCACGACGGTGCGTTGCAGCAGGTCCGTCATCTCGTGGGCGGCAAGCCAATCCAGTGTCTGGCCGGCCGTGGCGGCGCCGTCCACCCATGGCGAGGACACCACGATCAAGCCGTCGAGATCGCGCAGCACTTCCTGCGTCACCGGTGAGTCCATCGTCGAGCTGCAGTCCACCACCGAGATGGAGAAGTGTCTGTCGAGCCGAGTGGTGGCCTCGCGGTAGATGGCCGCGTCGAGCACCCGGCGGCGGGCCGGTGTGCCCTCGCCTGCGAGGACGAACAGCCCGGCGGCGTTGTTGCCGACCCTGCTTCGCACGTCGGCGAAAGAGTCGAGGTGCTTGTCGTTGGCCAGTTCCCAGTACGAGCTCTGGGCCTGAGGGTCGACGCGGCTGCCGAGCTTGCCGAAGGACGTGTCGGCATCGATGGCCACCACGCGGTCGTCCTGACGCAGCTGCGCGAAGATCGATCCGACGCTGGCAGAGACGGTGGTCTTGCCGACCCCGCCCTTGCCCATGACCCCGACCTTGTAGTGGCCGCGCAGGACGCCCTTGATCTTCGTCTCCAGCTCGGCCTGGCGGAGGTCTTCGGGCGACGGCCCGGGATTGACCAGGCCGAATGTTGTCCGGTACACGAACAGTCGCCAACCACTGCCCGGCGGTTGACGCTTGGGCGGCACCAGGTCGTTGACCCGGATGCGATCGGCGTACGAGCCCGTCGGCAGCGGGGGTACGGCCGGTGCAACCGCACCTGGATCCTGGGCGAATCCGCCTTCGGCGGGCCAGGGCTGACCGGGTGGCGGTCCGTAGGGATGCTGTGGCGGACCCCCGGGGCCGGGCGGACGCTGCGACGGAAGCTGCCAGCCCGGGGGATGCTGCTCCCACACGTCGGTCCGGGCATCCGGCTGGCCCATGTTGGGTGGTGCCTGGTTTGGAGGAGCGTGACGGGCGTCGTGCGGAGGTTGGGGTGGTGCCGGCGGCGGAGGTGGAGGCGGAGCCTGCTGCTGCGGCGGAGTCGGCGGTGCGGGAGGCGCCTCCCGGAATGTGGTGCGGGCGCGCTCGGCGTCGGGGTCGGTCGGAACGCCCTGTGAGGGCCCGGCGTCGTCGGGATCGGTGGTCTCCGGGGCCTTCGACGGAACGAAATTGACCGGGGGACGGCCGGGTATCGACGGTGGTTCGGGCGGTTTCCGGCGGGTCGGGCGGGTATCGGGTTCGAAGTGCGATTCCTCCGGACCCGTCCAGCCGAGCTCTCTACGCAAGGTGTCGTCTGGGTCGGGCACGCCTGAATCTCCTCCGGAACTCACACAAGGGAACTTTGACCGTGCTCAAGTATCGACTACAACCCGTCCGGCTTGCACGATCCGTCCGCAATCGGCCGGAAATTACAGGTAGCAAATTCGTTCGGCAAACGCCGGCACTGGGCGAGACGGCGGTTGAATGTGTCGGGCAGACACCGAGAACCACCCCGGAATCGCCGCACCGCGCATGCCACACGAGCACGGTGCGCATCCATTGGCGCGTCCGGCAAGAAACGTTCCCTCAGCTGCAATAAATGGTGGTCGGAGGGAGTTCCCTGACCCTGTGCCGGGCGCGCTTCGGGGCCGAAATTGGTGTGCTGACCGGGTCAGATGCGCTGGTAATCTCTGTTCCGGCGAAGGGGACACGGGGCATGGGACTGCTGGGGGATATTGCCGATTTCGGCAAAGGCGTGATCGAGAACAATCTGAAGTGGACCGAGCGCGCCGCCAGGGTCGGCGAGTTCATCGCTCGCAACACAGTCGGTGCCGAACTCGACCAGGCTGCCAAGTTCGGCGGCCAAATCGCCGATCTCAGCCAGAGGGCCGCCAACTTCTTCGCCTCGCAGATCGGCCAGCGGCTGATCAGAACGGCCCGGTCGCCCATCCTGGCCGCCGGTCAGCAGACCATCGAGTCGATGAAGCACAGCACCGGGGTCGGCGATCCGGAGAACGGGCAACGTTTCGGTCAGGGGGCGGACAAGATGAGCGCGGTCGGGCAGGTGCTCGCGTCGGCGTTCCCGGACGACAGTTGGAACAGCGGCGGCGCCAGCGCCTACGCCATCCGCAACACCGAGCAGGTCGGCCGGGCTCAGACGATGCTCGGGTTGGACAACATGGTGGCCGGGGTGCTGTCCGCGGAAGCCGGCCAGATCTCGGCCGCTCGCGACAGCCTCGACGAGCGTTCCGACTGGCTCGGCGCGATGAGCCTGCTGACCACGAGCGCGGGAATCATTCCGGGCTTCGGAACGGCGGCTCAGCTGTCAGCCGAATTCGCGATGGTGGCCAAGGCCGTCGGCGACTCGAGCGGTGACCTGAAAACCCTGCGTGGACATATCGATCAGAACGCGGCCGTATTGCGCACCGCAGCAGCGCAATACGAGACCCTGGCCGGCGGTACCACCCCGATCGGTGCGGAGTTCGCGCCTCCGGTCGGCGACCCTCAGGAGCGCGAGGCGCCGGGAGATCCCGAGGCCACGACGCCGGGTGGCTCGGCAGGGGGCTCGACCGGTGGCTCGTCGGGCGGCGGCGGAGGAGCGTCGGCTGGTGGCGGCGGCGGTGGCATGCCCACAGGCTCGACTGGGCCGGTATCGGCGCCTGCGATGCCGTCGCCGGCGGCGGCGGGGGCCTCCCCGTCCTCGGCTATGACCGCCGATGCCGCGGGCGCCCTCGGCGGGATTCTGGGCTCATTGGTCAGCCCGATCGGCGGGATTCTCGGCGGTGTGTTGCAGGCCGCCGGGCAGGCGGCGCAGGCAGCGACCCAGGGCGGGACCCAGGCGGCACAGATGGCCAGTCAGGCGGCCGGGCACCGGAGCGGCGACGCTGACGCCGCCCAGCTCGGCGAGGCGTCGGGAAGCGTCGGCTCCGACGCTGACGACCGAGACGGCGAAGACCGTGAGGACGGTGACGGCCGCGCGAAGGATGACGAGAAGGACGAGGACGAGAAGGCGGGCGAAGGTACGGACGAGCTCGAGGACGGCCAGGCAGGAGGCCCGCCCGCCGCAGATTCTGCGGGTGCGGCGGCCGATCCGCTGGGCGCCGGCGTAGACCAAGAGGCAGCCAAGACACTGCCGCCTGACCTGGAAGCCATGGCTGCCGGCGGCGGCGCGGTGGGTCCGGCTCCGGCGCATGTCGGGGCGGATTTCGAGCAGGGCCAGCTGCATATGGCAGCGGCGGCTACATTAGATCGCGGTGTACCCGGATCTGCGGCCGTGATCGACAGTTAAGAATCCGGGGACAGGGATCGAGGGGAATTTCATGGCGGGTGATTTGCGGGTTGCCACCGCTCATTTGCACGAGCTATCGGCCAAACAAGGTCAGGCTGCGACCAGCCTGACTATGGCTACGGGAGTGGTCGACGGTGTCGCCGCCTCGGTGCGCGTCACGCACGGACCGATTTCGTCGTCGACGGCTGCGGCTGTCGAGGCCGCGCTGAATGCGCGTCGAGCTGCGGGAACCGGTATGGCCAATGTGTCGCAAGACCTCGGGGACAAGCTCACGCGCGCCGCGGGTGGGTACGACCGGACGGATTCGACCATGGCCGGCGCCCTCCGTGGAACCGTTCGGTAGCGGCGGAGCGAACCCATGACCAATCCGTACAGCGCCGACGCGAATACGCAGGCGATCGACGATGTCGTCGGCGCCGAGCTGACCATCGACGGAATCCTGGTGGTCGCCGACAAGCTGGGACTGACCGATTTCCCGCCTTCGATGGGAATCCGGCTGAACATTCCGCAACCCGACCTGCGCAAGACCGTGTGGGAACAGGTTGAGCGGGATCTCATGGCCCAGGGTGTGCTGGACGTCTTCGGCACCCCGCATCCAGAGGTGGCCGCCATGCTCGACAGCTTGAGCCGGCCCGATCGCACGTTGGAGGGGCGCTGGTGGCGCCGCGACGTGGGCGGGAAGATGATCCGGTTTGTGGTGTGCCGCAAGGGTGGTCGGCATGTGGTCGCCGCCCGCGACAACGACATGCTGGTGCTGCAGCGGGTGGCCGCGCAAGTGGGCCTGGCCGGCATGGTGATGACCGTGCTCGGGGAAGGGATGCCGGCCAACGTCGAGCCGTTGACGGGTGTCGCGGCGACCCTGGCCAATTGCCGGACCGCCGACGAGCTGACCGGTTACGGGATTCCGCCGACCTCGGCCCGGGTGTACGCGAACATCATCTCCGAGCCGGAGAGCTGGGTGGAACTCGTGGTGTCCGAGCGGAATCCCGGCGGCACCACCGCTCAGGTCGACGTTGCCGCGGGTGTGCTCGATTCCAAGCTGGGACGCATCGTGTCCATCCCCCGCCGGGTGAACGGGGAGCTCTACGGCAGCTTCCTGACCGGCACCAAGGACAACCTGCAACGCGCCCTGGATGGGTTGATCGAATTCCTGCCCTCGGGCTCGTGGTTCGAAAAGTCTGAACCGGATCGCTCCTACCTGCACTGAAAGAGGCCGCCACGGTGGGTGACTTTCCGCCACATCATCCGGACGACGATGACGACTACGACAACCTCTCGGCGCTCGATTTCTCGTACCCGGACGACGGATCGGACGCCGCGGGGCTGGATGCGCTCGGGACGTACGGCGACGACGGCGTTGTCTTCGGCGATGTCGCATCCGACGACTCGGAATCCGACGACGTATCCGGCGGCGGTGGGTACCTGGACGGCTCCGTCAACGAGGACGAGAACCTTGCCGTGCCGCTGTTCGCTGTCACCAATCCGCCCGAAACCGTCACGGTGACGGCGTTCATGGACGGCCGGGTGCAGCGGATCGAGTTGGCACCCAACGTCACGCATCTGACCGAACGGGATCTCGCCGAGGAGATCCTGGTGATCGCGGGTTTGGCCGCTCAACAGGCCAAGTCCGCCCAGTACTCGTTCATGCTCGCAGGAATGCGCGAGCACGGACACGACGACGCGGCGACCCGCGACTTTCTGACCCGCGACCTGGATCTGCTCACCCCAGAGCAAGCCGATGATGCTCGGGCCCAGGTCTTTTCGACCCGCTATGGAGGCGATCATGGTTGACCACCTCGCTGGGATGTTCGGCTCGGCAGTCGGGATGCTGAGCAGTTCTCCGGCACGTTCGCTCGAGATGTTCACCGAGATCACCAATTACGACGAATCCGCGTGTGACGCGTGGGTGGGTCGGATCCGTTGTGGTGCCAACGACCGGGTGACGCTGTTCCGGGCCTGGTACTCACGCTCGAACTTCGGTCAGTTGGCCGGCTCGGCCGAGATCTCGATGAACAGTGTCGGCGCCCGGATCCCGATCGGCGGCATCTACGGGAAGGACATCTCCTACCCCATCAACTCGCCGTTGGCGATCACCATGGGCTTCGCCGTGCAGGAGGCGACCGAGGGGAACTTCGCCGACGCGATGGAGGCGTTGGAAGATGCGCCCTCCGGCGGGTCCGACCACCTGGTGGCCTGGGTCAAGGCGGTGATCTACGGTGCGGCGCAACGCTGGACCGATGTGATCGATCAGGTGCGCGGCGCCGACCAGTGGCCGGACAAGTTCCTCGCTGCCGCGGCCGGGGTGGCCCACGGTGTGGCCGCGGCCAACCTGGGTTTGTTCACCGAGGCCGACCGTAGACTCACCGAGGCCAATGACACGCCCGCAGGCCAGGCATGCGCGCCGGCCATCGCCTGGTACCTGGCCATGGCGCGGCGCAACCAGGGCAACGAGGAGTCGGCCCAGGTCCTCCTGGAATGGTTGCAGGCGAACTTCCCTGAGCCCAAAGTCACTGCAGCGCTGCGGGATCCGGCCTACCGGCTGGATACCACGACCGCCGAGAAGATCGCCGCCCGCACCGATCCATGGGATCCCTCCAGTGTGGTGGCAGATACCTCGGCACGCGACAAGCTGCTGACCGAGGCGCAGGCCGAACTCGACCGGCAGATCGGTCTGGGCCGGGTCAAGGAGCAGATCGAGGCCTACCGGGCGGCAACCCAGATGGCCAGGATCCGTGCCGCGCGCGGCATGAAGGTGGCCCAGACCTCCAAGCACATGATCTTCGCGGGTCCGCCCGGTACGGGTAAGACCACGATCGCGCGCGTGGTGGCCAACATCTTGGCCGGTCTCGGGGTCATCGCGGAGCCGAAGCTGATCGAAACCTCGCGTAAGGATTTCGTCGCCGAGTACGAAGGCCAGTCGGCGGTGAAGACGGCCAAGACGATCGACCGCGCGCTGGGTGGCGTGCTGTTCATCGACGAGGCCTACACCCTGGTGCAGGAGCGCGATGGCCGCGCCGACCCGTTCGGCACCGAGGCGCTGGACACCTTGCTGGCCCGGATGGAGAACGACCGCGACCGGTTGGTGGTGATCATCGCGGGGTACAGCAACGACATCGACCGTCTGCTGGAAACCAACGACGGCCTGCGTTCGCGTTTCGCGACCCGCATCGAATTCGACTCGTATTCGCCCGACGACATCGTCGATATCACCAAAGTCATTGCCAAGGCCAATGATTCGCAGCTGGACGACACCGCGGCCAAGCGGGTGCACGAAGCGGCGAACCTGCTGAGCCAGCGCACCCTCAACGGCAAGCCGGCACTGGATATCGCCGGTAACGGACGCTACGCCCGGCAGCTGGTGGAGGCCGGTGAGCAGAACCGCGACATGCGGCTGGCCCGGTCGCTCGACTTCGAGAACCTGGGTGTCGATCAACTCAGTGAGGTCAACGGAGAAGACATGGCGGCGGCGATCGCGGCGGTCCACAGCCGCCTGAACATCGGCGAATAGAGATGGCAGGGTTCCGGCTCACCACCAAGGTCCAGGTCAGCGGCTGGCGTTTTCTGCTGCGCCGTGTCGAGCACGCGATCGTGCGCCGGGATACCCGGATGTTCGACGATCCGCTGCAGTTCTACAGCCGCGCGGTGTTCGCCGGCGTCGTGGTCTCGGTGCTGATCTGCCTCGGCGCGGCGTTGATGGCGTACTTCAAGCCGCTGGGCAAGCAGGGCAGCGATCAGCTGTTGGTGGACCGCACCACCAATCAGCTCTATGTGATGTTGCCCGGAAGCAACCTGCTGCGGCCGGTGTACAACCTGACCTCGGCCCGGTTGGCTCTCGGTAATTCCGGCACCCCGTCCGCGGTCAAGTCCGAGGAGCTCAACCGGCTGCCCAAAGGCCAGCCGATCGGGATTCCCGGTGCGCCGTACGCGACGCCGACGGGCGTGCCCGCATCGCGCTGGACGCTGTGCGACACCGTGGCCAAGCCCGACAGCTCGGCACCCAAGGTTGAAGCATCGATCCTGATTCGTTCGCTGGCAACAGATCTCGCGGTCGGTCCGATGCGCCCGAACCAGGGCATGCTGGTGAACTTCGAGGGCGGTAACTGGTTGGTGACCGCCGAGGGCCGGCACAGTATCGACCTGTCCGATCGGGCGGTGAGTTCCGCGGTGGGCATCCCGGTCACCGCGAAGGCCACACCGGTTTCAGAAGGCCTGTTCAACGCGCTGGCCAACATGGGCCCGTGGCAGCTGCCCGCGATCCCGGCCGCAGGAGCCCCGAATACCGTTGGGCTGCCGGAGAATCTGGTGATCGGGTCGGTCTTCCAGACCGCGACCGAGTCGGATCCGCAGCATTATGTGGTGCTGCCGGACGGCGTGGCCCGCGTCAACGCCACCACCGCTGCGGCGCTGCGCGCCACCAACTCCTACGGGCTGTTGCAGCCGCCGTCGGTCGAGGCCAGCGTGGTCTCCAAGATCACCGAGCAGGTGTATGTCTCGCCGTTGCCGGACAAGCCGCTCGAGGTACTGCTGCGCCAGGACTCACCGGTGCTGTGCTGGGCCTGGCAGCGTGAACCGGGCGATCAGGCGCCGAAGACCACCGTCATCGCCGGCCGCCGGCTACCGATCCCGTCGTCGGCCGTCGGCACCGGGATCGACCAGATCGGCGGCGACGCAACGGTGTACATCGAAGGCGGGCAGTTCGTCCGGCTGCAGTCGCCGGATCCCCGGGTGGGCGAGAGCCTGTATTACATCGACCCGCAAGGGGTGAGGTACGGCATCGCGAATGACGATGCCGCGAAGAATCTGGGCTTGTCCGGTTCGGTGAACGCACCGTGGCAGGTCGTCGGGCTGCTGGTGGAGGGCCCGGTGTTGTCGAAGGACGCGGCGCTGCTTGAGCACGACACGCTTCCTGCCGACCCACATCCGCGCAAAGTCGAAAGCAAGCAAGGCTCATGACGACGAAGAAGTTCACCCCGACGATCAAGCGGGGGCCGCGGCTGACACCGGGCGAGATCAATGTCGCCGCACCCGATGACCTCGGGATCGAGATCCCGCCCTCGGGCATGCAGAAGGCCATGCCCTGGGTCATGGGCGGCTGCATGATCGGCATGATCGCGATCATGATCTTCACCGGGGTGCGTCAGCTGTCCCCGTACATGCTGATGATGCCGCTGATGATGATCATGGGCACAGTCGGTTTCATGTCCGGCGGCGGTCAGGGCGGCAAGCGGGTACCCGAGATCAATGCCGACCGTAAGGAATACCTGCGATACCTGGCCGGTCTGCGCACCCGGGTGACGTCGTCGGCGTCGGCTCAGGTGGCGTTCTTCGGGTACCACGCACCGCATCCCGACGATCTGTTGTCGATCATCGGCACGCACCGGCAGTGGTCCCGTCAGGCCAACTCGGACTTCTACGCCGCCACCCGGATCGGTATCGGCGCCGAGATCGCGGTGGACCGGCTGCTCAAGCCGAACACCAGCGGCGAGCTGGCCGGCCCACAGGGCGCGCCGCAGCCGCACCTTGAGCCGGTCAGCCACATGTGGGTGACCAAGTTCCTGCGCACCCACGGCCTGATCCAGGATTGCCCGAAACTTGTTCAGCTGCGGACATTTCCGACCATCGCCGTCGGTGGCGACACCGACGGGGCCTCGGCGCTGCTGACCGCGATGATCTGTCATCTGGCGGTGTTCCATCCGCCGGACCTGCTGCAGATCCGGGTGCTCACCGACAATCCGGAGGATCCGAACTGGGCGTGGCTCAAGTGGTTGCCGCACGTCCAGCACCAGACCGACACCGACGCGGCCGGGCCCACCCGCCTGGTCTACACCCGCCCCGACGGCCTGAGCGATCTGACTGCGCGCGGCCCGCACAGCGCCGACGCCGCGCCCGGCGGCCCGTACGTGATCGTGGTGGATCTGACCGGTGGCAAGGCCGGTTTCCCGGTCGACGGCCGGGCCGGCGTCACCGTACTCACCCTGGGTAACCACCGCGGTTCGGCCTACCGGCTGCGCGTCGACGCGGACGGGACGGCCGACGACAAGCTGCCCAACCAGAACTACCGCGAGGTGACTCGGGTCGTCGACCGGATGACCCCGGCGCAGGCCGGCCGGGTCGCCCGCAAGCTGGCCGGCTGGTCGATCACCGGGACGATCATCGACAAGAACGTCCGGGTGCAGAAGAAGGTCTCCAAGGAATGGCACCACCTGGTGGGCGCCAAGTCGGTGGAGGAGGTGACCCCGGCTCGTTGGCGGATGTTCACCGACACCGACCGGGACCGGCTCAAGATCCCGTTCGGCCACGAACTCAAGTCCGGTGAGGTCATGAAGCTGGACATCAAGGAGGGCGCCGAGTTCGGTGCCGGTCCGCACGGCATGCTCATCGGCACCACCGGCTCGGGTAAGTCGGAGTTCCTGCGGACCATGATCCTGTCGCTGGTGGCCACCCACCATCCCGACCAGATCAACCTGTTGCTCACCGACTTCAAGGGCGGTTCGACCTTCCTGGGTATGGAGAAGCTGCCGCACACCGCGGCCGTCGTCACCAACATGGAAGAGGAAGCCGAGCTCGTCGGACGTATGGGCGAGGTGCTCACCGGTGAGCTCGACCGGCGTCAGCAGATCCTGCGTCAGGCCGGTATGCAGGTGGGTGCCGCGGGTGCGCTGTCCGGTGTGGCCGAGTACGAGAAGCACCGCGAGCGCGGCGCCGACCTTCCGCCGTTGCCGACGCTGTTCGTGGTGGTCGACGAGTTCGCCGAGCTCCTGCAGAACCATCCGGACTTCATCCAGCTGTTCGACCGGATCTGCCGCGTGGGTCGCTCGCTGCGTGTGCACCTGCTGCTGGCCACCCAGTCGCTGAACACCGGCGGTGTCCGGATCGACAAGCTCGAGCCGAACCTGACCTACCGAATCGCGTTGCGTACCACCAGCTCCTCTGAGTCCAAGGCGGTGATCGGTACCCCGGAGGCGCAGTACATCACCAACAAGGAGAGCGGCGTCGGGTTCCTGCGGGTGGGCATGGAGGACCCGGTGAAGTTCAGCACCCTCTACACCGGTGCCAACTATGTACCCGAGGTGGAGGACTCCGGGGACGGCGAGGCCAGGCCTCGGGAGAAGCGGCAGTCCCGGGTGCGGATTCACCAGTTCACGACGACCCCGATCTTCGATACGGCGGTGAGCTAGCCATGACTACAGGCGCCGAACCCAGGATCTTGCGCGAGGTGGTCCTCGAGCAGTTGGGCACCGGTGAGAGCCGCGCCTACAAGATGTGGCTACCGCCGCTGACGGATCCGACTCCGGTCAACGAACTGATCGAGCGTGACTACCAGCGGCAGCCGCTGCGCTTCCCCCTGGGAATCATGGACGAGCCGCGCCGGCACCGCCAGGACATCTGGGGCGTCGACGTGTCGGCCGCCGGCGGCAACATCGCGATCGGCGGTGCACCGCAGACCGGGAAGTCGACCTTCCTGCAGACGCTGATGCTGTCGGCCGCGGCCACCCACACGCCGCGGCAGGTGCAGTTCTACTGCATCGACCTCGGCGGTGGTGGCCTGATGTACATGGAGGACCTGCCACACGTGGGTGGCGTGGCCACCCGTGCCGAGCCGGACCGGGTCAACCGGGTGGTGGCCGAGGTCAAAGCGGTGTTGAGGGCCCGTGAGCAGGTGTTCAAGCAGTACCGCGTGGGCTCGATCTCGGCCTACCGCGAGATGCGGGACGATCCGAACAACCCGGCTGCGCAGGATCCGTTCGGTGACGTCTTCCTGGTGATCGACGGCTGGCCGGCCTTCGTGGCCGAGTTCCCCGATCTGGAACCGGCCGTGCAGGATCTCGCCGGTCAGGGCCTGGCGTACGGCGTGCACGTCATCATCTCCACCCCGCGCTGGACCGAGCTCAAGTCACGTGTGCGTGACTACCTGGGCACCAAGCTGGAGTTCCGGCTGGGCGATGTGAATGAGACCCAGATCGACCGGATCACCCGGGACATCCCGGCCAACCGGCCGGGCCGCGCCGTTTCGCTCGAGAAACATCACCTGATGATCGGGGTACCTCGGCTGGACGGCGTCCACAGCGCGGCCAACATCGTCGACGCGATCTCGGCGGGTGTGCAGGAAGTGGCCTCGCGCTACACCGATCAGGCGCCGCAGGTGCGGGTGTTGCCGGAACGGATCTACCTGCATCAGCTCGACCCGAATCCGCCGGGACCCGACGCCGACTACCGGACCCGCTGGCAGGTGCCGCTGGGGGTGCGCGAGTCCGATCTCACGGTTGCCTACAACCAGATGAACATGACGCCGCACCTGCTGATCTTCGGTGCCCCGAAGTCGGGCAAGACCACCATCGCGCATGCGGTCGCGAAGGCGATCTGCAGTCGCAACAGTCCCGACCAGGTGCGGTTCATGCTGGCCGACTACCGGTCGGGCCTGCTCGACGCGGTGCCGGAGTCGCATCTGCTGGCTGCCGGTGCGATCAACCGGAACAGCGCGTCGTTGGAGGAGTCGATCAAGGCGCTGGCCGTCAATCTGAAGAAGCGGCTGCCGCCGCCCGACCTGACCACCGCGCAGCTGCGGGCGCGGTCGTGGTGGAGCGGTCCGGACATCGTGCTGCTGGTCGACGACTGGCACATGATCACCGCCGCCGCGGGCATGATGTCGCCGATGGCGCCGTTGGCTCCGCTGCTTCCCGCGGCGGCCGATATCGGCCTGCACATCATCGTGGCGTGCCAGATGAGCCTGGCGCACAGGTCGACGATGGATAAGTTCGTGGGCGCCGCCTACGGTGCAGGTTCGCCGACTCTGTTCCTCTCCGGCGAGAAGAACGACTTCCCGTCGCGGGAGATCATCGTCAAGAAAAGGCCGCCTGGCCAGGCATTTATGGTCGGACCGGACGGCAAGGAAGTCATCCAGGCGGCCTACGTCGATCCACCGGCGGAATAAGTGTTCTCAGCACCCCAAAAGGGCAGTTAGTATTTGAACAGCGCACTCAGCAACGCTGGCGGCGGCCCGTCAGCAAAGGGATCGGGGGACAGATTCCTTGACGGCTTGGCAAACTCTCTGCCAAGCCGCCTATGAGTGCTTGTCCCTGGTTATTTGCAATCGAAACAGGGGAGCAAGCAAATGCAACCGATGATGCACAACCCGGGCGCCGAAGGTGTTGCCGCACAGGTGATCGCAAACGCGGCCCGTGGTCTGGCCGGCGGCACCACCGCTGCTGCGGCTGTCACCGCGCTGGTTCCGGCCGGCGCTGACGAGGTCTCGGCACTGGCCGCCATGGCCTTCGCCAGCGAGGGCGTCGAGGCTCTTGCGGCGAACTCGTTCGCCCAGGAGGAGCTGACCCGGGCGGGCGCCGCGTACCAGGAGATCGCGGGCATCTACAACGCGGTCGACGCGGCTCAGGCCACCACGCTCTAGCAAGCCGTAGGCAAATTCGTCAGAGATAGGGTCATCCAGTCATGGTTGCGGTACCACCCGTTCCACCGACATGGTTCGCGCTGCCTCCAGAGATCAACACCGCCCGCTTGATGGTCGGTGCCGGCCCGGCACCGATGCTCCAGGCGGCAACGGGTTGGGAGGGTCTCGCGATCCTGCTGGAGACCCAGGCTGACGAACTTGCCGGGGCGCTGAGCAACCTGACCTCGGTGTGGAGCGGCACGGCCAGTGAGCGTGCGGTCTCGGCAACCATGCCGATGATCATCTGGCTGCGGACGATGGTGCTGCAGGCGCAGAAGCGGGCCTTGCAGGCCGGCGCCCAGGCAAGTTCGTACACCCTGGCTCTGACGACCACTCCGCCCATTCCGGAGATCGAGCAGAATCACATCACTCACGGAGTCCTGGAAGCCACCAACTTCCTCGGCATCAACACGATGCCGATCGGGCTCAATGAGATGGACTACTTCGTCCGGATGTGGAACCAGGCAGCCGGGGCGATGGAGGCCTACCACGCCGAAACCACCATGAACCTGCTGTTCGAGCCGATCGTGCCGATGACGCCGATCGTGTTGCCGGGGATCGGTGAGACGACCGCGGCAGCGGCGCTCGCATCGACGGCCCCCCGGACCGCGCAGGGTGCGGCCCGCAACATGACGATCGAAGGGATCAGCGCCCTATCCACGCTCTCATCGATCAAATTGGCCACCGGCAATGCCGCCGCGCAGGCCAACCACGCCGAGCAGCGGGCAGTCGGCGCGGCGAGCAAGGGTGAGAACGCAGGACAGCAGGAAAAGGATCCGAACGAGAAGAACCCGATGCAGCAGGGCATGCAGATGGCCATGCAGATGGGGCAGCAGGCCGGGCAACTCGCGGGGCAGATCCCGCAGATGCTCCAGTCCCAGATGCAGACCTTCACGCAACCGCTGCAGCAGGTGACCCAGATGGTCAGCCAGTTCTCCAGCATGGGTGGCAGTCAGTCGGGTATGCAGTCCGGGCTGATGGGCGCGATGCCCTTCTCGAACCATCCGCTGGCCGGGGGCACGGGCCCGAGTTCGGGAGCCGGCCTGGTGCGCGCGGCGTCGCTGCCGGGCGCGCTCGGATCTCCGCCGCGCACGGCACTGTTGTCCAGCATGCTGGGCATCAGCGGGGAGGCGAAGCCGGCGTTCGGTGCAGCCGCGGGTGCAGCGGGTCCGATGGCGCCGGTGGGTAGCGGCGCCGGCGGTGGCAGCGGGGCGCCGGTGCAGGCCGCCAGGAACAAGGAAGAGCAGAGCGGCGGCACCAAGGACGGATTGATCGCACCGACCGCCCTCACATACGACCAGACAGAAGACGCAGACGACGACTGGTAGGCGTCCATGACAAGACTTTCCGGCCACCCGGCCGGAGGACTCGCCAAATCTCTAACTGGTGAGGACAAAGGAAAAATAAGGGGAATCCAACATGGCACAGATGAATACAGATGCCGCCGTCCTCGCCAAGGAGGCTGCTAATTTCGAGCGCATCTCCGGTGAGCTCAAGAGCGTCATCGCGCAGGTCGAGTCGACCGGTGGCACCTTGGCGTCTCAGATGCAGGGCCAGGCCGGCACGGCCGCCCAGGCGGCTCTGCTTCGGTTCCACGAGGCTGCTGACAAGCAGATCCAGGAACTGAACGAGATCTCGACCAACATCCACACCTCGGGTACCCAGTACTCGAGCACCGACGACGATCAGGCCGGCAACCTGGCCTCGTCGATGCAGATCTGACCTAGCTGACCTCAAGAACGGAGACAAGACATGACGGAACAGGTTTGGAATTTCGCCGGTATCGAAGGCGGCGCATCTGAGATCCAGGGTGCCGTCGGCACCACCGCCGGCCTGCTGGACGAGGGCAAGGGCTCGCTCGCTTCGCTGGCCTCGGCGTGGGGCGGCTCGGGTTCGGAGGCCTACCAGGCCGTTCAGACTCGCTGGGACAACACCGCCAACGAGCTGAACCAGGCGCTGCAGAATCTCGCCCAGACGATCAGCGAGGCGGGACAGACCATGTCCCAGACCGAAGCCGGCGTCACGGGAATGTTTGCCTGACACGGCGCGGCATCAAGCATGCTTTTGGTGGGCGGGTACTCGTGCTATCTGGTGATAGCCCGAACCCGCCCACCACTTGTGCTTGGGTGTAAAGATCTAGCCATCTGTACTTGACTATCTGAGGGGTCCCCATGTCGGCCGACTATGACCGGCTCTTCCACTCGTCTGAACCGGGTAAACCGGTCGACGACGCCACTGCAATCGTGGACAGAGATGCCATTCTGAAGGCCGCCGCGGCCGCGTCGCCACCGCCGCCGGTTCCGGTCGGGGAGACCAGTTCCACGGACGTACCCGTGGCCCCCACGGCAGCTACCCAGACTCAGGCGGCCGCGCAGCCGCGGCACGCGGAGGCCGCACCGCAGATGCCTGCGCCGATGCCGCAGCCGCCGGCAACGGCGCCGCAGTGGCCGCAGAACCCGATGCTTCGGGCCCCGCAGCAACAGCAATTCGGCCAGGGCGCACGTCACGAGCAGGCCCGCACCCTGCCCGGCCCGGCCGCGCGCGTTGCGCCGGGCCCGGCGCCCTCGCAGTTCGCCGATCTCGATCCCGAGGTCAGTGGTCAGTGGCGAGCCGGGCAGGCGATCCCCAGCCCAGCCGCGCCCGGCCCCACCTCGGCTGCCTCGATGGGCAACCACCGCGCGATCGATGCGCTCTCACACGTCGGGGTGAAGACCGGTGTGAAGATGCCGTCCCAGCGAGGATGGCGGCACTGGCTTTACCTGACGACGCGGATCAACCTGGGTCTGTCGCCGGACGAGGTCTACGAACTTGAATTGCACAGCCGGATCCGGCGGAATGCCCGCGACTCGTACCAGATCGGCGTATTCGGACTGAAGGGCGGCGTGGGTAAGACCGCCGTCACCGTTGCCCTGGGATCGGCGATGGCCAAGGTCCGTGGTGACCGCATCCTGGCCATCGACGCCGATCCGGACGGCGGCAACCTGGCCGACCGGGCCGGACGCCAGTCCGCGGCGACGATCTCCGACCTGCTCGCCGACCAGGAACTGTCCCGCTACAACGACATTCGTGCATACACGAGCATGAACGGGTCGAACCTCGAGGTGCTGTCCTCGGAGGACTACAGCGGAGCCCAGCGCGAGTTCAACGACGACGACTGGAAGGGCGCCACCTCTGTGGTGTCGCGCTACTACAACCTCGTTCTCGCTGACTGCGGTGCCGGTCTGTTCCAGAAGGCCTCCCGCGGTGTGCTTTCCAGCGTGTCCGGGATGGTCATCGTGGCCAGTGCCTCGATCGACGGCGCCCGGCAGGCCGCCATCACGATGGACTGGTTGCGTCAGAACGGTTACCAGGATCTGCTCGGCCGGTCTTGTGTCGTCATCAACCACGTCACACCCGGTAAGCCCAACGTCGACGTCGAGGACTTGGTGCAGCAGTTCGAGCGGCACGTGCCTCCGGGCCGCGTCATCGTGCTGCCGTGGGACAAGCACATCGCCGCGGGCACCGAGATTCAGCTCGAGCTGCTCAGCGATACGTTCCAGCGCCGCATCACCGAGCTGGCGGCTGCCCTGTCCGACGATTTCGACAGGCTTGAACGACGTTGACCGCGACCGCAGCTGCCGCTGACACATCGAGCGCGACGCCCAACAGGCCGTCCACCACCAGGGTCACCATCCTCACCGGTAAGCGGATGACGGATCTGGTCCTGCCGGCCGCCGCGGCGATCGAGACCTACATCGATGAAACGGTGAGTGTGCTGGGCGAATTGCTCGAGGACACTCCAAAGGACACCCTCGCGGGTTTCGACTTCTCCGAGCAGGGCATGTGGGCGTTCGCCCGCCCGGGTGCGCCGCCGCTGAAGGCCGACGAATCCCTGGATGACGCCGGCGTGGTCGACGGATCATTGCTGACGCTCGTGTCGGTCAGCCGCACCGAGCGGTACCGCCCGCTGGTCGAGGACGTGATCGACGCGATCGCCGTGCTCGACGAGTCACCGATTTTCGACCGCACCGCATTGAATCGCTTTGTCGGCCTGGCTATCCCTGTCGTCGCCGGGGCCATCACCGTCATGTCACTGGTGTCCTGGAACGGGGCCGGCCAAGGCTGGTGGTGGGCGCTGGCGCTGGCGTTGTTCGGCCTGGGTCTGCTGGGCGGTAGCGTCGCGGCGCAGAGTCGCTACCAGAACCTGGATATGGCCGAGAGCCTGCTGCTGGCCGCGACGATCGTGTTGGGCGGTGCTGCCGCACTAGCCGTGCCGTTGCCCTACGACGCGGATTCCCTTGGCGCGCCACAGGTTGCCGGTGCCGGTGCGGTGGTGCTGTTGTTGACGTTGGCCACCCGCGGTGGGCCGCGCCGTCGCGCCGATGCCGCATCGTTCATCGCCGTCTTGGCGATCGCGATCACCGGGGCGGCAATCGCCGTCGGATACGGCGGGGGCGCCTGGGTGCCGGCGGGTGCCATCGCCTTCGGATTGATCGTGGTGACCAACGCCGCGAAACTCACTGTCGCTGTTGCCCGTATCGCCCTGCCGCCGATCCCGGCGCCCGGTGAGACGGTGTCCAACGACGAGCTGCTCGACCCGGTCATCACACCGGACGAGGTCGACGAAGCATCACCCACGTGGAAGGCGATCATCGCCTCGGTGCCCGAATCGGCTGCGCGACTGCAGGAGCGCAGCTTGCTGACCCGCCAGCTGTTGATCGGATTCCTGTCGGCTGGCTCGCTGGTCCTGTCGGTCGGTGCCATTGCGGTTGTGGTGCAGGGACACTTCTTCATCCACAGCATGATCGTGGCAGTGTTGGTGGCCGTGATCTGTGGCTTCCGGTCGCGGTTGTACGCCGAGCGGTGGTGCTCCTGGTCGCTGCTCGCGGCGGCCATCGCCGTGCCCACGGGTGTGATGGTCCGTCTGTGCCTGTGGAATCCGGGCAGCGCCTGGTTGGTGCTGGCGATCTACACCGCGCTCGGTCTGGTCGCTGTCATCGCGGTCGGCGCCACCGACGGCGTGCGCCGGGTGTCGCCGGTGACAAAGCGGATCCTGGAACTGGCTGACGGGGCAGCCATCGCTGCGGTGATCCCGCTGCTGCTGTGGATTGCCGGCGTGTACGACCTGCTGCGGAATCTGCGCTTGCACTGAGGGTTTCTGGCATCGGCGCGGATGTTCGACTACCGACGCTGATGCCGCCTGTGTTGAGGCGGCATCAACGTTCAACGTCGGGTGCAGCTCAAAAGTGGGCGAATGTCCGAAATGAAGAAGGCGTCGAAAATGCGCATGTCCGCGGGCGAGGCAGCGGTAGTTGCTCCGCGCACGCGGAGGTCGGAAGACGTCAGGCGTGGACAAGGACAAGCTGGCCGCGGTGGTGAAGCGGAAGCTTGACGCTCAAGTAGGGTCCGCGGCCGAGTCAGTCGTGCGTGACGACGACCCTCCCAGCCAAGGTGGGGCCACGCAGCATTGTGTGTTGACCGCTGACGGCACGAAGTATGGCGTGACGGTCACGGCCAATTCTGTTGAGCGAGACAACGTCACGTTTGGTGTCAAGGTTGACGATGAGCCCGTGGGCTAAGTGGGTTTCGCGGGAGGGGTTGTTGTCTCGGTAACCGGACCCGAACGTCGACCCAGTATCGTCGCGCTTCACGCCGTGCGGGGCGGCAACTGCGGTCCCTTGCCTTGCGCAACCGCGTAATTCATGGCGCTGTGCAAGGTTACGAGCATGCCTTGGTAAGTTGCGATTTCGCGGTCTATCTGCCGACGGAACTCAGCGCGTAGGTCTTGGGCCTGCTTCTTCGCCGGCCCGCGTCTCAGTCCGATGTACAGCCTTTTGTCGCCCACGCTCCGAACGAGCTCCTCACACCTGTGCGCTTCGGCGGCTAACTCGTCGTACGGCGCCATCCAAAGCCGGTCCCCCCGCCAGCGGGCCCAGAACGCCGATGAGTGTGTGTACAGCAACGCAAGTTCCCGATACGCCGACTTCCGGCTGTACCAATCGAGCCCAAAGAAGAAGGCCGCCCCGCCGGCGACGGTTGCCAACCCAATCATCGCAAAAGGAATGGACCCTGCGATGAAGGAACCTACGTCGAACGCGGCGCTCGATGTCACCCGAAACCTCCCGCGCCGGTTCCAGATCGATCTCGAGCGGCGGCCGCGTTGAGTGCTGCCACCACGGTGTCGATCCGATGGCGCAGCGCAGCGGGGCTGTCCGATCCTTGGTTGCGACGCATGTCCGACTGGCGCTCCTCGAGGAGAAGAAGCAGCAACCAACACCGTTGCGCTTCCTTGTCCAACTCACGATAGGGTGCACCACTCAGTTGGTCATCGGGCCAGCGGACACGGAACTCGGCAGATTCCCTTTCCAAGCCACGTCGGTAAGCGCTTGGCCGATTGGTGTTGAACCACCACCAGACGCAACATGCGGCCGGGATTACCACGGCCGCCAAGATGATTAGGAAGATCACGCGCGCCAGTGCTTCTTGCGGAGTGTCCGGCCAACTACGCCCGGACAGCGGGACAAATCCTCCCCCCAGAAGCAGCATGCTCGCAGTGTAATCGGACCCGGACGACCCCAGCAGACGTAGTCGGTGAGACGGCGCCAGCCACTCAATTGGTGCACTGAGCTCCCCAATCACGTTGTTAGGCTGCGGAGTGAGGGATAGGGGACTAATGACGCTGGAACAGGCCCAGAAGATCGTCGAGATCACCTTCGCCGGCAAGGGTTTTTTGGAGCATTTGGATGCCAACGGTTCAGACAATCCTGGGGATGCACGCCTCGCGAAACTCGGCTTCGCGGCAGACGGCATAGGCGCAGCGCAGATGATCGGCGAGTTTGGCGCGGACAAGCTCTTCGGGGTTACGCCGACTAGCTTCAGTTCTTACAGCTCGCCGGCAAAACAGATTCAGGGCTTCGGGACACCCATCATCGGTGCGGCCCTGCTCGCGATCAATGGAATGCAGTTGATGTGTGGAGTTGGCGCTCCGGAAACTGGCGACCGGTTCGCAAAGGGTGCGAACGGTTTCACAGCGATCTCAGACAGTCTGAAGCGGGCAGCACCTACAGATCAGTGGCAGAGCAGCGGATCAAACGCATACGCCGCCCAGAATGAGCAGCAGCAGGAACGCGCGTCTGCAATGGGCAAAATTGACTCGGAAGTCAAGGACATCATCGCCAATCAGGCGAAACAGATCGAAAGCACGCGCAAAGCCCTCGAGATTGTCGCGACGTCACTGACGTTCATGATCCCGATTGCGATAGCCATCGGGAAAGTCCCGCCGACCGGACCGGCGCAACAGATGGCGTTCGAAATCGGCGCTGTCGCGGGCTCCATGCCCATCGCATTGGGGGCGTTCGGGACGATGGAGGCACGGACATTGGCGAATGCGCAGAAATTCCAGCAAGCAGGCAACGCCTACCAAGAGGTCGCCGCTGGCGCCAAGCCCAAAGGAGCCCCACCAGCACTCGTGTCGCCGCCAGGCGGAAACACGACGTCACGGCCATGGTCCCCGTCCGGTGGCGCATCGACAGGCACCGGGGGCGGGTCGATCAATGTCTGACGGCACACTCGACGTCACCACGTCACATGTTCAAGAATTGGCCGACGGGCAGACCACGGTGGCGAGGTATCTCGAACAGGTCTCTGAAGTCACCGACGGGGTCAGCGCCTCCATGCTGGTAAACCATGGACCGGTCTGCGCTGTGAGCATCGCGGCCCTGGCTTTCGCCAACAATGCCCGCGAGGCCGCATGTGCGGCGATGGCCTCTGTGTCGGAAGACCTGGCGGAGAAGCTGAAGGTCGCCGCGACGGGTTATGACCAGACAGATGCGCAAGCCGGAGGGTGGCTGGACAAGGAGATGCATCCGCGGTGAGCTCGGGCGACGGTATCGGTCGGCGCACGGAGATTGGTATGACTGACACATGACGCCAAACGGTCTGGACGATTGGGACGACGCCGGCGCCGAAGACGGCCTCGATGCGCTCGACTTCGACACCCCCGCGTTTGATTACGATGGGTCCGATCTCGACGCCCTACCCGACTACGGCACGGGAGACTCCACCGATCAAGGCGCGGTGTACGACACCGGCTTTGACGCTGTCCACGACTACGCCGACCACGAAGTCACAGAAGACGATGACGATGGCTTCGGCGGTAGCGATGCCAACACTGAGACCGAAGTTGAAGAGCCTGTCCCGGTGGTCCGAGCTATCAACCCGCCAGGCACCGTCACTGTCACGGCGTACCTCAACGGCTCAGTTGCGCAGGTAGATCTGGACCCGAAGGTGACCGCCCTGACCGAGGACGATCTGGCCGACGAGATCCGGTTCGTGGCCGGAGTGGCTGCCAAGCGCGCGACAGCGGTGATGCACATCGGTGTGGTGAACATGCTCGTCGAGCAGGGCATGGACTTGCGTGAGGCACGGGATTTCGTGGGGACGCACATGCCGTATGCAACGCCGGAACAAGCCGGTGAGGCCGAACTGGCGCTCATCGCACGGCATTCCGACCAGTTGCACTGACGGCCTCCAACGTCTGCAATCCCAGCTCAGTCGAGTCTGCAGTGGACAACGGGTAATCGTCGGCTCGAGCAGCCGTATCGGAAGCCCGGCGGTGACTTTGATCCTTGCTTTGGACGAGGGTGAGATGCCGGCAGGCTTGGTGGCGACGGCGATTCCCAGCTCGCGGCTGCTAATGGACAAGGCATCTGCAGCCAAGTATTCCCAAGTAGGCGGAGACGGTCTGCCAGAGCGAAACGATAAACGCAGCGTCCGGTAGGCATCGAAGTTGAGCGCCAGAAGTTGTGCGTTCGGCGTGTCCTGAGCTCGGGTAGCATTTTGCTCAACCACTGGTAGAGGGGACTGTCAACGGTCGCGGCGTTGGAATGTTGTCTTTGGCGGCCGTAGCCGTGGCATCGCGTTCTGAGGCCTCGACGCTGCTGGTCGGCTCGGGCGTTGGGTCTCCTCGCGTCTAGTTCATGGGGGTGTGTGGTGACTGGTGAGTTGCGGGTCAATATTGCAGAGCTGAGGGCGGGTGCCCTCGGCTTTAGAGATGCGGCCGATGCGCTCCCGGATCCGCCGAGTGCGTTTCCTTCGTTGGGTACAGATCGGTTGGCGCAGGCGTTGACTAACCGCACCAATGAGGTGGAGTCGTCGCTGCACGACACGATGCCGACGACCAGAAGCGATGCGCGCACGACCGCAACCAATATTGGCACGGCCGCCGATCGGTATGAGAAGACCGACCAGCAGGCCCACTCTGATGTGAATGCCCGGTTGGCGGAGTTCGATTCGAAATTCGGTTCGTCGGATAGCGGCGGTGGGGCCATGGACGCGATGGGGCAGTTCGGTCAGCTCATGCAGATGCCAATGCAAATGGCCCAACAACTGGGCCAGGTGCCGATGCAGATGGCTCAACAGTTGGGTCAGATTCCGCAGACGATCATGCAGAGTGTGCAGCAGCTTGGCCAGATGGGTGGCGGGCTTGGGCAAGGCGGTGCGGGGCCGGATGGCGCCGGTGCAGGAAGTCCAGGCGGGCCAGGGTCTGCAGCGAAGCAAGAGGGTGCGACTGATGGCGATGACCGTCAGAACCGCGACGACCGAAATGAGCAGAAAGACGAAGGTGAGCAGCGTGAAGGTGCTGCGGCCCCCGACGCTGATACGCAGCGTGCTCCGGCGGCTGGGCCTTCGGCGGAGGCAGCCCCCGGTGGGCCGAAGGTAGAGGCTGCGCCGGCCCAGCCAACGCGCCGGCCGCCGGTTGATCCTTCAGTGTTGTAGTGACCAACAGTTCTTTTGATGTGAAGGTGTGGTGATGACGCTTCCTCCTCCCCAGGGTCCCTACGGTTCACAACCCACCGGTGGTGGACCGCAGTGGGGTGGGCCACCACCGCAAGGTCCGGGTCCTCAACCGCAATACGGGCAGCCAGGCGCACCGTGGGTTCAGCAGCCGAACTGGGGTGCCCCGCCCCCGAACAAGGGCGGTAAGGGCAAGTGGATCCTGGTAGGTCTCGCTCTTGTCGCGATCATCGCGGTCAGCATCGTCGGCACGGTGCTTGTGCTGCGCCCCGATTCGAGCGGCACTAGCGGTGATACGTCCAACACTGCTTCGGAGTTCGCCAGCGCAAAAGACACGGGCCCGGCCAACATCATCACCGAAGATCCCACATGCGATGCATGGCGTAAGGTTTCGAACGAACTGACTGCGGTTTCTGATGCTGTGAAATGGAACGAGCTGGACTACTCGGTGCCTGCGGCAGAGTGGACGCCTGAGCAACGGGCAGCATTCGAGAAAGAAAGTGCAGCGCTCACGGACGTAATCCCGAGTGTTGCGAACCTCGCCAAGCAAACCCCACATCGGGTTATGCGTGAACTTTATGGTCAGGTCAACGCGTACGCCCAGGCTGTGGTTGACGCGATTCCAACCTATTCTTCGACTGATAATCAGATTGTTGCCGCCTCGAACAAAATGTTTGGCGCGCTGAACAGGGTGTGTGACGCTATCTATTTTCGCGCTGCCCAGCAAACCGCTCCTTTGATCGCCGCTCCCTCGCCTCCGTCAGTCCGGCAGGCACCAAATGAGGATGGCGAGCAGATCCCGGAACGGTTTTTGAATAACAGCACCGCAGGGTGTAGCGACTGGATCGACCTAGTCGAGTGGTTCGATAAAGATAAGGACAGCATTGCATGGGGCGATCTCGACGCCAACGTCAAGGCGGCGGAATGGACTCCGGAGCACAAGGCGGTCATGGATGCGGTAGCACCAGTGCTGTCGAGGTATGCCGACGATATGGAACATGTGGGCCGAGACAGCGGCAACCCGATCTGGGAGGACTTCGCAATTTTCGCGGCGCAGTACATGCGCGCGTATGTCCAAGGTATTCCTACTTATACGCCAAATTCCGTTTATATGTCGCTGACATCAAACACTCTGTCTAATGGGATCTATTGGGCGTGCAAGGCTGCGTCATGAGTGCGGTCGCTGGCCCGACGCACGTTGGGCCAGTGTTAATCGACGATATATCAGACATTTTCTCGGTCCTCGGGGGCAGCATTGCGAAGCCGAGTGGGCCGTATAAAGATTATATGGTGGGTCCGGGCGCGTGGCCAGAGTTCGACGAGTCAGTATTTGATCAACGCAAAGAAATGCTGAGCCATGTTAAATCGGCCGTAACCCAAGCCCGAGCAAACTGGGATCGGGTGAGCGCCGGCATTTTCAATGGGCTGCTCGTGTGGGTCGGAGGCAGCGCTTCGGCCGCAGCTGCGAAGGCCGAGCAGCACAGCAAGGCAATGGAAGAGATCGAAAAGCAACTCGCTGACGCTATTGAATGGTGCGGTAGCGCTTGGGTGACTACTAGGATGGCCAAAAAGGCGATCGCCGACTATGTCGACCAACAGTTCGAGCAAATCACCAAGCTGTTGGATAAGGCGCAACAGGACGGAACGGACGCTCAAGAGGCCGAGGACGCAGCGCAAAAGATAGCCGAGCAGGCGTATGCCGCGAATCAGCAATTTCTCGACAACCTAGCCGACAATCTTCCCGGAAAGGACGAAACGGCTGGAACCGCCCCGTCTGAAAGCCATGCCGCGGCGCCACTCGACAATGGGACTGGTACGGCTGGATCGGCGCCGTCAGGTGGGGGGAATTCCGATTCAAATGGAGGCACTTCCGATTCAAACGGGCAGGCACCTGCGTCCCTGCTAACTGGCCAGAAGCAGGGTGCCCCGCAAGGCGGCGATGAGAAACCTGCGGGTGCTGAGGGTCTGGTGCCGGTTTCGGCGAAGGAGGGTCCGGCTTCTCAGGCGCGGCCTGGGCAGGACGGTCCTGCGGGTGCTGAGGGTGTGGTGCCGGTTTCGGCGAAGGAGGGTCCGGCTTCTCAGGCGCGGCCTGGGCAGGACGGTCCTGCGGGTGCTGAGGGTGTGGTGCCGGTTTCGGCGAAGGAGGGTCCAGCCTCTCAGGCGCGGCCTGACCAGGACGCTCCCGCGACTGGGCTGCCAAGTTTCACCCAGCCGACTGCCGGTGCGAAACTGCCTACAGCTCCGACTGCTCCGCCTGCGCCATCCGCACCTGCGGCGCCGACCGCGCCGAGCCTTGGAGGGGCTGGTGGTGGCGGTAGTGCCGCGAGCAGCCCGCTGAGCAGTGCGGCTTCTGCTGCGGCCAGCGCCGGGATAGATCCGTCAAAGGCGGCAGGCCAAGCTCCGGTCGGTGGTGCGCCGACTAATCCGTTGCAGGAGTTCTCGAAGGCGTTCGCTGATTCAGCGGGAACGCCTGTGCATGCGGCGTCCTCTGGCGGCGCGCCCCCACCGTTGGCGCCATCGCCTGTGGTTCCGGCCAGCGATGCAATGGCGCCGGCCAGTACGACGCCTGCGCCGGTGGCGCAAACAGGTGCACAAGCACCGACTGCTCCGGTGCAGGCTCCGGGTTCGGGCGGCCCAATGGGCGGTATGGGCATGGGCGGTATGCCGCTGGGTCCGCCGCCGACTGCGCCTCCTGCTGCACCGGTCGCGCCGCCCGCCGCCCCGCCGCCTGCGTCCGCCCCGCCTGCAAGTATCGCCGGTGGTGCTCAGGTCGCGCCGATTCCGGTGTCCGCAGCTCGGGCCGAGCGTGATGCCGCGCTGAATGCGGCGAAGCGGTCGGGTTCGGATCCGTTGGAGATGGCGCGCAGGATCGCAGCGGCACTTAACGCACCTGACATGGTCAACAAGGAGGACCTTTTCTTCCACTGGATCACGGCCGTCACCCAGGAGGGGCGGATTGCAGTGGCCAATAACTATGGGATGGCCTTTATGCCGGAGCAGGTGCGTCTGCCGGAGTCTGTGGTGATGGTCAGCGCTGACGAGTCGATCCCGCCCAGTGATCGTGCCAGTTGGGCTACCTATCCAGCTGTGGCGCTGCAGGGTTGGGCGCAACACCACGACATGAAACTGCGAGCGCTGGTTGGATTCGAGAACCAGTTCAGCAGCGATTCCGGTGTGCACCGAGAACTGTTGACCCCGCAGGATATTCCGGCTAGCGGCAAGATGGCTGGTCGAGACCGCCTGCAGGTGATTGCTCCGCAGATAGCCGCTCGGCTGGGGCAGATCGCTGACGGTGATCTAGTGAAAGTACTGCCGCCGGCGCCGGTAGTAGCGACTCCGCCTGATGAGGACCAGCGCACGCAGTTGTGGGAGGACGTGTGGGCTCCGGTGATAAGCAGATCCGCCAGCCGGGTCAAGGCGCATCTGAACGGGTTCTCCGCCTTCGCTGTCCATGCACAGGAGCGGGCCCTCTACGACGCGCATACAGCTGCGGCGATGGAAGATCAACGCAGAGCCGTCGAAGATTTTATTTATTGGCAACACGTTGGCCAGTTGACCGCGGACGGTATTGGCGGGTAGGCAGTGTCGGCGATAAGAGTGATTCGGCAAGTAGCAACGGTGAATTGGGTCGGGCCAAAAACAATTCAGCGATCACCGATTCGGTGTGTGCGTTTGAGCTATGTCGCAGGTTGTTTTCTGACATTCGGGGCACGATGGAGTGAAGCTAGCCATTCACACAACGGGTACGGCATTGACATGGGCGTCACCAGTCGCACGGCTGAGCCGCGGGGCTTAGAGAGGATGATTTGCAATGGGTAGATTTAAGGTCATTGCGGAGGAACTGGATGCAGTCGCAGCGAAACTATCGGAAGGTCGCCCCGACGGGCCGGAAAAAACACTTGGACCGGATTGCGGACTGAAGGCTCCGGACGGACTGCCAGAGAGTGCTGAAGCACTCAACCAGCTCAAGAATAGTGCCAATGTAGTGGCCACAGCACTTCGGGCTGGAGATGCTGAGCAAAGACGGCTTGCTCTGTCCATGAAATCCGCGGCCGCCGCCTACACCAAAATGGACGAGCTGAGCGCCCAAGCGTTGGGGACTCAGGTCGACGGGTCCTCGGGCAAACAGCCATCGATTGAACCAGTAACTCCTGAAGCAATCCCACATGTCGACGTACCAGAGATCGACTATGGGGGTTACCCCTCCTCGCCGGATGACCAATGGGCAAAGTGGACGACGGCCGCGCGTCAGATTCATGAGCAAGGGGACAAAGCCGCATCGCTGAAAGATTTCAAGACTGCTTGGGAACAATACAAGAACCAACTCGGTGACTGGGCTGACGCTAACATCCCGCAGGAAGTAGGTAATTGGGAAGGCGACGCCGCCGTAGCCTGCAAGAACGCTTTGAAACGGCTTCGTGGGTGGTGGGTGGATATGGAGGGAGAGTGCAATAATCTCTCCATAGAAGCAGGAAAATTCATCGACGCACACAACCAGCTTGTGAATGTTCATCCCAATATGTACGACGTCGAAAACACTGACCCGTTGTGGGATCCCATCGATTGGGCGAATTTCCAGATCCAGTCAGAGGTGGATCGTGAAGAATATGAAAACGGCATCAACCTCACGCAAATGCGGCCAGGCAAGCCGCCGACAATTAGCGGTCTGCCGACGGTTAAGTCCAATGACGCTGTAAACACCAACGGCAACCAGACACCGGGTACCCAGACACCAGGTACCCAGACGCCGGGTACCCAGACGCCGGGCGGCGGAGGCGGCACCCCGGAGATGCCCGAGATGCCGTCGATGGACACGCCTTCGATGTCGCCCGCCAGCGCCGATCCGTCGGCCGGTCAGGAATCGGGAGGCTCTCCCAGCGGCGGCTCGCCGTCCGGCGGGCAGGGCGGTGGCCAACCGAGTGGTGGTTCGCCGAGCGGCGGTGCCCCGTCGGGCGGTCTCCCGAAGGGAACTGAAGGCATGCCCGAGATGCCCGGTCTCGAGGAACCCAGCCTCAAGCCCGCCAGTGCTGGCGGCGGTGGCGGCGGTATGGGTGGCGGAGGCGGCGGTATGGGCGCCGGTCCCCTGGGGCCCGCCGTCGGTGCGGAAACGGTGGCGGCGTCTCCGTCCGGAGCACGAGGCGCTGGCGCTGGACCCGCAGGCATGGCAGGTGGCGCTGGTGCCGGCGGCATGGGCGGTGGCATGGGCGGTATGGGTGGCGGCCACGGTCAGGGCGGCCAGGGCAAGGAGAAGCGCCGCAACCCGAACCTCACAGAGGACGAGGACCTCTACGTCGAGGATCGCGCGTACACGGAGGCGGTCATCGGCCGCCGTGCACGCAAGGATCCGAAGGACGGCAAGTAGACCGACGCCAGTAGACAGAGACTCGCCGACGACACGCAACGTGTCGTCGGCGAGTTTCGTTGTACTCCATACCGTTTCCGTAGAGCGCGGAGCCAAATAAATCAGCCCGCCTCACCATCTGGGCGAGACGGGCTGACCGGAAAGAACTCTGCGGGCCTCAGCCCGGCTGTGGCCCATCGGCCGTGAGCTCCGCGACCATCGCATCGAGCCGTTCACGGTCGGCTTCGATGGATGCCGTCGCCGCGGCTGTTGCCTTCTGGATCGCCTCGTTGAGTCGCTGCTCGACCGCCTGGGCGCCCAGCCGCAGCAATCCCTCCTTGATGTACACGTCGATCAAGTGGTGATGCCCGTTGAGCGTGACTTCGACACTCTTGGCTTCGTCTGCCGCCGTGAATGTTTCGCTGTTCATCTTGTGCAGTTGATCGTCCATGAGCGACTGCAGCTGCTGCGCTTGGCGCAGGACCGCAGCGACCTGCGGATGCATCTCCTCTGTCATGACTTATTCCTCCCGACCTTTCTGGGACCCCTCTCCCAGGAAGCTTGATGTCACTGCTCGAGCGCCATCTGGTAGCGGCTCTCTTCACGCGGATTGATCAACGTGATCGGCAGCTGACGGTGTCGTGGTGTGTCAATGAAGTTGGGACGCATGATCACTCGACCGACACCCTGATGCGGGCCGAGGTAGGTCGTGGCATTCGGCCACGCGACGCGCGGTACCCGCCCGACGCGGCCGTTGATCATCGTGGCGAACTCACGGAACTGAGGACCGAGTGTCACGACGGCGCCGGATGCGGCGGAGCGGATGACGAACTGGGTGAACAGTCGGGCGTCGCCGAGGTTGATGCTGACGTCGACGTTGTCGAACGGCATGTACACCGGGTAGCGGTCCGAGGTCTCGCCGACGAGCACCCCGGCCGAGCCGATCGGCAGGTCGTAGTGCTTGTCCGTCACCGGAGTGAGGCCCTGCAGGGCTGCCCGCTGCCCGCCGTAGAGGCAGGAAAACCCGCGCGGCGTAGTCGGATTGGACAAGGTGGTCAGCAAGACCGTCGACGTCGGTGCCGCTCCGGGCCGAATCCGTACGCACGTCGTGGTGTGATCGGCGCGCGCCGACCACCAGACATCCGGGCCGCCGGGGGCGTTGTAGGCAGCGGTGAAGGTACTGCGGCCCTTGATCACCGACCAGGTTTCCTTCTCGAAGCTGATCTCGGTGGCCTTGTCGTAATCGTCGAAGCTGCGCGAGCACCGCGCGTCGATTCCGTTGCTGGCCAACTGGTCCGCGATGCGGGTGGCCGAAGCGACCAGATACCGGGCCAGCCCGGATACCCCGCTGTCGCGGCGCTGAGCCGAGCGGCGGGTCTGCTCCGGGTCGGCGCGCAGCACGATCCAGGTGCGCCGGTTCGCCGGCGCCGGGTACGGGCCCACCACCTGCTCGTAGAGCGCCACCAGGCTGGCCGGTGCGGTCTTGCCGACGCGATAGCCGGCCGACACCACGTCGGCCTCCAGGTCGGGGCAGTGCGCCCGCAGCAGCTTCTCGACGAGCTTGGTGCTGACCGTGTCATCAGAGACGGCCTCGCCGTTGACGATCACGGTCGGGGTGAAAGGCCTTGGTATCAACTCGATTACCGCGACCAGATAGTCACCCTGCCAGCGCACGGCGACGTGATCCCCCGGCATGACGGTGGCTCCGACCGCAGGCTCCGACGGCACATCAGGGGTGCTGCGGTGGCGTCGCCGCCAGGAAAAGACCGCCTTGACCCAGCCGGTGAGCCGGTATCCGCGGATGGTGAGCACCGAGAAGATCGCGATCAGCACCGACAGTGTGATCCCGAGCCATAGCAGCTTGAAGTGCAGGCACACCGCGATGCACGCGGGGATCAGGGTGGCCGCCCAGATGGCGTGCCCCGTCGTGAAGCGGAAACCGAAATGCCGCCGCAGAAAGTTCATTGGCGCCGCCGCAACGCGCGTCGGGTCATCGCGGCGATCCCGAGGATCAGCGCCAGCGCGCCTCCGGCGACCACGACACCGGTGATCGGGCCGCGATCTGGCGGCGGGATGTACACCGGCGGTGGAACTTCCTTGACCCGGAACGGCGCCTTGGCCGGGCCCTCGGGGACCTCCCACGTGAGGGCGGCCACGGGATCGACCACGCCGGCACCGACGTAGTTGTCGACGCCGCCGCCGGGATGGCGTGCGGTGGAGGTGATTCGGTTGATGACCTGGGCCGGGGTCAGATCCGGGAAACGCTGCTTGACCAGCGCGGCCAGACCGGAAACGAAGGCGGCCGAGAACGAGGTGCCGTTGAGTGGCACCGGGCCGTCCTCACCGGGCGTCGCGTTGATCGGCTGGCCCTCGTAGCCCAGCGCGGTGAGGTTCTCGCCGGGAGCGGCCGCGCCCAACCACGGACCGGACATCGAGAAGTTGCTCGGCTGGCCGTTCTGGCCGACGCTGCCGACGGTGAGCACCAGCGGGTCGTACCAGGCCGGGCTGACGATCGTCTGGACGCCCTTCCAGCCCCGGGCATCGGCAGGGAGTGACGGATCCGGCGGCGGGTTCTGCGTGCAGTCCTGGCCGGTGTTACCGGCGGCGACGACGATCACCGCGCCTTTGACGTTCACCGCGTAGTTGATGGCCGCGCCCAGACTGGACTCGTCGATCCGGCGGGTCACCTTGTAGCAGGCGGCCTCGCTGATGTTGATCACCTGCGCGCCGAGGTTGGCCGCGTGGACCACCGAACGGGCCAGACTGCGGATCGAGCCCGCGGTCTGGGTGGTGTTCGGGTCGTTGGGATCCTGGCGCGAACCCTTGGGCTGGAACGCGACTGACGTCTGACGCAGCGAAATCAGTCGTGCATCGGGGGCGACACCGACGAATCCGTCGGTGGGGGACGGGCGCCCGGCGATGATCGACGCGGTCAGGGTGCCGTGGGCGTCACAGTCGGACATCCCGTTGCCGGCGGCGTCGACGAAGTCGCCACCCGGCTCGGCCGGCACGCGGGGTGACCCGTTGACCCCGGTGTCGATCACCGCGACAGTTACGCCGGCGCCGGTTGCGAACTTCTGCGCCTCGGCCAGCTTGAGGTAGTCGGCCGCCCATGGCTTGTCGGCGAAGTTCGAATTCGGCATGACAGTCGGCGCAGCGCAGATCTTGCGTTGCTCGGTCGGCTGGTCGGGCCCGGTTTCATCAGGTGGAACGGCCGCGGCATCGATCGCCGGCGGATCGATCGCAAACGCCGGAGGCGCACTGAATAGGGCCAACAAAACTGCCAGCAGCATCACGGCTAAGCGCTGCACGCCTCACACTCCCCCAAGGACATCGGACATGTCTGCAGTGTGCTGATGCACTTTCAGCAAACAAAGTCCGGTCTGCTCGACAATGCATCTTCTCACTTCAAGCCGTCCGGCTAGTTGCACGCAGGCAATCATAAGGGTGCCCAGGTGAGGCTGATAACGCTTTGTGCCTGCGGTGAGTGTTGCACGCGGCAAGGCGGGAGTGTGACGGGGTTCCTCAGCCCGGTGGATTTGCCACCGATAGAGCCCGCTACGCGTCCAGGTCCTGCTCCACCAGCCCCGCAACGGTGGCCAACGCGTCGGCGTCGTCGGATTCCACGGTCACCTGCGCCCCGTTGCCGGCGCCCAGCGTCATGATCATCAGGGCCGAGCCGGCGTCGACGGGCTCGCCGCCATCCATGGACAGGGTGACCGGGACTCCGGCGTTGACCACAGCCTCGGCGATGATCGCGGCGGGGCGGGCGTGCAGGCCGATGGCCGAACCGACGGTGACAGTCTTGCTGGGCATGTTTTCTCCTTAGGGTCGTGACTTAGGTGGTGGCCAGCGCCGGGGCTTCCGGCGTGGTGACGGTTGGTTTGGCGAACTGCTTGGCGGTGATGACCGCGAGCGCGGCGACGACGGTGCCCAGAGCGAGGGCGACCAGGAACCACAGCAGGTTGCCGATCGCGAAGAACACGAAGATGCCGCCGTGCGGTGCCTTGAGCGTGACGTCGAACGCCATGATCAGCCCGCCGGTGACGGCGCCGCCGAGCATCATCGACGGGATCACGCGCAGCGGATCGGCCGCGGCGAACGGGATGGCACCTTCGGAGATGAAGGAAGCGCCCAGAAGCCATGCCGCACGCCCGTTCTCACGCTCCGGTTCGGTGAACAGTCCCGGTCGAACTGTCGAGGCCAGCGCCATCGCCAGCGGCGGCACCATGCCGGCCGCCATCACCGCGGCCATGATGCGGAGCGTGGCAGGGTCGGCGACGTTGAGGCCCGCGGTGGCGAACGCGTAGGCCGCCTTGTTGACCGGCCCGCCGAGGTCGAAGCACATCATCAACCCGAGAATGACACCGAGGATCACGACGGAGGTTCCGGTCATGCCGCTGAGCCAATTGGTCAGGCCTGTGGTCAGCGCGGCCAGCGGTCGCCCGAGCAGCAGGAACATCAGCAGGCCCACGATCAACGAGGCGCCGAGTGGGATCACCACGACGGGCATCAGGCCCCGGAACCACTGCGGAACCTTGAACGAACTGATCCAGTGTGCGGCGAACCCGGCGATCAGACCGCCGACGATGCCGCCGATGAACCCGCCGCCGACGAACACGGCCACCGCGCCTGCGGTGAAACCCGGCGCGATACCGGGCCGGTCGGCGATCGCGAAGGAGATGTAGCCGGCCAGGGCGGGCACCAGGAACATGAAGGCCAGCCCGCCCAGGGTGAACAGCACCGCTCCGAGATACTGCGTCAGGCCACCGGGCGGCAGGTCGGCCAGGGTGTTGGTGACGGCGATGTGGTGGCCCAGCGAGTTCATCCCGTAGGCCAGCGGTTCCGCACCGTCCGGGGTATTGCCGATGTCGTAGCCGGCGAAGAGGAAGCCCAGCGCGATGAGCAGACCGCCGGCCGCGACGAACGGGATCATGTAGCTCACGCCGGTGAGCAGGATCTGCCGGATCCGGGTACCCCAGCCCACGTCGCCTGCCGTGGCTGGAGCGGCGGTGGCCTCGGCTGAGCCGGCCACCCGCGCAGCATTGGGATTGCTTGCGGCACTGACGGCTTCGGAGATCATGGTGTCGGGCTCGTTGATGGCGCGTTTGACGCCGGAGGCGACGACGGGCTTGCCGGCGAAACGCTGCTTGTCCTTGACGCCGACGTCCGTGGCGAAGATGACGGCATCGGCTGCGGCGATCGTCGCTGCGGACAGTGGCGTACTGCCGGACGAGCCTTGGGTTTCAACGGTGAAGTCGACGCCGGCGGTCTCGGCGGCCTGCTTGAGCGCATCGGCAGCCATGTAGGTATGGGCAATACCGGTGGGGCAGGCCGTGATCGCGACGATCGACACCGCCTTGACAGGCTCAGCGACGGGTTCAGGCGCCACAGCAGGAGCCGAGGCCGGGGGAGCGGCGGGTGCCGGGTTCACGACACCGTCGACGAGCGTCACCACCTCATCGACGCTCGCAGCCTCGCGCAATGACGCCACAAAGTCCTTGCGAACCAGCGCTCGAGCCAGGCTGGACAGCAGCTTCATATGCTCGGCCCCACCGGATTCCGGTGCGGCGATCACGAACACCAGATCTGCCGGGCCGTCCGGAGCGCCGAAGTCGACCTTGGGGGAGAGCCGGGCGAAGCCGATCGTCGGGGTGTCGACGTACGGCGAGCGGCAGTGCGGAATCGCGATGCCGCCAGGCAGTCCGGTGGCGGACTGGGCCTCACGTGCCATCGCCGCGCCCACCAAGCCGTCGGTGTCGCTGGTGCGGCCCGCCTCCGCGAGCGCGCCCACGAGACGGGTGATGACGGCCTCCTTGTCGCCGCCCGCATCGACATCGAGCAGGACCAGACCGGGGGTGATGATCGGTTGGGTCATAGTGGCACCTTCACGGGGTGGGTACGGACAGCGTCGAGGTCGAGTTGAGCGGGGCCGGGCAGGGCCGAACCGGGCAGCGCCGCGGCGGCACTGCCGTAGGCGACGGCCATCTGCAGTCGTTGCGGGGCTTCCGCACCGGCGACGGCGGCGCGCAGGTAGCCGGCCAGCGAGGCATCGCCCGCGCCGACAGTGCTGCGCGGAACGATCGGCGGCGGCGTGGCCAGCCAGGCGCCCGAACGGTTCACCAGCACCGCGCCGGCAGCGCCGAGGGTGGCCAGCACCGTGCCGACACCGCGCGAGACGAGCGCGTCGGCGGCGGCCACGACCGGCGACATGTCACCCTGGGCGGCAGCGTCGTCCAGGTCAGCGGCCGGAACGCCGGCCAGGTCGGCCAACTCCTCGGAATTGGGCTTGATCAGGTCGGGCGCGGCCACCTGGAACCCGGCCGCCAGCGCGGCCAGCGGCGCCTCGGAGGTATCGACGGCCACCCGGCAGTCAAGCGGCGCCAGCAGCGACACCACCTGCGCATACCAGTCTTCCGGAATCCCGGGCGGCAGCGACCCGGACAGCACCACCCAGGACGCTTCCTGCGCCTTGGCCAGCACGCAGCGGGTCAGCGCCTCCAGCGCGTCAGCGTCCACAACAGCGCCACGTTCATTGAGTTTGGTTGTGGTGCCGTCGGATTCGGTGATGGCCAGGTTGGTACGGACGGGCTCTGCGATCGGAACATTGGTGAACGGCACACCGAGCGTGAGTAGAGCGCCGAGCAGAGGATCGGAGTCGGAGGCGGGCAGCACCGCCTCGGCGGCCACGTCCGCCAAGGTCAGAGCTCGGGCCACGTTGATGCCCTTGCCGCCGGGTTCCACGGTGACGGAGTCGACGCGCTGCACCGCTCCGCGCGCCAGCGGCGATCCCAGGGTTACGGTGCGGTCCAGGCTGGGGTTCGGAGTGACGGTGATGATCATGCGATCACCACCTCGACGCCGCGCTCGGTGAGCAGTGTGCGGTCGGCGTCGGAGATCTCGTTGTCGGTGATCAGGGTGTCCACACTGTCGATGGGGGCGAAGCTGACGAAGTCCTCCTCGCCGACCTTCGATGAGTCTGCGACCACCACAACGTAATTCGCGGCCTGCACCATGGCCCGCTTGACGGCAGCCTCCTCGGTGTCCGGGGTCGATAATCCATGCCGCACGCTGATGGCGTTGGTACCGATGAACGCGATGTCCACCCGCAGGGTTTCGAGTACGCGCAGTACCTGCTCGCCGACGGCGGCCTGGGTGAGGCCGCGGACCCGTCCGCCGAGCAACTGCAGGGTTACGGTCGGGACCGTGGCGAGGATGCCGGCGATCGGCACCGAGTTGGTCACCACGGTGAGCTCACGGTCCGTCGGCAATTGGGAGGCGACGCGGGCTGTGGTTGTCCCGGCGTCCACGAGGACACTGGCACCGCTGAGGGGGAAGAAGTCGACCGCGGCCGCGGCGATGGCATCTTTCTGCGCGGCGCGGGTGGTGTCGCGTTCGCCGACGCCGGCTTCAACGAGGTGCAGTGTCCGGGTGGGCACGGCCCCGCCGTGCACGCGGCGCACGACACCGGCTTTGTCGAGCACGGCGAGATCGCGGCGGACGGTCTCCGTGGTGACGTCGTATGTCTGCGCCAGTTCGGCGACTGAGGCGCGGCCCCTGCTCATGACCAGCGCGGCGATGGCCTGCTGGCGCTCCTCGGCGTACATGAGCCTCCGTTTATGTGGGGTCAAGCCCGTTCGAATGTTGGTATATGTTGTTTTACGCTTGACTGTGTTGACTTGTCAACGCTTTCTTGTAATCTGTCTCACATGGGCACTACATCATCGGTTGCGTCACCCATCGTCTTGCGCGGGGTTCCGGTGGTTCCGGGTGTGCAGTACGCACCTGTGATCCGGGTCAGCAGGCTGCCGGAGATCCAGGTCCCCGCCGGCGATATCGACGAAGCGGACCGGCCGGCAGAGGCGGGGCGTTTCGCGGCCGCGGCGACGGAGGTCGCCACCCGGCTGCGAGACCGGGCCGCGCACGCCACCGGTGCGGCCTCGGAGGTGCTCGCCGCGACCGCGACGCTGGCGCAGGACCGGGCCTGGATAGGTGCCGCTGACAAACGGATTGCCGCGGGGGCGCCGGCGGTCCGCGCCGTATCGGAGGCCGTCGACCAGTTCGTGGACCTGTTCACACAGCTCGGTGGGCTGATGGCCGAACGCGTCACCGATCTGCGCGACATCCGCGACCGGGTCATCGCCGAGCTGTCCGGACTGCCCGAACCTGGTGTGCCGCTGCCGGATATCCCGTCGATCCTCTTCGCCGAGGACCTGGCCCCGGCCGACACCGCGGGGCTGGATCCGCAGTTGGTGGTCGGACTGGCGACCACGCTGGGCGGGCCGACCAGCCACACCGCGATCATCGCCCGTCAGCTGGGGATTCCGTGCGTCGTGGCCGTGAGCGGGCTCGATTCGGTTGCCGCCGGTGCGATGGTGCTGCTCGACGGCACCGCGGGCACGGTGACCACAGACCCGGACCCCACTGCTGCGGCCAAAGACGTGGCCGCCGCGCAACGGAACGCCCTGGCGGCCCGGCAGTGGACCGGACCGGGTGCGACGGCCGACGGCCACACCGTCGCGATCCTGGCCAATGTCCAGGACGGCGCGGCCGCCAAGGCGGCACGCGAAACCCCTGCCGAAGGCGTCGGCCTGTTCCGCACCGAGCTGTGCTTCCTCAATCGCGACACCGAGCCGACCGTCGAGGAACAGGCGGCGATCTACGGCGAGGTGCTCGAGGCGTACGCCGGGCACAAGGTCGTGGTCCGCACCCTCGACGCCGGCTCGGACAAGCCCCTGAAGTTCGCGGGCCACCCTGACGAGGCCAACCCGGCGCTCGGTGTCCGCGGGATCCGGATCGCCGAGGGTAATCCCGGCCTGCTGGCGCACCAGCTCGAAGCGGTGGCGGCTGCGGGCAAGGCCACCGGAAACCAGCCGTGGGTGATGGCGCCCATGATTGCCACCGCTGCGGAGGCGAAAAGCTTTGCCGCCAAGGCGCGTTCGCATGGGCTCACGCCAGGCGTGATGATCGAGGTGCCTGCCGCGGCTCTACTGGCCGACAAGATTCTCGATCACGTCGACTTTCTGTCGATCGGCACCAACGACCTCGCGCAGTACACGATGGCCGCGGACCGGATGTCGGCCGACCTGGCCGCCCTCACCGACCCGTGGCAGCCCGCGGTGCTGGCCCTGGTGGAGATGGCCGCCCGAGCCGGCGCGGCGGCGGGCAAGCCGGTCGGGGTGTGCGGCGAGGCCGCGGCCGACCCGTTGCTGGCCGCCGTGTTGGTGGGCCTGGGTGTGACGTCGTTGTCGATGGCGCCGGCGGCCATCGCCGCGGTGGGTTCGCGGATCGCGCAGGTAACGCTGCAGCAGTGCCGCGCCGCCGCCGAGGCGGTCCTGGCCACGGGCTCCGCCGCGGAGGCCCGCGAGGCTGCGCTGGCCCGCCTGTCCTGACCGGGTAGAGACCCCCGGGGAATAATCGGACCGCAGTCCGGTTATAGCTGGCATCAGGCTTACACAAACAGGAGGTAGGAGATGCCAGCCATCACCGCAGACACCTTGACCCTGCCCCGTATCGCGGCAGCTCAGGCGTCGGACACCGAACGCCCGGTCCGTTCGATCACGACCGGCCCGCGCGGGTACGAAGGCGAGGGATTCCCCGTCGTGCGCGCATTCGGTGGAGTCAGCGCCGCCGACCTCGACCCGTTCGTCCACATGGACCAGATGGGTGAGGTGGAGTACCAGCCCGGCGAACCGCGGGGCACCGATTGGCACCCGCACCGCGGGTTCGAAACTGTCACCTACATGATCGACGGCCGCTTCGCCCATCAGGATTCACATGGCGGCGGCGGTCTGATCACCGACGGCGCCACCCAATGGATGACGGCCGGATCCGGCATCCTGCACATCGAGACGCCGCCGGCCGAACTGGTCGAGAACGGCGGCACCTTCCACGGCATCCAGCTGTGGGTGAACCTGCCCAAGAAGGACAAGTTCGCGACGCCGCGCTACCAGGCCATCGAGGGTCCCGACGCGAAACTGCTGTCCTCGCAGGACGGCGGCGCCTTGGTCCGGATCATCGCCGGCGAGATCGATGGTGCGCAGGGCCCGGGCAGCACGCACACCCCGATCACCATGGCGCACGCCACGATCGAACCGGGTGCGCAGCTCAACCTGCCGTGGAACCGCGACTTCAACGCACTGGTCTACGTACTGAGCGGACGCGGCAGCGTCGGCCCGGTCGGCCACCCGATCCATCAGGGCCAACTCGCAGTGCTGGGCCCCGGTGACCGGATCACGGTCTCGGCCGAGGGAACTCAGGACTCGAACCGGCCCGCGATGGAGGTTCTGCTGCTGGGCGGTCAGCCGATTCGGGAACCGGTCTTCCACTACGGCCCGTTCGTGATGAACTCCAAGTCCGAGCTCATCCAGGCGCTGGAGGACTACCAGGCGGGCAAGTTCGGCCAGATCCCGCCGAATGCGCTCATGCCGCACCGGCCCCTGAGCTGACAGCCAACTACCCGGAAATACCGACGCCGCCCGGTCTGCGACTGGGCGGCTTAGGCTGTCCGGCAGTCGTTTTGGGGGACGACCCGTTGGTCTGGTTCGGGGAGGACCCGTTGGTCTGGTTCATGGAGACCTTGGGTTCGGGGCTCTGCCCGTTGCGCTGATCACCGCCGATTCGCCGGCGCAGCTCGTCGAGGTGAGCCACTGTGATCCGGCTGCTGGCGCGGTTGGGATGGATCTTTGTCAAGAGCCTGCTGGTGACGTCGAGGTGCGTACAGACCGAATCGAGGTTGCTCTGAGTAGGTGCCGCCAGCTGAACCACCTCTTCGAAACGGGTCAGCAATCGGGCTACTTCCTGTTGTCCGGCATGGCCATTCCGCCCGAGCCTGCCCGACCTGAGCGCGCGCACCAAGGCTGCGTCGGCGATCGCGACTGCGGTATAGAACGTGCGGTCGACCGAGAATCGCTCGCGCGCGGTGGCCTCACAACGATCGATCAACGCATCGGCGTCCGGCACCTGTTGGTCGAGAATTGCCGTCAGGGTCAACCAGTTGAGCACGGAGTAGGGATCGAGGCATTGACGCTGCAGGGTGAGCAGATGCGCCTGACGGTATTGCTCGCGCGCTTGACACAGCATCTCCGCGGCGGCCCTGGCGGTCGGTTCGGAGGCGGCACGACGCTTGTAAGCGCTACCGAGCAGGTTGTACCGCTCCGCGGTCTTGGACACCTCGAGCAGCCGTTCGAGGCGCGCGATGGCCTCCCCGTACAACTCCCGGGCGCGGTCGGCCTCGCTGTCGGCGAGATCGTTGGCCATGCGTGCCTCGAAATTGGCGAGTTGTTCAACGGCACGCATCGTCGTGGTTGATGTTTCGCCCTCTCCGGCCAGGGAGGCGATCAGATAGCGGCGGGCATCTTCGAACCGCCTCAGATTGCCGTAGGCGTAGCCGATCGCCATCTGGACATCGGTTTGCTCAAGCCAGTCGGCGGGGCATTCCTTCACCAGCGCGTTGAGTTGCTGGGCGGCTTCACTGGGCGCAATCGTGGGCGCCGAACCAGCTTCCGGTTTGCGGCCGACGTAGCTCACCGCTTCGATGAACTCGGCCACGTCCACCCGCCCCGGCCCTGCCGCCGTAGTTCCGGTAGCGGTGGGATCGAGCCGGTAGTCCGGGTCGCCATACGCTTGGTATGCGCCCCAGGTGTTGCTGTCGCGGAACTCTTCGTGGGTGTGGCCGCGAGCGGCCTTGAGCGCGTAGCCGAAAGTCTCTCCGCCGAGCATGCATTCGTAGAATTTCTGGGCGAACTCCTTGGCGGCGTCATCCTTGACAGCCCAACCGGCGGCTACCACCGCGCGGACGCCCATCTCGATCAGTTCGCGGGAAACGCTGGCGGCCAGTCGATTGAACTCGACAGTGGGCCTCTGCGCTGGTGCCTCGGGTCCGGTCTGGCCGATGTGGCAGCAGTTGAGGAAGACCAATTCCGGTACCTGCTGCATCTGGCCGACCTCGACAGCGGTCAGAAACACCCCGTTGTCGAGCACCATCCCGCTACGGGCCTTGCCGTCCGCTGTCACGGGCGGCTCGTAGTAGCCGTGGCCGGCCAAATGCACGACGCGGTAGGGCTTTCGGTACAGCCCGGCGAGCACTTCGAGCGCCGTCGGCTTGGTCACTGGCTTGTCGACGTCGAATCTCCCGCGCAGTAGGTCGTACACGGCACTGGCTTCGGCCATCGCGCCGGGCAATTGATTGAACGGTGGGCTGACCAGCGGATCGCCAACGACGTAAGCCGCCGTGCCTGCCCGTGCGCCGATCTGTGGGCGGTAGTTCGAGGTCTGTAACTGCCGTACCAGAGCCTTGTCGAGACAGAGAGCCTTGTCGCCGGCGCTCATCAGTTCCCATGGATAGGCGGCGGTTTCGGCGTCCAGGACGAGCACCAGGTTGTCGACCTGTGCGAGCCCGGACTTGAGCTCGTTGGGAACCGTGAGTTCGAACAGCACACGCGATTCGTCTGCCCTGAATCGGGTTTGGGAGATCGAGTCCTTGATCAGCCGGTCCACCAGCTCGGGCTGCCGCTGCTGCGCGGTTGCCTCGGCGCGGGCGCGGTCCGACAGGGTGAGGAACTTGATCTGACGGTGCGCTTCAGCCCGGCCGGCAGGTGCGCTGATCGCCAATTCCGCCAGCGCGGCCAGGAGTTCGGGGTCAGCGTTGTCCGATTCGAGCACCGCGCGCTTGAGCCGGTCGGCCAACGGCTTGGGCAGGCACGCCGGTTCGGACTTGTGCGGCGGCACCACCACGCTGACCTCCCACCGGCGCCAGGCGTGCTGGCGACCTGCCGAGGCGGTCAGGCGCCGACGGCCCTCGCGGCCGCGCCGTAGCAGGGGAGCCGCCTCGATCTCGGTCTCGAGCTCCTTGCCGATCAGCGGAGCCAGGCGCTTGACCGCATGCGCGGCCTCGATCGCCGTGTCGGCGTAGAGCTCGACGATCTCGACTTCCTGGATGGTGAGGGGGGTGCTATTACCGTCGGCGAGTTCGCGATTGGCCTGGCCGATAGCGCGCAGAATGGCGCCGACCGAGTCCCCCACCGCGATGTTGGCGGTCGAATTGCCGCCGACCAGTAGCACCGACAAGCCGATCTTCTCCGTTGCGGAGTCGTCATCCGGTGATGCGGACAGACCGTCGCGGCGTTCGAGAACGTACTGGAGTGCGGCACGTCGAAGCAGATCGCAGAGTTGGCCCGCGCTGAGGTCGCCCCATTTGCCGAGGCCTACGACAATCGCACCGGTTGGCAGGGCCAGCGCCTTCTGTAGCGCCGTCGGCTTGCGTAAGACCACCGCCACAGATCCGAACACGCCGGGGTAGAGGCCGAGCGCGTAGCGCTCCGTCAGCGCGCCCCGCAGCAGCCCGTCCAATTGGGCCTCGGCGCCGATGATGGTGTCGCCCTCATAGTGCCCCACCACAATGGGATAGCGCGCGTAGCGCAGGTCGTCGTGGACCACTGATACCCGGAAGCTCGGCTGCGCACCTTCCTGATACGGCTTCTGCGCGGACTTTCCCAGGAGGTCAGCGGCCAGCGACGTCTCTGTCGGATAGAGCACCGGTTCGGGCAGGGCCCGAAAGTCCTGCGGGCCTCCGCGTGCTGAGCTGAGCGGAGTCTCCGAGAGTCGTGAGGTGGTACCGGAATCGAGTAGGTCCTGCAGCGCGAGGAAGCTCGGCGCGTGAGACGCCAGGTCGCCGTGCACTGCATCCATGTACCAGGTGCGGACGCCGGGCAGGCGGCCCGAGGCATACGTGACCCGACCGTCGCCTTCCGTCGTACATTCCAGGACTATCCGGTCGCCGACGCGGTCGATGCCCTTTACGGTGCGTGGCGAGGTTCCTGCCACGTAGTGCACCCGATCGGGGTGGGGTAGACCCGAGAGGTGGTCTTTGATGGCGTCGTGCGTCGTGCGCGCGTCGTTCAGCAGCGCTTCACCGGGAATGGCCGACCCGCGGAGCTTCTTCTGGTACTCCTGCCAGTGCGGCACGGTGAAGTAACGCTCGTCGTCGGGCAGCAACTCGAGTACGCCGGGGAACTTCGAGATGATGTCCACGATTCTCGCCGTGTCGTGGGTGAGGTCCAGCAGTGCTAGTTTCTGCACGGTTGCTGCAGTGCCCAGCAAGGATTCGACGATGTCGTACGAGCCGCGGTTCGGGGTGCCGAGCATGATTAGGCGCCCGCCGTCGCGTTTGCAGATGCGGTCCCACAGGTCGGGTGCTTGCGCGATCATCGCGCGCACCACCAGCCCGCCCATGCTGTGGGCGATGATGCGTACCGGCTGTTGCGTTCGTCGTAAGGCGTTCTCGAGCTCGACGATCAGCAAGTGCGCCGCGGCGGTCACCGACCGGCGCCAGTCGTAGGCGAACGGGATGACTTCGTGTGTGTTCTGCAGGAACTCGCACAGCTCGCGATAGCCATCGCCGACCAAGGCGACGGGGCGCACATTCTCCGCGGTGACGTCGGCGAGATCGCCGAGCCCACCGCGTAACAAGGCGAGGTAGCGCATCCACACCTCACGCTCGCCGACATTGAGGTGAGAGCCCATGATTCCCGGAAGGACAAAGACAATCGGCTGATCTGCGTTGGCACGGGTCTGGAGTGACCGCAGCATCGGCACCGGCTCGAGCGCTTCGGTCACGATGTCCCGGAAGATCGCCGGACGCATGTCCGTCGCCGCGAGCCACTCGACCAGCGCCCCACGCGTGCTCGGATTGCTGAAGTAGTTGAAGTGGCTGACGTCGGCGCCCTGATCGAATATGTAGCCGGCGACCGTCCGGCGGGCCCCGTGAAACATCGCGTCGGTATTGACGACGAGATCGTTGTCCCGACCTTCATAGATGATGTGATCGCTGGCGAACACTCCGATCTTCTTGAGCCAGTTGCCGCCCTGGATATCTCCGGCGATGACCCCCATCGCCCCGAGTGCGGGATCGGTCAGATTGTTGAGCAGCGCGACCAGCGGTGATTGCGGCATCATCGCCTCGAGCCCGGGCACCAGCGACGGCACGGTCCGATTCTTGACGATCTCAAGTGCGATCCGCTTGACCACTTCATAGAGCGGCGTTCCGCCGACGCCCGGAATGAAACCGACGAGGTTGGTCAGCACCGATAGGAAGACATCGATGTTCTCGCCCGCCAGAAGCGTGCCGCGGGACGGCGAGGCGCAGCGCACGAACCGTTCCACCCGAAGCTGTTTCTGAGCAACGAGTTCCGCGAGCCGGCCGAGTTGTCTGCGGTCGTGCAGGTCTGCCAGGTCCAGATCGGAGTTGCCACGTTTGAAGTTCGCGACCAGTTCGGTGTTGATCGACGTCAGCGTGACGAGGTCGCCGACCAGTCCGCCGCGTGAATGCGACACGATGCTGACCCGGGCATTGCGGGGTAACACCCTGAGTAGCTTGATGGCATTGTCGATCGGGCTTTCGCTCAAGGTGCGGTGTTCGAAGGCGTAGATGTTGTTGTCGAACCGCCGCTGCAACTCTTGCCACTGTGGTTGCGCTTCGGTGCTGAGGAAGGCGCCGAAGCTACCGCGGGTGGAGGACGCAGTGCCATGGATGAAGACCAAAATGCGCTTGTCGGCGTCGAAGTCGCTCAAATTGACGGCCTGAGCCGGTGTCCCGGTCTTACCTGTGGCGTCGTCCCACTTGTACAGCCCGGGGCCGGGTTCGAGATTGTTCTCGATCATTCTGATCAACGCTTTGGTGGCGTACCAGGCCGGGATCTTCGCCAGCAGGTTGACGCCGAGGTCTTTGGCTTCGTCGACGAGATCGATCGGCCATTGCGTGGGATCGGTGAGCTTGTCGGTGATGGCGTCAGGATTCAATCGCAGCACCCGAAGCCGAGTGGTCAGCCACTCTTTGACGCCCCGCTCCGAAGCTCGCGGCAGCGAGTTGACGCTGACGGCGTCGCCGACCATCGCTTCGGGTTTGAGCAGCGGGGCGTCCTCGTAATACCGCTTGGCCGAGACCCACGTGGTGATCCCGCCTTCGATCTCGATCTCGAGTACGGCGTCGTCCTCCACCGAGATACCTTGGGGTTTCGGACTTTGCTCGCGGGCCGACGGAGAGAGGTTGTAGGAGTCGACCACCTGGATCACGTTGAGCAGGCCGGTGTCGGGATTTGCGGCTTCGATGCCGGGCATGCCTCCGCGTACCGAATGGGTGTCGGCCGTGTCCTTGAGACCGGAAATCTGCAGCTTGATGGTCATGGTTCGACAGTGCTAGTCGAGGGGCGACAGGAAGGGCTGCTCGAGGCGTGCTTCGCTGCCTTCGAGTTGTGGAACCTGCTCGTAGCGGCCGCGTTTCAGCTTCGTGCTGGTCTGGTCGTGCAGTTCCCGATATGACAGCGGGGTGGCGGATTCGGTCAGCGCCTCGACCAGGTTATAGGTCAGTGCTCCGGCGAAGCCACCGCCGATCGCGGCGTCGGCCGAGGTCTGGTCAGCCCGGCAGCCAGAGATGAGCACCTCGGGAATGTCGACGTGAACGATGTCGCTGGTGCCGTGGTCGGCCGCGGACTTGCGGCGGGGAGTTCCCCGCGTTTTCCCGGTCAGGCTGCGCCCGGACTCCACCGCCTCCAGGTCCCACGGGCTCGGCAGGTATCGCTCGATCAGAGGAGCGTCGGGCGGTTCGAGGGCCCGCGTGATGGTGCCGGAATGGCAGCAGTCGGTGATCACGGTGAGGCTCACGCCGGCACCCAGGCCGTCGAAGACATTGCGGAGCCAGTCGTCGCGCAGCGGGTCGTTCCAGTCGAGGTCGGTCGGGCACAGTATCTCGTCGCGGTTGTCGTCCTCATCCCCGTTGTCATCGGGCACGTTCGACCCGTGACCGGAGTAGTGCACGAGCAAGACATCGCCGCGCCGAGCCTCTCGGATCAACCCCGTGACGGCGCTCTGGATGGCTTCTTTGGTGGCGTCGAAATCCGTGATCAAGGAAATATCGCCGGACTCGAATTCGTACTGTCGCTGAAGCAGATTGGCCATGTTTTTCACATCGGGAACGCAGCCGCGTAAGTCGTTGCCTGGAATTCGGTAACGATTGACGCCGATGAGCACCGCTTTCTTGGTCATGGTGCTCTCCTTTGCATTGGGCCTCGGTCAGGATTGATGGTGAAATTCCGGTCCGGAGAAGCGGCAGGCCGGCTCGGGCATCGCAGTATCCTCTCCTGAGACAGCGAAACGTCAGGTGGGCAATTGCAGTATGTGCACGTGACGCGTAGGGGTCGTGAGTAGTCGGGTACTCGAATTTGCGGCGCGGAGAGGACGGGCCACCCGTGACGTCACCGTTCCGGTTGGATTTTCCGAACACCGGCCGTGCATTTGCGGCACGCGTCGCGGAAACTGCGGAATTGCGCTCGGTGCTCACCGCTTTGGAGCTGTTTCCGCCACGACCGACTGTGGTGGTGGTGGGTGGTGCTGCCGGGCTCGATGCCACTGACATGGACCGCCTGCGCCCACTGTTCGCGTCGGGGATTGCGCCTGTGATGGAGAAGTACGGAGCGGTCGGTGTGGACGGCGGAACGCTGGCCGGCGTCATGCAGCTCTTCGGCGAGGTTCGCGCAGGTGCCGCGTTTCCGCTCCTGGGTGTGGTCGCGGAGGGCACCGTGCAGTTGCCCGGTGCCTGCGCGCCTGACCGTGGAGAGGGCTTTGAGCTGGAGCCTCGGCACACCCATTTCCTGGTCGTACCCGGTGACAAGTGGGGTGCGGAAGCCCCGTGGATCGCTGAGGCCGCAACCGTTCTCGCTGACAGTGCACCTTCGATCACTGTGCTGATCAACGGCGGCGATATCGCCTACGACGATGTCGAGCTCAGCGTCAAAGCCGGACGCCCCGTCGTGGCGATCGCCGGATCGGGACGGACAGCCGACGCTTTCGCGAATGCGTTGGCAGGTGAGTTGGTTGATGAACCGGTTGCCGCGCTGGTTCGGTCCGGGCTGATCCGTTCGGTGCCGGCGGATGCGCCGGAATGCCTTGCTGAATTACTCGAGGCGGTTCTCGGTGCGGGTGTTGAGTGAATTGACCCCGACAGTTCCCGCCGAATTCGAGTAGTCGACTACGCTACGCCGCCATCCCATGGGCGAGGACCATTGGTTTGTGCCTGGAGCGTTCCCTGGTCGCCCCGCGCTGGTGCTGCGCCACCCCAGCGACGCCGGTAGTTTTCTGGCGCAATTTGAATCGAGCAATTCGACATGAACGACGAATTCTGGGGCAGCCTTCTCTCTCATATCCGGCATCAGGTGCTGGTGCCCGTCGTGGGTCCAGATGTCACTGTGGTCGAGGTCGACGGGTCTGAGCAGAGATTGACGACCCTCGTGGGCGAACGGCTCACTGAGAGGTATGGGCTGACGGTTCCGCCCGGGGTCACGACCACCGATCAGGCGGTGGCCGCGTTTCTGCGCGAGCGCGGTCGAGACGAGGTCGACGACCTGTACGGCGTGATCGACGAAATTGTCGTGGACCTCGATCCGGAACCCGGCGACGCGCTGAGAGACCTCGCGGCCATCGATGATCTGAGGTTGTTCGTGACGACCACGCCCGACCGATTGCTCGCAAAGGCGTTGAGTGCCAGCCGCGGTCGGCCGGTGCGTGAGGTGTCGTTCTCCCCGAATAAGTCCACCCCGGACCAGGAGCGGAATGCCAGAGAGCCAGGGCCGGCCGATACCGTCGTGCTGAGTCTGTTCGGTCAAACCGCGGCCATGCCGGAGTATGCGATCCACGAGGAAGACCGACTGGAGTGGATCCACGCACTACTGACGGAGAAAGCCAGCCTTCCTGACTGGCTCGACTACCCGTTGAAGCATCAACCGATGCTGTTCATCGGATGCCAGATCCCCGACTGGTTCGGGCGGTTTCTCGTCCGGCTGTCCAGCGACAAACGGCTGTCGCTCGGCGGCAAACCGTTCTTCTTCGCCGCGAACTCGCGGGAACCGTCGCTGTCGAGCTTCTTCTCGACCTACTGCCGCCGAACGATGGTCAAGCAGTTGGACATGGAGCCGACCGAGTTCGTCGCGCAGTTGCGTAGCCGCTGGGAGGCCAGACAGCCGAGTCCTCGTGCACCCTCCCCGCCCGGACCTCAAGACACGGAACCGCCATCGCTGGACAACGCGGAGATCTTCATCAGTTACAAGCACGAGGATGTGGTCGCGGCACGGCGTCTGTACGACGCGATCACCAGACTTGGCGGGGTGGCCTGGCTCGACGAGCGAGAGCTGCACACCGGAGACGCCTGGGAAGACGAGATTCTGAGATGTATTCGTCAGACTGTCAGCTTGTTCGTCCCGGTAATTTCCGCGAACACCGAACGGAAGAAAGAAAGCTACGTCTTCAGGGAATGGAACGAGGCCGTAGAGCGAACGCGCGGCATTCTGGGGCAGCGCTTCATCATGCCGGTCGTCATCGACGATGACTACGACGGCGACACGAACCGCTTCAAGCAAGTGCCGCGGGAGTTCAAGGACTTCCAGTTCGGTCATGCGCCCGGCGGCGAGCCGGACGCGGACCTGACCAAGGATGTGATCTCCGCAATCCGGGAAATCCGACGTAACGACGCAGCATGACGCACGCGACGATCACCATGAGGCTGGACGCCGACAACCCGTGGCCAGGCCTCGAGTCGTATTGCGAAGACGCGCAGGGCTTCTTCTACGGCCGCGTCCATGAGTGTCAAAAACTTCTGAAGAAGGTTCTCGACGCACCCGTCACGGTCTTGTTCGGTCGCTCGGGCCTGGGTAAGACGTCGCTGCTCCACGCGGGCCTGTTCCCGTTGTTGCGCAACGAAAACTATCTGCCGATCTATGTCCGGTTCGACCTCAAGCCAGGCGCGGCGTCACTCAGCCGCCAGCTCCACGAGGCGGTCCGCAATGCCATACAAGCCGAAGCGCCCGATGCAGTGCTTCCCGGGGACGACGAATCACTATGGGAATACCTGCATCGCGCCGACCTCGAGCTGTGGAGTGCACGGAACTACCTACTCACCCCCGTGATCTTGCTCGACCAGTTCGAAGAGCTGTTCACGCTCGGCGAGGGGGTACCCGACGAGGTGGAGGCATTCAAGTACGACCTTGCCGATCTCGCCGAGAACCGGATACCCGCGGATCTGGCCGCGCGAATCAAGAATGACCCTGCTGAGGCGCGTCGATTGAATTTGCGGTCGCACAACTGCAAGCTGCTGATCAGTCTGCGGGAGGATTTTCTTGCGCACCTCGAGGACTGGTGCCGGTTCATTCCTGCGCTGGGGCGCTCGCGAATGCGGCTGCTTCCCTTGGGTACTGACGAAGCATTCGATGCCGTGTACAAGCCGGCTCAACACCTGATGACACCTGAATTGGCGCATCAAGTCGTCGGTATCATCGCTGGCGAGGGTCTGCATCCTGGCGGCGAATCTGCATTGGGGGGCGGCGACTGTGCCGTCGACCGCCGTGGTGCGGCCGATGTCGAACCTACGCTGCTCAGCTTGGTCTGCCGTGAGCTCAACGAGGAACGTAAGCGCCTCGGTAAAGCCACGTTCGATGAGCAGCTCATCGAGGAACATGGCCGATCGACGATTCCGAACTACTACATCTCGTGCGTGGGCGGCATGCGGCCAGAGGTCGCGGAATTCATCGAGAACCAGTTGATCACCAAGACGGGGTTCCGTGATTTCGAAGCTGTCGAGGATGCGGTGCCATCGCATCTGACCCACGAGGAACTCGACCAGCTGATCGATTCACGACTGGTGCGCCTCGCGGAATACCATGGCACGCAACGGATCGAGCTAATCCACGATGTGCTCACGGGCACAGTGCGTGATCACCGCGACAGACGACGATTAGAGGATGAGAAGGCAGAAGTAGCGGCCCGTGCAGAACAAGAGAAGCGGACATTTGAAGAAGCCGCCGAGCGACATCGCACAGAACTCGATCGCGAGCGACGGGCCGGACGGAAACTGAAATGGTTGTCAGTGGCGCTTGCGCTCGTGTGCGCCGCGGCGCTCACCTTTGGCTTGCTGGCAATCCGGTCAACCAAAAATGCCGAGAACCGGCTCAACGAAGCGCTCGCTGAACGGCTGAGCGCTCGAGGGCAGTCAATGTTGTTCAATGCCGGTTCCGGGAGCGAAATGGAGGCTTTCAGCAAGATACTGGCCGCGCAGAAGCTCTCGACCAAGCCGGGGATCGGCCCCCTGCTCACGGCGCTCATCACCAAGCCACGGCTTGAAAAGGTGGTTGATCTCCCGGCTGAAGGCGGTCTGTTCAGTGGAGATGGCAAGTGGGTTTTCACAACAGCCGACGGAGGTGTTCAAAAGGTCAATGCTGAGACGGGCGACTTGGTCGGAAAACCGTTCGGGGATCGCATGTCCGAACTCCGCGCCGTGAGCTGGAACGGCCGCTACATCGTCGTTGCGCAGGGCGACAGCGATGTTCACGTCTGGGACACGGACAGCGGAACACCGGTCGGTGAAGCGATCGCCAGTAGCGTGCCGATGACGCGTACGGCAGTTAGTTCGGAAGGTAACCGAGTCGCTTCCGCTGAGATCACCGGCGATGTGCTGACGGTAACGGTTCGACTGTGGAATACGCAGACCGGTCAGGAGATCGCCCGCTACCGGCTCAGCGGTGATTATGTGAGGGATCTGAAGTTCAGCCCCAACGGGCGCACGCTGGCCATCGGAACGTGGTTCGGCACGGTCATGGAATGGGATGGTACGCAGCAGGTTCCGCGTAGATTGACGCCACCCGGCCAGCCGGCGACCAACTTGGACAACTCGGTGAGGAACGTCGCTTTCAGTCCGGACGGACGGACCATTGCGGCCGGCGGCAGTGAAGGCGCCGAGGCGTGGGTGCGCGTTTGGGATGCTGAAACGGGCGAAGTCAGGAGTCACATTCCCAGTCCCGAAGTGTCCGGCAATCCAGGAGACGTCTCGGTGGGATTCAATGCAGACGGCACCCGGGTGGTCACGGGTGGCAGCGACGGAAACGTCAGAATAATCGACGTCGCCGGCCAGAAGCAGATCGGCGACACCATCGGATTCATGGAGCCGGTAACCCAGGTTGCGTTCCACGGCAACCGGATCGCCACGATTTCAGGGCAAAGCCTCTCGATGTCGGACGCGACTCCGGATGCCACGCTGGCTGCCGAGTTACCGGGCAGCAAGTCGCCCTATCGAGTCGAGGCTGATGGGTACGCGCTGTATGTCGATAGCGACGGTCCGCGAATCGCGGCCATCCGAGACAACACCTTGCGCTGGTTGAACCCCGACACAGGCGAGCAGATGGGCCCAACCATGGTGTCGGATGCGCTGCGCGATGTTGCCCAGATAGAGCAAGGCTCGGACATCGAGCTCGCCCTTGGCATCAGCCGCGATAGGCAGTGGTTGGCGCTGGCCGGTCCCGGTGCGGGCATTCGTGTAATCGACGCGGCCACCGGAGACGTTCGCGCCAGTCTGAACCAGGCGGGCACCGGACGTGTCAGCCAGGTCGCGTTCAGTCCTGACGGTGACACGCTTGCCAGCGTCGGTGACGACCGCAAGATCCGACTGTGGGACTGGCGAAACGGCAACCAGCTGTCCGCTGCGGATACCGAACACATCCCCAGTGCTGTCGCGTTCAGCGAGGACGGAGACCGGGTCTATTCCAGAGGTATTGATTCAGTACAGATTTGGGACGACCAGCTCCAGCCGGTCGGCGAGCCGATCACTGGACATTTGATCACCGCCTGGGCGTTCGCAGATGGCCCGGGTGGCGAGGACACGATGGCGGTCGTCGACGTGATCAAGGGCAACTACGTGATCCAGCAGTACGACGCAAGTAGCGGCCAGAACCGTGGCCAGCCGCTCACGGGACATATCCAGAACATCGTCTCGATTGTTTACACCCTGGACGGACGCTACCTGGTGTCCGTGGGACGGGATGCCTCCGTCCGCTTCTGGGACGCCAGTTCCGGGGAGCAGGCCGGGATGAATGTTCCCATCCGGCCGGTGGGGGAGGTCAGCTATGTGGCTGCGAGTGACGATGGACGGAAGGTGTTTGTCACCGCCATGAGTGTGGAGGACCGAGCAGGCAGCCACGGCGGGGGAATTTGGGAGATTCCCGGACCCGGCGCCTGGACGGAGTTGGTGTGCGACAAGCTGGCATCCAACCTTACTGAAGAGCAATGGAATCGTTTGATTTCCAACGATTCCGATCTCGACGCAGTCGACTATGACGCGGAACTCTGCCCCGGGAAATGACCACATTGATGCCGCACTGGCCGCTGGGCTGACCGGCTAACCCACCGACTCGGCCGGCTGCGGGTAGAGCAACTCCAGCTCGCCGAGATGCGCGGCAGCCGTCACCAAGGGCAGGGCTGCCGAAACGGCGAGATCCGTCCCGGCGGCCTCGGCGCGCAACGACACCACGAAGCTCTCCCCGATCGGTACCAGCACAGCGGTGGCGTCGTCGCCGGTGAGCCGGGCGCAGATGGCCGCGGCGTGTTCCTCGATCACTTCGCGCGTGCGGGCGTAGACACCGAGCGGCGGGGGTACGACGTCGGCGATCAGCTCGGCCGCGGCCCGCACCCGGTTGGCCCGGTTGGCGGCGCGTACCACCGGGGCTCGTTGATCGCTGGGCCCGCCGTTCTCCGAAAGATATTGACGGACAGCATCATCGAGGGTACGGGACGCGGAAAGCGCGTCGTGGCCCAGTGCGACGACGCGGTCGGTGGCCTGTTCGGAAGCGCCCCGGGTCACGCGGAGAACGGCGTGCTTCAGGAATTGCGCACCAACCGCGCGGGCCTGATCGATCGCCTTCGACACCGATGCTGTCGCGCCGCGCGGCCACAACAGCAGCGACACCACGATCCCGACCATCGCGCCGACCACGACATCCTCGACCCGGACCAGCCCCACGCGCCATCCCGTCGGCACGATCAGATTGAAGTTGATCAGCACCATCATGGTGAACGCCGCCTGCCCGGCGATGAACGATCCGACTTCGGGTACATAGGCGGACCCGAATGCCACGAGCGGCAACAGGATCCACAACACCACGGGGTCCACCCCGACGAACTCGATGAGCACCGCACCCAGCACGAACCCGATCGCGGTGCCGGCCACGGCCCGCAACACGCGCGTCCCGGTGGTCAGGGCGCTGCTGCGCAGCACAGACATCGCGCCCAGTACCACCCAGAATCCGTGCTGCACCGGAAACACGTGCGTGACGGCCACCGCCAGGGCCAAACCCAGCCCGGTGCGCAGGCTGTTGCGCAGCACCACCGCCCGGGTGGCCACCAGACCTTTGGCGATGGCCGCGACGGCGACAGCCTCGGGCATCACCCAATCGGCTGCGCCGGTTTCGGGCAGGCGCCGGCCCAGCACCCGGGCCCACACCGGGCGCGCATCGGCCAGTGCCGCATTGCCGATCACCCGTCCGGTGACCGCGATGGTCGCCGAGATGGTGCGCCGGACCAGCAGTCCCCGTCCGAGTTCGACCGCGGCGGCGTCGTCGGCGGTACCCAGGATCTGGGTGATGTCGTCGCGATAACTGCCCTGGGCTACGGTGCGCTGCTCGGCCAGTGCCGCACGCAGATCGATTCCGCGCGCGGCTCGTTCGGCTGGATCATGGATCCGCAGCAGCGCGGCGCTGTCTCGCAGCACCCGCACCGCGGGGTCGCGCATTGCGCCGAGCAGTTCCCCCGTGTCATCGGTGACCTGGTCACAGATCCAGCCGAGGTCGTCGACGACGCGCACCAGCGCCCGGCTGCCCGCGCTGAGGGCGACGGGGCGATAGTCCGCACCGAGGAAGCTCTCGTACAGCTTGTTCATCGCGCGGGTGACGTCGCGGGCCGAGGCCTGACCCTCGAGCCGGTCGGCCAGCAGCCGGCACACCCGCGCCGAGTAGCGGCGCAGCTCGTCGTGGTGCTTCGGGCGGAACAGGAACAGCGCGGCAGGCACGCAGATCACGAGCGCGATCAGCCAGCCCAGCAGCCGGTCGGGTATCGGGCCGACGGGTGTGCACAGGGGCAGGACGAACAGCAGCAGCGTGGCGCGCTGCCCGGCGGCGACGATCTCACTGAGCACTCCGGAGAACGACACCACCATGCCGACGACGAACATCGCCGCCACGCTCAGCCAGGGATACGGGGCGAGCACCGTGCCCAACACGATCAATATGGCGCCGTTGACGGCCAGGCCGCCGTACGCGACGGCCCTGGCCGGTCGGTTGCCGGGAAAATCGGCGGTGATGAGCAGGGATACCGCGCCGAAGATCGCGAACAGCGGAGTCTGGGAGTCGCCGCCGAGGGCGAAGCCCACTGCGGCAGCGATGGGCAGGACGATGGCGGCTCGCAGGGCGCGGCGCAGCGCGTCGTATTCGGGGTCCCGGTCCCGCAGCCGATCACGGAGACGCTCTGCCGTCCCGCGCCAGATCTCGGCCGGGGTCAGCATGATCGCCGATGTTAGACCGGTTGGTCGGATCCGGCGGCCGGACTGAATCGGCCCGACTCCAGCGCGTCGCGCATCTGCGTGGTGATCCACTGCAGGGCGCCGACGTCGCGTGGCAGGGTGCTCTGCTCGAAACCGACGATCAGATAGACGCCCCAGGCCGCGAAGTACCTGGCGTTGCGCTCGTCGCCGATGAGCTCGAGCGCGGATTCGAAGAGGATGTCGAAGCGCAGCTGGTCGACCACGGCCTGGACGGCGTAGACGTCCGGATCCAGCGAGCTCCACACCCGGATCGCTGCTTCGGCGCCGTACGGCAGGTCCAGTGCCTCGCCGATCAGGGTTTCGATGCGGTGGTCCGGATCCTCGTCGGCGCGCACCATCTCCACCACCCGCAAGGTGCGGGCCTCACGCCAGTGCGCGATCAGTTCCTTCGTGTAGGACGCCCAGTTGGGGAAGTAGTGATAGAAGGACCCGGTTGTCACGCCCAGCCGGTTGCAGACTTCGGCAAGTTTGAGGCCGCCGTATCCGCGATCGGCCAACACGTCCAGACCGGTTTCGAAGTACGACTCCCGTGAAACAACCCCCGCCATGAAGGACCACGCTAGTTCGTCGCCGATTTTCGGGCGCGGTGGGGCTTTGCTGGTCAGCCGCATTTAACGCAGTCAAACTTGGCGGCACCGGGACTCCCAGGTGACGTGTGGCACAATTTGTGTGTGGCCCACACAGCGAGCCGAGGACCGGGACGCCCTCCCGCAGCAAAGGCAGCGGAAACTCGTGAGCGCATCGTGCGTGCTGCCCGTGAAGTTTTCAGCGAACTCGGCTACGACGCAGCTACATTTCAAGCGATCGCCATCCGTGCCGATCTCACCCGCCCGGCAATCAATCATTACTTCAGCAGCAAACGCGTTCTGTATCGCGATGTGGTCGAGCAGACCAACGCGAAAGTAATCGCCGCGGGCATTGCCAAGGCCCGGGAAGCGACCACTCTGCTGAACCGGATTTCCGCGTTCTTCGCCGCGGCGATGGATGCCGAGTCGACTGATCGGTCGGCCGCCGCGTTCCTGGTCACCTCCGTTCTGGAAGCCCAGCGTCATCCCGAACTGATTTCCGAGGAGCACGACGCACTGCGCAGCTCGCGGGAGTTCGTCAAGTGGGCGGTCGACGAGGCGATCCAGCGTGGCGAGCTCAGCACCGACACGGACATCCCGGCGATCGTGGAGATGCTGGTCGCGGTGATGTGGGGGATGGGCTTTTACGCCGGTTACGTGGGGCATCGCGACGACGTGGCCGTCATCGTCGACAAGTTCGAACTGTTGATGGCGAACAAGCTCTGGCAGCTGCGCGACTGACACATCGGCACCGTGAGGTGCCCCACATCACCGTATAGCTTGGCTAAGTTCTTCGGTAGCATTGTTTGGCAAATGACTGATCTGAGCGATGTACGGCCGGGTCGGGCCGAAGGCGACAGTTGGGACATCACCGAGAGCGTCGGGGCGACCGCGCTGGGGGTGGCCGCCTCTCGTGCTGCCGAGACCGCACAACCTGAACCACTGATTCGCGACGAGTTCGCCTTCTTGCTGGTGGCGGCCGCCGGCCCAGCGTGGGCGCAGCTGGCCGGCAGCGAACCGCACTGGATCGGCGACAACCCGGAGGCCCACCGGATCCACGTCATGGCCCGCAACTACCAGGCCGTGCGTACCCACTACTTCGACGACTACTTCACCGAGGTCACCCACGACGGCATCCGCCAGGTCGTCATCCTCGCCGCCGGTCTGGACTCGCGGGCGTTCCGGCTGGACTGGCCTGCCGGAACCACGGTGTACGAGATCGACCAGCCCAAGGTGCTGGAATACAAGACCGCGACATTGGGGGCGCACGGGGCCGTCGCCCGCGCACAACATGTCCCGGTGCCGATCGATCTGCGCGAGGACTGGCCCGCAGCCCTGATCGAAGCCGGATTCGACCCGGAGCAGCCGACCGCGTGGCTGGCCGAGGGCCTACTGCCGTACCTGCCCGGCGAGGCCCAGGACCGGCTGTTCGAACTCGTCGGCGCCCACAGCGCACCGGGCAGCCGCCTGGCGGTCGAGGACTTCACCATGGACCCGGCCCGCTACACCCCGGAGAAGCGCGCCGCGCGTCGAGCCCGTGGCGAGCACATGCGTGCCTCGTTGGGGCTCGATATCGACGCTGACGCGCTGATGTACACCGGTGACGAGCGGGCTGACGCTGCCGAATGGCTTGCGGCACACGGCTGGGACGTGAACGCGGTCGACAGCGCCGACGAGATGGCCCGGTTGGGTCGGCCGGCCGGCGTCGACGAATTGGCAGAAATCGGCTTGGACAGCGTGCTGTTGCGCGCCCGATTGGACGGAGAAACCCGATGAGCTCACTGCGTAGTCACGACGACACCTGGGACATCGCCACCAGCGTGGGCTCGACGGCCGTCATGGTCGCTGCCGCCAGGGCCGGGGAGACCGGACGCGAGAACCCGCTGATCCGCGACCCGTATGCGGCGATCCTGGTCGCCGGTGCCGGAACGGGCTTCTGGGAGACGCTGCTCGATCAGGATGTCGCCGCCAAGATCGCGGAGGTCGACGGCGAGGCCGCCAAGATCTTCGAGCACATGGGCAGCTACCAGGCGGTGCGCACACACTTCTTCGACGAGTACTTCACCGAGGCCGCCAAGGCGGGGATCCGTCAGATCGTCATCCTGGCCTCGGGCCTGGACTCCCGGGCGTACCGGCTGGACTGGCCGGCCGGCACCTCGGTGTATGAGATCGACCAGCCCAAGGTGCTGGAGTACAAGGCCGAAACCCTGGCCGCCCACGGTGCGCAGCCATCCGCGCAGCGCCACGAGGTGGCGATCGACCTGCGTCAGGATTGGCCGAAGGCGCTGCGGGAGGCGGGCTTTGACGATGGGCAGCCGACCGCGTGGCTGGCCGAGGGCTTGCTGATGTACCTGCCCGCCGACGCTCAGGATCGACTGTTCGAGCTCGTCACCGAGCTGTCGGCCCCGGGTAGCCGGATCGCGGCCGAGACCGCCGGTGTCACGGCGAGCGAGCGGCGGGAAGAGATGCGCGAGCGTTTCGAACGTTTCGCGGCCCAGTTCAACATGGAGCAGGCGCTCAACATCCAGGATCTGATCTACGAGGATCCCGACCGTGCCGATGTCGCCGACTGGCTGGGTACCCATGGCTGGCGTGCCGACGGTGTGCATTCACTCGATGAGATGCGCCGGCTGGGACGTTACGTCGAGCTCGACCATGACGACACACGGGCGTTCTCCATGTTCGTCACGGCTGAAAAGCTCTGAGCCCGACCTCCCAAATAACGAAAGGGGCGCCCCGGTTGTGGGGCGCCCCTTACGTTTTCGTTGCCGGTCAGCGGTTCGACATCGCCTTGGTGCGGTTCACGTTGGTGTGCTTGACGGTGGTGTCGACCTGAGGAACGGTCGCCTTCTGATGCATCTGGTGCACCCAGAGGTGGTGGTCGACCCCGGCCGAGGCGGGCGCGGACAGGCCCAGAAGCGCTGTGGCCACTCCGCTGACGAGCAATGCGGGAACTCCGAACTTATTCATCTATTTCTATCCTTTTTGGGAACACATTCCGTCATAGATCAACCGACTGACCTGTGGGTTTAATCCTGCTAAACCCTGACTGGTGCCGTGACAGTGGTCACTGGACCCGGCGGGTCATCGGGACCTTTCCGCGTGCTGTGTCCGCAAACAACTGACGTCTCAGTGGCTCTGGTGCACGGTGGTGTCGACGTGCGGCACGGTCACGTGCGGGCCGATCTGATCCAGCCAGCTGTGGTGGGACACATCGGCAGATGCGGGGCCGGCGAGTCCCAGGACGGCGGCGGCCAAACCACTGGCGATCATTGCGGTGAACCCGAACTTCTTCATTTCCTCTGCCTCTTTCTAAATCTTGTTTTCTTGATTGGTTCAACTAAAGGGAGCCCCGGTTGATTCCTGATCAGCGCCGTTGGCGGCAATTGACGGTTCGGTGGCAGAAATGCGTCGTCCCGGGCGGTAACCGACCCGGTTAACCGGGAGTTATCCGCCCGCCGTATACAGGAGGGGAGCTGAGCCGTTTTGCGGCCCGTTAACGAGGAGGAATCCCCATGCCAGGAGTGCAGGACCGCGTCGTCGTCGTCACCGGAGCCGGTGGAGGTCTGGGTCGTGAATACGCCCTGACGCTCGCCCGTGAGGGCGCCAGCGTCGTCGTCAACGACCTGGGCGGTGCCCGCGACGGCACCGGCGCCGGCCACAACATGGCCGACGAGGTCGTCAACGAGATCAAGGCCGCCGGCGGACGCGCGGTCGCCAACTACGACTCCGTTGCCGAGCCCGAGGGCGCCGAGAACATCATCAAGACCGCCATCGACGAGTTCGGCAAGGTCGACGGCGTGGTGTCCAACGCCGGCATCCTGCGCGACGGCACCTTCCACAAGATGACCTTCGAGCAGTGGGATGCGGTGCTCAAGGTGCACCTCTACGGTGGCTACAACGTCATCCGCGCCGCCTGGCCGCACTTCCGTGAGCAGAGCTTCGGCCGCGTCGTCGTCGCCACCTCCACCAGCGGCCTGTTCGGCAACTTCGGCCAGGCCAACTACGGTGCCGCCAAGCTCGGCCTGGTCGGACTGATCAACACGCTGGCCCAGGAAGGCGCCAAGTACAACATCAAGACCAACGCCGTGGCCCCGATCGCGGCCACCCGCATGACCCAGGACATCCTGCCCCCGGAGGTGTTCGAGAAGCTCACCCCCGAGTACGTCGCCCCGGTCGTGGCCTACCTCATGACCGAGGAACTGCCCGACACCGACTCGGTGTTCATCGTCGGCGGCGGCAAGGTGCAGCGCACCGCACTGTTCCAGAACGACGGCATCACCTTCACCGATGTGCCGTCGGTCGATGACATCGCTGCCAAGTGGGGCGAGATCACCGACCTGTCCGCGGCACAGCAGGCCAGCTTCAAGCTGGGCTAGAACTGGTGAAAGCGCTTGTAGCGCAGGAACTTACCGGTACATCCGGGCTGGCGTACGTCGACGTCGATGATCTGGCCGGTGACCCCGCATACGCGGGCGCCGTCGTCATCGACGTCGGCGCCGCCGGCGTCTGCTTCCCCGATCTGCTGTTGTTGCGCGGTGAATACCAGCTGCGGCTGGAACCACCGTTCACACCCGGCATGGAGGTCGCCGGAACGGTGCGCTCGGCACCCGAGGGCTCCGGGTTCACACCGGGACAGCGGGTTTCGGCTTTCTCGATGATCGGCGGGTACGCCGAGCAGGTGGCGGCCGTGCCGGCCAACGTCATCCCCACCGCCGACGGCCTCGACGATGGCGAGGCGGCATCGCTGCTGGGCAACTACTACACGATGCAGTTCGCGCTGGCCCGCCGCGGCGGGCTGCTGCCGGGTGAGACCGTCCTGGTGCTCGGTTCGGCAGGTGGCATCGGCGCGGCGTCGATCCAGTTGGCCAAAGCCATGGGCGCCAAGGTGATCGCTATGGTGCACCGGTCCGGCGCCGAGGAGTTCGTATCGTCGCTCGGTGCCGACGTGGTGTTGCCGTTGGCCGATGGCTGGCGCGAAGCCGTGATGGCAGCCACCGGCGGTCAGGGCGTCGACCTGGTCGTCGACCCGATCGGCGGCGAGGCGTTCGACGACGCCATCCGGGTGCTGGCCCCAGAAGGTCGGCTGCTCGTCATCGGTTTCGCCGCGGGCGGTGGGATCCCGACCGTCAAGGTGAACCGGCTGTTGCTGCGCAACGTCAGCGTGGTCGGTGTCGGCTGGGGAGAGTTCGTGCGCCGCCACCCGGCCGCCCAGGCGGAGGTCGGAGCCGAACTGACGAAGTTGGTGGCCGCCGGGTTGCGCCCGCCGCCACCGGTGCGGTTTCCGTTGTCCGAGGGCGCGGCTGCACTCGATGCGCTGGCCAACGGTTCGGTGCGCGGGAAGCTCGTCCTGGAGCCATAGTGCGAGCCCTGGCCTTCGATGTTTTCGGGACCGTCGTGGACTGGCGGTCCAGCATCATCGGTGAACTGGAAGTCTTCGGCAAAAGCCAGGGACTGCAACGGGATTGGCCGGCCTTCGCCGACAGTTGGCGGGCCGGCTACGCCCCGGCGATGGACCGGGTGCGCCGCGGTGAGCTGCCGTGGACCAGGATCGACGATCTGCATCGCGCGATCCTGGTCGACCTGCTCGATGCCGCCGGCATCCGGGCCGGGGACGCTGAGATCGACCACCTCAACCGGGCCTGGCACCGGCTCGACCCGTGGCCGGATTCGGTGGTCGGGCTGACCCGGCTCAAGCAGCGCTACCTCATCACGACGTTGTCGAACGGCAACGTCTCATTACTCACCAACATGGCCAAACATGCCGGGCTGCCCTGGGATTGCGTGATTTCGGCCGAGCTGTTCCGGCATTACAAGCCCGACCCGGAGGCCTATCAGGGCTGCGCCGAACTGCTCGACATCGCGCCCGAGGAGTTGACCCTGGTCGCGGCCCATCCTTCTGACCTGCGGGCCGCCCGCGCGGCCGGGCTCGGGACCGCGTACGTGGCCCGGCCCCTGGAGTACGGGCCGGACCGGGCTCCACATGACGTCGCGTCCGACGCCTTCGACATCACCGCGACGGATTTTGTCGACCTTGCCGACCAGCTCGGTGCGTAGCGTAGAGGCGTGGACACCGCATCGAGTGGGGCATTGCGCAAGGCGCTGGATCTCCTGATCGATCCGCCTGCCGAGCCGGACGTCAGCAAGGGATATCTCGATCTGCTGGGGGAAGGCAGTGACTCCCCCAAGAATGCGGGATTGATCCAGAAGGTGTGGGCGTCACCGGTCGGGTCGATGCTCTACGACAACGCCCAGGCCCTCGCCCGCAAGGTGATGACGGCGTGGCAGGAGCCCGCCGAATGGCTCGACATTCCGCCCGGCGGAATCGCCCTCGATGTCGGTAGCGGTCCAGGGAACGTGACGGCCGCGCTGGCCCGGGCGGCCGGGCTGGACGGGTTTGCGTTAGGCGTGGACATCTCGGAGCCGATGCTGGTCCGCGCGGTAGCGGCCGAGGCGGGTCGGCAGGTGGGATTCGTGCGCGCCGACGCCCAGAAGCTCCCGTTCCGGGACGACGTCTTCGATGCGGTGACATCGATTGCGGCGGTGCAGCTGATCCCCGACGCCGAGGCAGCGCTGGCGGAGATGGTGCGGGTGCTGCGTCCCGGCGGGCGTATGGCGATCATGGTGCCGACGGCGACGACCCGTGGGCCGGCGCGGCTGCTGTCGAAGGGCGGTGCCCGCTTCTTCGCCGAGGATGAGCTCGCCGATCGGTTCGAGGGGCTGGGGCTGGAGCGGGTACGTTCCAAGACCATGGGCACCATGCAGTGGGTGCGCGGGCAGAAACCGTGAGCACTCTTGGCGTTGTTCTTGTTGCGTTGGTGATCGCCGTCGGACTGGTCGGCATCGTGCTGCCCGTCCTACCCGGTGGCGGGTTTCTGGTGTTCGCCGCGATCGCGGTGTGGGCGATCTGGGAGGCCAAGGCCAGTACGGCGAACGCCACCGTTGCTTGGGTGACGCTCGGCGTCGCGGCCGTGTTCTTCGTGACGGCCGAGGTGATCAAGTACGCGTGGCCGGTCCGGCGCATGCGGGCCGCCGATGTGGGGATCTCGAGCCTGGTCGTCGGTGGGGTGCTCGGCCTGATCGGCTTCTTCGTCATCCCGGTGATCGGTTTGGTGATCGGTTTCGTCGCCGGTGTGTACCTGGCGGAGTTGGCCGCACGGCATGACTACCGGCGGGCTTGGACGTCAACTGTGCACGCGCTCAAGGGGGTTGCGCTGTCGGTCGGGGTGGAGCTGACGGGTGCGCTGCTGGCGACGATCACGTGGGTGGCGGGTCTGGTGATCGCGTCGTGACGCAGTGGAACCTGGGCCCCGACTCGGGCGAGTTGCTGCTGCGTACCGGTGTGACGGGTAGTGCGTCGCGGATGGGCCATCGGTTGACCATCGTGATGCGCTCGTGGCACGCGACCGTGGAATGGGAAGGCGAGGCGCCGTCGGCGGTGGAGGTGACGGTCGACCTCGACTCCCTCGACGTGCTGCGGGGTGAGGGCGGCATGACGCCGTTGTCCGGTGCCGAGAAGGTGCTGATCCGATCCAATGCGTTGAAGACACTGCGGGCGAAAAAGTTCCCGCAGGCGGTTTTCCGGTCCACATCGATCGAGCGCTCTGGTTCGGCAGTACGGCTCGTAGGGGTCCTCGAACTCGCCGGCCGATCAGGCGAGCAGACCGTCGAGGTTGAGGTCTCCGACGACTCCTTGCGCGGCGCGGCTGCGGTGCGGCACAGCGATTTCGGGCTCAAGCCGTACTCGATGCTGATGGGTGCGATGAAAGTAGCCGACGAGGTCGAGGTGAGTCTGGTGGTGACCCGACCGGTCTGACCGGCGCGCGGCGGTGCCCGTTGACTTCGACACCACGCACACTGCTACCCGCAAAAATGCAGCGTCAGCTCAAAGTCAACAAGAACCCTCGCGGCGTCAGCCGAGCAGGCCGGACCGCAGCGCGGCGAGATCCTCAGCCGACACCCCGGCCGCGTCGAGGAAGCCGCCCACCGAGCCATAGGCCCCTTCGAGCTTCTTCCACGCCGCGGCGAGGTATTCCTCGCGCACTCCGAGAACCTCGTCGGTCAGCCGGGCTTCGGCATACGTGACCATCTCCGGCGCTTCCTGCGACCGCGCCCGCACCGACTCCATGATCCGGTTCCGCAGAGCCGGGATGGCGCCGTTGCTGGCCAGGAAGTCGGCGATGATGCGGTCCCGATCGACGCCAACGGCCTCCAGCACCGTGGCGACGGTGAAACCGGTGCGGTCCTTGCCTGCGAAGCAGTGGGCGATCACCGGACGTTCCTGTCCCAGAAGAGAAATCACCTCACGCACCGCACCTCGCGCACCCGGCAGTGTCGGGAACTCCTCGTACACCTCTGTCATGTACCGGCGGGCCGCGGCGGTGATGTCCTCGCCCTCGGCGGTCTCCGACATCACCCGCTGGAAGGTGTTCTCATGCGGCGCATCTTGATTCGACCCGTTATCGGGGTGGAACGGCAGCAGATGGACGGCAACGCCGTCCGGTACCTGCCCGGTGCCCTGCCGCTGCACCTCCTGGTGTGATCGCAGATCCGCGACGTCGGTGATGCCGAGCCGGCGGAACACTGCCCGGCCGTCATCGGAGAGCTGGCTGAGTTGACTGGAGCGGTAGAGCAGCCCCGGCCGGATCGCGGTCTCGGCCGCGACGTCCCGAAAATTCCATGCCCCCGACAGTTCTCCGAGCTGGGTGGTCACTACGCAGTCACCGCCGCCGCTGCCAGAGGTGACTTCTCGCGGCCGAGTTCGGCGCGGGCGATGGTCCGCATGTGGACCTCGTCGGGGCCGTCGAACAGCCGCATCGCGCGGTGCCAGCTGTAGAGCCGGGCCAGCGGGAAGTCATCGCTGACCCCGGCCGCGCCGTGCACCTGGATGGCCCGGTCGATGACGTTGCAGGCGATCTGCGGGGCTACCGACTTGATCTGGGAGACCAGCACGTGCGCGGCCTTGTTGCCTTCCTGGTCGATCATCCAGGCGGCCTTCTCGCACAGCAGCCGGGCCTGGTCGATCTCGTTGCGGGACTTGGCGATGGACTCGCGCACCACACCCTGCTCGGCCAACGGCTTGCCGAACGCGACGCGCTTCTGCACACGGTCGATCATCAGCGCCAAGGCCCGTTCGGCCGCACCGAGCGCGCGCATGCAGTGGTGGATCCGGCCCGGGCCCAGCCGGGCCTGGGCGATCGCGAAACCGCTGCCTTCTTCGTGGAGCAGGTTCTCGGCCGGCACCCGTACGTTGTCGAACACGATCTCGCAGTGCCCGTGCTGGTCCTGCCAGCCGAACACCGGCAGCGAGCGCTGGATGTCCACCCCGGGGGTGTCGACGGGCACCAGGATCATCGACTGCTGCGCGTGCGAGGCGGCGTCAGGGTTGGTGCGGCCCATCACGATCAGGAGCTTGCAGCGCGGATCGGCTGCCCCGGTGATCCACCACTTGCGGCCGTTGATCACATAGTCGGCACCGTCGCGCAGCATCGTCGTCTCGATGTTGCGGGCATCCGAGGACGCCACGGCGGGTTCGGTCATCGCGAACGCGCTGCGGATCTCACCGGCCAGCAGCGGCTCGAGCCACTGCTTACGCTGCTGCTCGTCGGCGAACAGGTGCAGGGTCTCCATGTTCCCGGTGTCCGGGGCCGCACAGTTGAGCGCCTCGGGGGCGATCTCCAGGCTCCACCCGGACAGTTCGGCCAGCGGCGCGTACTCCAGGTTGGTCAGGCCGGACTCCGAGGGCAGGAAGAGGTTCCACAGGCCCTGCTCACGCGCCTTGACCTTGAGCTCCTCGACCACCGGCGGCACTGTGTGGTCCTTGGGGCCCTTCTCCTCGCGATAGGCGTGGTAGGAGGCTTCGGCAGGGAGCACGTGCTCCACCATGAAGTCGGTCAACCGGGAGTGGTAATCAGCCGCTTTGGCCGACATCGCGAAGTCCATGCCAGCCACGATAGCCACATGGTTAGACAGGTAGAAAGGTGGCATGACCGGAAGTCTCCCGCCCGTCCCCTCCGAAGCCCGCCCGCCGTTCCCGCCCTTCACTCTGGAAACAGCCCTCCAGAAGGTTCAGGCCGCCGAGGACGCCTGGAACACCCGCGACCCGCAGCGGGTCAGCCTGGCCTATACGCCGGATTCCCAGTGGCGCAATCGCGACCTGCACATCGTCGGACGCGAACAGATCGTGGAGTTCCTGACCGCCAAATGGGAGCGCGAGCTGGATTACGTATTACGGAAGGGGCTCTGGTCTTTCAGCGAGGACCGGATAGCTGTGCGGTTCCAGTACGAATGGCACGACGCCCAGGGCCAGTGGTACCGCAGCTACGGAAATGAACTGTGGCAGTTCACCCCGGAGGGCCTGATGTCTCGGCGGGAGGCCAGCATCAACGACGTCCTCATCGAGGGGTCGCAGCGGCGCTACTTCGGGCCGCGTCCGGAGTCGGAGTACGGCCGGGACATCGAACTCTGGTAGTTGCGCGGTTGGCCGCTCGCCGGCCTGAGCGTGCAGGCCAACACCCCCGCCAGCACCGCCAGACCCATCACGGTGCCGGCCACGGCCGACCACCCCGCGGCGTCGAACGCCAGCCCGCCGACCCAGCCGATCAAGCTGGAGCCCGCGTAGTAGAAGAGGTTGTACAGCGAGGACGCCTGCGCCTTGCCGTCACCGGCGGCCGCGCCGACCCAGCCCGAGGCGATCGCATGCGCTCCGAAGAATCCCGCGGTGGCGATCACCAGACCGATCAGCACCACGACGACGTTGCCGGCCAGGGTGATCGCGACGCCGGCAACCATCGTGGCGATCGAGCCGAGCAGCACGGTCTTGCGGCCGAACCGGGTGGCCTCGGCGCCGGCCCGGGCCGAGGCCCAGGTACCCGACAGGTAGGCCAAAAACACCAGGCTGACCACGGTCTGGGGCAGGCCGAACGGTGCGGCCATCAGCCGGAACCCGAGGAAGTTGTACATCGCCACGAACCCGCCCATCAGCAGGAATCCCTGGCTGTAAAGCACAAGCTGGCGGGGTGAACGCAGGTTCTCGGCCAGCCGCCGGGCCAGGTCTCGGTTGCGGGCGGGGGTGAAGCCGCGTGCGGGTGGGGCGAGTCTGACGAACGCGAACGCCGACAGCCCACACAGCACCGCGACCACCAGCACGCCGACCCGCCATCCGGCGAACTCGGCGATGGGCCCGGTGACCAGGCGGCCTGCCAGCCCGCCGATCGTGGTGCCCGCCACGTAGGTGCCCGCCGCACGGGCGGCATGTCCGGCGTCGATCTCCTCGGTGAGGTAGGCGATGGCCACCGCAGGTACTCCGCCCAGCATCAGTCCTTCGACGAACCGGCCGGACAGCAGCAGTGCCGCGCTCGGGGCCAGCGGTACGACCAGCCCGAGAACCGTTGCGGCAGTGATGGAAATCGTCATGGCCTGGACTCGGCCGATCCGGTCGGCCAGGGCTGACCACGGGATCACGCCCAATGCGAGGCCGACCGTGGCGGCTGAGATCGTCAGCGCGGCATGGGCGGCGCCGGTGCCCAGGTCGTGGGCGATCAGCGGGAGGACGGCCTGGGGCGAGTACAGCTGCGCGAAGGTGGCGACGCCGGCGCAGAACAATGCGGCCAGCAGGCGTCGGTACTCGCTCGAGCCACGTGAATGCCCCTGCCAGTCAACGGAGGTCAGGGAGGTGGACACTCAGTCGACGGTAGGGCGCCGGCAAAGATGTGTCCAATGCATGAGACTAGTCAATATCATGCACATTGTGCATGACGAACTCGGCCAGGCGCTCCGCAGCGGGCGGCAATGGGCGGTCCGCGTTCCAGGTCAGGCCGATCTGACGTCTGGCAGAGCTCTCCGACAGCGGGATGTACGCGGCGCCCGGCTCGGCCCGTTCGGGCCGTGGCACCGGCACGACGGCCACCCCGAATCCCGCCGCCACCAGCCCTTCCATGGTTGGGATCTCCATGGCCTCGAACACCACCGGCGGTGAGATCCCGGCCTCGGCCCACAATTCGGCGGTGAGCTGGCGCAACCCGAAGTCCGGTGCCAGCGCCACGAAGGGTTCGGCGCCGGCGTCGGCCAGCCGGATCCGGGACCGTCGGGCGAAGCGATGGTCACGCGGAACTGCCAGGCACAACCGCTCCATGTACATCCCGCGCCAGCGAAAACCCTCCGGGCGTGGTGAAGTGATCGCCAGGTCGGCCCCGCCGTTGGCCAGGCGCTCGACGATCTGGTGGGCCGCACCCTGGAACAGCTCGAAGCGCACCAACGGAGCCTCGGCACGGAACCGTCGCAACAGATCAGGGACGAACCAGCCGGCCTGCGAATGCAGGAACGCCAGCCGCACCGTCCCGGTATCGGGATCGCGCAGCTCCGCGATTCGCTCAGTGGCCGTATGGATTTCGCTGATGCTGCGGCGGGCGTGCTCCAACAGGATGCGACCGTAGGCGTTGAGCCGAAGCCGTCGGTGGACCCGATCGAACAGCGGCACCCCCACCTGCTCCTCGACCCGGGCCAGCGCGCGTGACAGGGTGGGCTGGCTGATGCCGAGTTCGGCTGCGGCATCGGTGACGTGCTCGGTCTCGGCGAGCACCACGAACCACTGCAGCTCGTCCAGATGCATACCGCCGACTCTAAACGCGCTGATCACCGACCCGCGCTGTGCCATGCTGAGCCGCATGGCCGAAAAGGTGCGGGTGGTGGTAGGTGACGACCACCCGATGTTCCGCGAAGGCGTGGTGCGCGCCCTGATCTCCAGCGGCGAGATCGACGTGGTGGCCGAGGCCGACAACGGCGCCGACGCACTGGAATTGATCAGGACCCATCAGCCGCAGGTGGCCCTGCTGGACTATCGGATGCCGCAGCTCGACGGGGCGCAGGTGGCCGCCGCGGTGAGCCGCGACGAGCTGCCCACCCGGGTGTTGCTCGTCTCCGCCCACGACGAGTCGGCGATCGTCTACACCGCGTTGCAGCAGGGGGCGGCCGGGTTCCTGTCCAAGGAGTCCACCCGCAGTGAGCTCGTGAACGCCGTGTTGTCGTGTGCCAAGGGCCGCGACGTGCTCGACCCGAACCTGGCAGCCGGGCTGGCCGGCGAGATCCGTCGCCGCAACGAACCCGATGTCCCGGTGCTCAGCCCGCGGGAACGCGAGGTGCTCGACCTGATTTCCAAGGGCCATTCCATCCCGGCAATGGCCAAGGAGCTGTTCCTGGCTCCGTCGACGGTGAAGACCCACGTGCAACGTCTGTACGAGAAGCTCGGCGTGAGTGACCGGGGCGCGGCGGTCGCGGAGGCGATGCGCCGCCGGCTGCTGGACTGATTACATGGCAGGCGGGCGCGTCGTCGAATTCTTCACCACTCAACCGGTCCGGGTCTCGGCACTGCTGCGGCTACCCCTGATCGGCCTCATCGTGGTGCTGGTCTCGGTGTGGGATGTCGACCACTGGTTGCCGGTCCTGTACGCGGTGATCCTGAGCGTGTACACCGCCGTGGCGGTGCTGTGGCTGGTGGTGGTGTTCCGCGGGCCCATGCCGCCGTGGGCCGAGTGGGCTTCCACCGCGGTCGATGTGCTGGTTCTGGTCGCGCTGTGTGCGGTGTCGGGCGGTGCCACCGCGGCGCTGCTCCCGGTCTTCTTCCTGCTGCCCATATCCGTTGCGTTCCAGGATCGTCCGTGGCTGACGGCGCTGCTCGGCGGCAGCACCGCACTGGGCTACCTGGCGGTGTGGATCCTGTATTCCGAGCGCGACGACAACGTCGGCCTGCCGGACATCGTGTACATGCACGTGGGCTTCCTGGCCTGGCTGGCGGTCGCGTCGGCCGCGTTGTCCTTCGTGCTGGCGCGACGTTCGGCGCGGGTGCGAACGCTGATGGAGGTGCGGCGCCAGCTGGTGTCGGAGTCAACCCGGGCAGACGACCTGCGCAATGCCGAACTGGCCGAACACCTTCACGACGGGCCTTTGCAGGTCCTGCTGGCGGCACGCTTGGAACTCGACGAGATCCGCGAACGCATCCCGGACCCGGGGTTGGACCGGGTGCATGCCGCCCTGCAGGAGACGGCGGTCGGACTGCGCTCCACGGTGACCGCGCTGCACCCGCAGGTGCTGGCGCAGCTGGGGCCCACCCCGGCCATACAGGAGCTGTTGCGCCAGTACGAGACTCGGCCGGACATCACCGTGCGGGCGGACCTGGAGGACGTCGGGCACCCCGAAGGTCAGGCCCTGCTGTACCGCGCTGCGCGCGAGCTGCTGGCCAACATCAACAAACACGCGGGCGCGAGCACGGTCTCGGTCGGCCTCTTCCGGATCGGGGACCGCGTCGTGCTGACCGTGGCCGACGACGGCAAGGGGTTCGACCCGTCGACGGTGGCCCAGTCCGTGGCCGAGGGGCACATCGGGCTGGCCTCGCTGCAAGTCCGCGTCGAGGCCATGGGCGGCTCGATGGCGATCAGTTCGGAACCCGGATACGGCACCCAGGTCCGGGTCACGCTGTAGCGGAGGCTATTTCACGCAGGGAATGCCGGAGACCTTCATCTGACTCAGGTCGGTCGGTGCCGCGGACTTGGTGCCGGACGCGGTTGCGGCAACGGTGGTCACCGGCGTACTCGCGGTGGTCTCCTCCGTCGTCTCGCTGGCGGAGTCCCAGGTCGAATCCGATCCGTCCGAGGAACTCGCGGCGGACGACTCGCTCGATCCGGTCAGGTAGTCGTCGCCGGGAAAGTCGGTACCCAGCGTCAGCTGTACGGTCCCGGGGGCCACCTCGGACGATGGCGTGGCGATGACCTTCAACTCGTCTGCCAGCGACTGGGCGCCGGCCTCCGCACCGGTCCCATAGTCGATCGAGGTGACGGCGGCCAGAGATTCGGCGTCGCCGATCGCACCCGGGGTGAATCCGTTCGCGGAGAAGGTGGTTTCGAGCTGCGCAGCCAGTCCGGAGTACGTGGAGGCGTTCACCACGTCGAGCACCGCGCCGTGACCTTCGAGGACGTGCGCAGGCGCGGCGGGTGCCTCGGTGGTGCCGCCGGGTTCGGCGACCAGGTCCCGGACGATGGCCCGGATGGTGGGGATGTCGACGATGTTGATGTCCTCGCCCAGCGAGTTCTGGCCGAACTCCTTGATGGGCAGCGTGTAGAGGGTGGGTGGCGCACCGGTCAGCGCTGAGGCGCGGCTGGCGAAGCTGGCGAGGTCGAACCCGGAATCCAGCGCGACGTTCTGCTTGGTGACGTTGAGCAGATCGCGCAGCATGGTGGGGCTGGACAGGGCGCCGCTCTTGCCCAGGGCCGACACCAGCGCGGCGATGAAGGCCTGTTGGCGCCGGGTGCGGTCGAGGTCGGTGAAGTTCTCGTCGTTGATGTCGCGACGCTGACGCACGAACGCCATCGCCTGCGCAGCGTCGATTTGCTGCACGCCCCGGTGGAAATCCGCCCCGGAGTATGGATCCGAGGTGTCGGCGTTGAGGCACACCGTGATCGGCGCCACAGCCTTGGCGATCTGGAAGAACGCTCCGAGGGTGACCTCGACGAAATGGTCGATCGGGATCCCGAGGAGATTGCGCACGGTGGCGATCTGGGCCCGGCGGCCGGCCTCGCGGGCCTGCTGTTCGTTCGTCGACGAACTCTCGGACTCGGAAGAGGACTCCAGCGTCTCCATCTCGCGCTGATAGGCCCAACCGTAGGCCTGCTTGACCTTGCCCTTGCACGGGTCGACGTCGCAGCCGGCGAGCTCGACGTAGTCGTCGCGGGGGATGGAGAACGCGGTCGGCGGGCCGCCGTTGCCGGGCAGGTGCACGACGATCAGCACGTTGGCGTTGTAGCCGCCGACGGTCTCGTCGCCGGCGTGCAGCGCCTCGTAGATGTCCTGGGGCAGCGGGTTGCCGTGCTGGTCCAGCCTGCTGTCCAGCCCCATGATCAGGATGTTCTCGGTGTCCCCGGACGAGACCGGGCCGCCTTCGAGCGCGTTGGACGTGGTGATGCCGTCCAATGCGCCGTGGTATGACACCCAGCCGGTGCCGGTCCCGGCCAGCACCGTTGCCGCCATCAGGCCGACGGCCGCGCGACGGGCAGCGCGTACGCCCCGGCGCGGCATGCGGTGCCGAGGGGCGCTGGCGGCGTGGCTGGGAGCGTTCATGGCACCTGCCATTATGGGGCCGTTCGCTGAGGCTTCGTCCACCGGGGAAAAATGCTGGTCAACAGCGACGTCCCGGCATTAGCGTGCGCAGCATGAAATTGCGCATCGCCGTGAGCGTGCTTTTGTTGGCCGTGGTGGCGTTGCTGCTGAACGAGCTGGCGGTGACCAGGGAGAAGCACAAGGCCGAGCCCTTCGCGGGCGGGCACGTCCTGGAGCTGGACGGCCCCGATCTCAACGTGCGAGAGTACGGCCCGGCAGGCGACCGCGCCGTGGTGTTGCTGCACGGGTATTCGGCGTCGATCGAGTGGTGGGAGCAGGTGGCGCCGCGACTGGCCCGCGATCAGCGGGTGATCGCGATCGATCTGGTCGGCCACGGCGGCTCGGAGGCGCCCAATGACGGTGCTCCGTACCGTGCGGCAGAGCAGGCCAAGGCGGTGCACACCGCGCTGGTTCAACTCGGTGTGCGTCATGCGGCACTGATCGGGCATTCGATGGGCGGAGCGGTCTCCGCCGAACTGGCCCGGCAGTATCCGGATCTCGTGGAGCGTGTGGTGGTGTCCGATACCCCGGCTGCCGACGATCTGGTCACCATGCCGCTGCTCGGAAAGATGGTGTGCTGGCCGGTGATCGGCCCGGCGCTGGACCGATTCCGGACCGTGGATGCCATCACCGAGAGCTCGCTGCAGACCGGATTCGGCGCGGACTACCCGGTGCCGGACTACGCGCACCGCTCGCTGGAGCGCCTCACCTACGCCGGAGTCTGCGACTCCACCGAGGGTCCGCATCCGGTCGTGGAAACGCTTGCCGCACTGCACAAGCCCGTGCTGGTGCTGTGGGGCGACCAGGATGTACTGACCCCGACGGCCCCCAATGTCGAGCGCTATACGGAGGCCGGGCTGACGCCCGTGGTGATCAAGGGCTCCGGACACACGCCCATGGTCGAGCGGCCCGACCAGTTCCTCGCGGCGGTGACGGACTTCGTCAGGACCCCAGCCCCCGCGAGATGACCAGGCGCTGAATCTGGTTGGTGCCCTCGAAGATCTGGGTGATCTTGGCTTCGCGCATGTAGCGCTCCACCCGGAAGTCGCGGGTGTAACCGACACCGCCGAACACCTGCACGGCGTCGGTGGTGACCTTCATCGCGGCGTCGGTGGCGATCAGCTTGGCGACGCTGGCCTGGGTGGAGTAGGGCAGGCCTTGATCCCGGCGGCGTGCGGCATCCAGATAGGTGGCCCGGGCGCTGACCACGGCGGCGGCCATGTCGGCCAGCAGGAACCCGAGGCCCTGATGGTCGATGATCTTGCGGCCGAACGTGGTTCGTTCGTTGGCGTACCGGACGGCTTCGTCCAGGGCGGCCTGGGCGATGCCGACCGCGACGGCGGCGATCCCGAGCCGGCCGGAGTCCAGCGCGGAGAAGGCGATCGAAAGGCCTTGTCCCTCTTGGCCGATCAGCCGTTCGGCGTCGAGGCGGGCGTTGTCGTAGAACGCCGAGGTGGTGGGCACCGCGTGCAGGCCCATCTTCTCCTCGGGCTTGCCGAAGCTCAGCCCCTCGAGATCGCCGGGGACCAGGAAGCAGGAGATGCCCTTGGAGCCCTCACCGGTGCGGGCGAACAGGGTGTAGAAATCGGCCTTCCCGCCGTGGGTGATCCACGCCTTGGAACCGTTGAGCAGGTAGGCGTCGCCGTCGCGGGTGGCCTTGCAGTTCAGCGCTGCGGCGTCGGATCCGGCCTGCGGCTCGGACAGGCTGTAGGCGCCGATCTGCTCGCCCGAGAGCATCCCGGGCAGCCAGCGCTTCTTCTGCTCGTCGCTGCCGTAGGCGAGCAGCGGGTGCGACGAGAGGCTGTGCACGCTGACCGCGACCCCGACCGCGGCCCACCGCGCGGCGATCTCCTCCAGGACCTGCAGGTAGACCTCATACGGCTGGCCGCCGCCACCCCACTCCTCGGGCTGGGGCAGGCTGAGCAGCCCCGCCGCGCCGAGCTGGGCGAAGACGCCCTCGGGGTACGTCTCGGCTTTCTCGTGCTGGTCGACGATCGGATCGAGCACTTTGTCGGCGATGTCGCGGGTGAGCTCGATGAGCTCGCGGGCCTCATCAGAAGGGAGTAGGCGGTCCACCGACATAGTTGCATCTCCTAGTTTCTGGTCTATAGGACTGTACCGATGCGCCAGATCCAGGACGCCCGGTGGTATCTGAGAGGTTGGCATTCTGGCGCCCGGTCGGTATATGCCCCGGTGTGCCGCACTGTGACGAATGTGCACCCTGTGGCGGGAGATCCGCCGATTGGCAACGTTTTCCTACACGTTCGTCACAGTGTCCACAAACAGACGTGTGGCGCGGCCGGATCAACGCATCCGCGCGACGATCTGGATCTCGACCAGCGCGCCCGGCACCGCCAGCTCGGTGACGCCGACCGCGGTCCAGGCCGGGTACGGTGCGGGCACGAACTCGTCCTTGACCTCACCGAACACCTGCACATGCCGTTGCAGGCCGACGTGGTAGCTGGTGATGTCGGTGACGTCGGCGAAGGTCAGCCCGGCCTCCGCGAGCAGCCCGCGCAGGTTCTCGAAGGCCTGCGTGAACTGTGCCCGCGGGTCCTCGGCGACGCTCATATCGGGGCGGATCCCGATCATCCCCGAACAGCGCAGGTGATCGCCGTCGACGACCGCCGGTGCGAAGTGGTGGTCGTCGTACATCGACTGCATCCACTGCGGGACAACTATTTTCATACTGGGCTCCTGGCTCAGTGAAGTTGCGGGCCTACCGTGAAAACGCGAAAGCCCCCTTTCCCGAAGGAACAGGGGGCTGTCGCGTCCTCTCGACAGGAGGACTAGACGCGCTCCGCGACGGGCAGCGCCGCGAGGATGTCGTTGACGCGGTCGCGGGCGTCGCCGAACAGCATCTGGGTGTTCTCCCGGAAGAACAGCGGGTTCTGCACGCCGGCGTAGCCCGAGGCCATGGACCGCTTGAACACGATGACGTGGTCGGCGTTCCACACCGTGAGCACCGGCATGCCGGCGATCGGGCTGCTCGGATCCTCGGCCGCGGCCGGGTTCACCGTGTCGTTGGCGCCGATGACGAGCACGACGGAGGTGCCGTCGAAGTCGTCGTTGATCTCGTCCATCTCGAGCACGATGTCGTAGGGCACCTTGGCCTCGGCCAGCAGCACGTTCATGTGGCCGGGCAGGCGGCCCGCGACGGGGTGGATGCCGAAGCGGACGTTGACGCCGCGCTCACGCAGCTTGCGGGTCAGGTCGGCGACACCGTACTGGGCCTGGGCCACGGCCATGCCGTAGCCGGGCGTGATGATGACCGAGTCGGCGTGGCTGAGCAGTTCGGCCGCACCCTCGGCGTTGATCTCGCGGTGCTCGCCGTAGTCCTTGTCCTCGGCGGGCCCGGCCTCGATGCCGAAACCACCGGCGATCACGGAGATGAACGACCGGTTCATCGCCTTGCACATGATGTAGGACAGGTAGGCACCGGAGGAGCCGACGAGGGCGCCGGTGATGATCAGCAGATCGTTGCCGAGCAGGAAGCCGGAGGCGGCCGCGGCCCAGCCCGAGTAGCTGTTGAGCATCGACACCACGACGGGCATGTCGCCACCGCCGATCGAGGCCACCAGGTGCCAGCCGAGCAGCAGCGCGAGCACGGTCACCACGATGAGCAGCCACAGGTGCGGCTCGATGACGAACCACACGGTCAGCGCGGCGAACACGACCAGCGCACCGATGTTGAGGAAGTTCTTGCCGGGCAGCATCAGCGGCGCGGACTTGATGCGTGCCGACAGCTTGAGGTTGGCCACGATCGAGCCGGTGAAGGTGACGGCACCGATGAAGACACCGATGAACACCTCGGCCGAGTGGATGCCGAGCATCTTCTCGCCGACCAGCTTCACGGCTTCCTCGCCGCCGAGGTTGTTCTCGACGTGCAGGTAACCGTTCCAGCCGACGAGTACCGCGGCCAGACCGACGAAGCTGTGCAGCAGCGCGATCAGTTCGGGCATGCCGGTCATCTCGACGACCTTGGCGCGCCACAGGCCGATCGCGGCGCCGACGATCATCGCGCCGATCAGCAGGGCCAGGCCCAGCGGCTCGATCTTGCGCTCGAACGCCAGCGCGATGGTGGCGATCAGGGCGACCGCCATGCCGGTGATGCCGAAGGTGTTTCCGGCCCGCGACGTTTCGTGTTTGGACAGTCCGGCCAGGGCCAGGATGAACAGCAGGGCCGCGACGACGTAGGCGGCCGAGGCAACGTTTTCTAGGGTGAACATGGAATCCGTTCCAAAGTTTCTGGGGTGGGCAGCGTCTAGCTGCGGGAGAACATCGCGAGCATGCGACGCGTCACCGCGAAGCCGCCGAATACGTTGATGCTGGCCAGCAGGATGGCCACGAAGGCCAGCGACGTGATGGCGATGTCGCCGTGGCCGATCTGCAGCAGGGCGCCCACCACGATGATTCCGGAGATCGCGTTGGTCACCGACATCAGCGGGGTGTGCAGCGCGTGGTGCACATTGCCGATCACGTAGTAGCCGATCACGATCGCCAGTGCGAACACGGTCAGGTGGACCTGCAGCGCTGCCGGTGACATCGCGATCAGGGCGAAGATCGCGGCCGCCGCGGCGAAGGTGACGCCGAGACGGCGTCCGGTCGACATCGGCTTCTTCTCTTCTTTGACCACCGGGGCAGCCGCGGCGGGCTGAGCGGCCGGGGCAGCCGAGACCTGTACCGGCGGCGGGGGCCAGGTGGTCTCGCCGTCGCGCACCACGGTCATCGAGCGCTGCACCACGTCGTCCCAGTCGAGGACGACCTTGCCGTCCTTCTCCGGGGTCAGCAGTTTGAGCAGGTTGACCAGGTTGGTGCCGTACAGCTGGGAGGCCTGGGCGGGCAGGCGGCCGGCCAGGTCGGTGTAGCCGATGATGGTCACACCGTTGTCGGTGATGATCGCCTGGTCCTTGACCGTGCCCTCGACGTTGCCGCCGTTGGCCGCGGCCATGTCGACGATGACGCTGCCGGCCTTCATCGAGGCGACCATCTCGGCGGTGATGATGCGCGGCGCGGGCCTGCCGGGAATCAGCGCGGTCGTGACGATGATGTCGACGTCCTTGCACTGCTCGGCGTACAGCTGCGCCTCGCGGGCCTTGTAGTCGTCGTCCATCTCTTTGGCGTAGCCGGTGGCCGAGACTTCGGCGTTCTCGTTCGCGACGGACAGGTACTCGCCGCCGAGGGAGGCGACCTGATCGGCCACCTCGGGCCGCGGGTCGGTGGCCCGCACGATCGCGCCGAGGCTGCCTGCCGCGCCGATGGCAGCCAGGCCGGCGACACCGGCACCGACCACGAGCACCTTGGCCGGGGGCACCTTGCCCGCCGCGGTCACCTGGCCGGTGAAGAACCGGCCGAAGCTGTGGGCGGCCTCGACCACGGCGCGGTAGCCGGCGATGTTGGCCATCGATGACAGCACGTCCAACGACTGGGCCCGGGAGATACGCGGCACCGCGTCCATCGCCAGCACCGTGATCGGGCGGGTGGACAGCTTCTCGACCAGCTCGGGCTTGAGCCCGGGGGAGATCAGGCTGACGAGGGTCGCGCCGTCGCGCAGCTTGCCGATCTCGGCATCATCGGGTGCATTGACCTTCAGCACGACGTCGGCGTCCCACGCCTGGCCGATCTCGGCACCGGCGTCGAGGTAGGCAGCATCGGAGAAACTCGAGGCAGCGCCGGCGCCGGTTTCTACGACTACCTCATAGCCGAGCTTGATAATCTGTCCGACAGTCTGCGGCGTGGCGGCGACGCGCGTTTCACCAGTCAGGGACTCGCGCGGTATCCCGATGATCATCGATTTTCGGTCCGATCTAGTTGGTTGGGCATGGAAGAGTGTCGCATTGCATGTGGAATAGGTGAGGACCCCCCATGTCGATAAGCGGTGTGCTCAGGGTGTGGCTTTGCCCTTGACCTGCGCAGATGCGTTGCGTCTAACCAGGAAGATCACACAAACGGGGGATATCACCGGCCGGCGGTGGACCTCCTGGTCAACCGCTCACAACCAGTCCCGGCGTTTGAACATCACGTACAACAGGACGACCAGCACAACGATCAAAATGCTGCTGGCGATGAACCCCACTGCAGTATTGATCCCGGGGTACAGCACGTTCTGGCCGTAGAAACCCGTGATGGCGGTCGGCACCGCGATGATGGCGGCCCAGCCGCTGAGTTTCTTCATCACCGTGTTGAGCCGGGCGTCCTGCAGGGACAGGTTGGTCTCGAACACCGTGGTGACCATGTCGCGCAGGGATTCGGTCCACTCCGAAGCCCGCAGCACGTGGTCGTACAGGTCGGCGTAGAGCGGGTCCAGGTCGGGCGAGGTGGACGAGTCCATCCTGCGGTGCTGGATGGTGCTGACCACCTCGCGCATGGGCAGCACCACGCGGCGCAGTTCGACCAGGTCCTTGCGCAGCTGGAAGGTGCGCCGTTGCAGGCCGCGACGTGGACCGCCGTCGGCGAACAACTCGTCCTCGAGCCCTTCGATGGCATCGTCGAGCGCCTCGACGGCCTCGAAGTGCCCGTCGACCACGACATCGAGCAGCGCGTGGACCAGCGAGCCGACGCCGTACCGCTGGCCGCCGAGGTCGTCGAAGCGGCGCGACACCTTGCTGATGTCGAACTCGGTGGCCTCACCGTTGTAGCTCGGCAGTCGGACGGTGATCAGGCCCCGCGGCAGGACGAAGGCCGAGATGCGATGTTTGATCAACAGTGACGTGTCGGGGGTGGCGTCCGGCTCCGGCTCCCGGGTGTCCACGGCGTACACCGTGAAGAACGTATGGGTGTGGTACACCGAGGTTTTCGTGCGTTCCTTGGGTGCGACGGCGTCCTCGACCGCCCACATGTTGAGCCCGAGCTCGGTGGCCAGTTCGCGAAGTGCCTCGTGGTCGGGGTCGTAGATGTCGGCCCACACCAGGGTGTCCTCGTCGGTCAGGCAGTCCGAGATGTCCGTGAACTTGAAGCCGCCGTCGACCGGCTGTCCGTTGCGCCACACTCGTCCCTGCACCTGCCTCACGAGGCGGCCACCATCGGCAGCAGGTAGGTGCGCACGTAGTCGCGGGTGTCTTGCAGGCTGGTCAGTTTGATGCCGGTGTGCGGAGTGACGATGAACGACAACGTAAGTCGGGTGTGCAGCTCGGCGACGGTGCGGATGTGGCGTTCCTGTGCCGGAGTGGTTTCGGTCGTCCCGTACAGGTCGGTGCGCAGCTGTGCGGCCGAGTACTCCGTGGCGAAATCGATGATGGCCCCGGCATCGACGGTGAGGCTGGGCAGGATCGTCTCGGGTTCGGTGCGCAGGAGCTTCTTGAGCAGGGCGTGGTCCCGCAGGAAGGTCACCGTGAAGACGGTGCCATAGACGAGTCGGTCTTCCAGGGTTTCGGCGTGGGCCCGGGCCTGCGCGCTGCCCTCCAGGTAGCGGCGAGCCTCGGACAGCACGAGGGCGTCGATGAGGGCGTCCTTGGTCGGAAACCGCCGGTAGAGCGTGGCGCGGCCGACACCGCTGCGGCGGGCCACGTCCTCCATCGTCGTACGCCGGATTCCGACCAGTTCCGCCTGCTGGAGCGTCGCGGACAGGATCCGGGTGCTGATCGGGTCGGGCTCGCGCACGCGGGCCAGCACCGCGGGATCCGGTTCGGCGAGGCGCCGCACGAAGTCCGCTGTTCGCGTGGAAGTCACGGAATCCCTCCTTGCCCGTCGGTCCCGATGGCCGTAGCCTAACCATCGAGACTAGCGAGACAATGAACGTATCACCGTCTCACCGTCTCACCATAGTTGTCCGTGCCGACGAGGGAGGGCGTTATGAGCATCGGATTGTGGACCCGCTGGATGGCGCTGCATGCCGTACCGAAGGCGTTCATGTCGTTTCAAGGCCGCACGGGCAATCCGATGGGCGCGCTCATCTCCAGCCACGGCAAAGGCATCGACCCGTATCCGCTGATGGAGCAGATCCGTCGACGCGGCCCACTGGTGAAGACCCCGTTCGTCTGGGTCACCGTCGACCACGAGGTCGCTCGGGAAATCCTGCGGGACAAGCGGTTCGGCGTCACCCCGCCGACTGGGATGGGGATGCCGAAACCGGTTCAGAAGCTGCTGGACCGGACCGACCCGAAAGTGGCCAATCCGGTGGAGCCGCCGGCGATGGTCATCGTCGACCCGCCGGCGCACACGCAATACCGGCAGCTGGTGGCGCAGAGTTTCACCCCGCGCGCGATCGACAAGCTCGACGCCAGGGTGGCCGAGGTGACCGCGGAACTCATCGGTCGGCTCGCCGGCGCGTCCCACCCCGATCTGATCGCGGACTTCGCCGCCGTCCTTCCGGTCGCCATGATCGCCGAGATCCTCGGGCTGTCCGGCGAATCCCATGCGCAACTGCTCGAGTGGGGTCACGACGGGGCGCCGCTGCTCGATGTCGGGATCCCGTGGCGGACCTACCGTCGTGGCATCGACGGGATGCGTGGTCTCGACGGATTCCTCGCCGACCTTTTCGACAAGGTCCGCGCCGGAGCCGCGGAGGACAACCCGTTCACCAAGATGGCCGCCGACCACACGCTGACCGACCACGAACTCGCCGCCAACGCAGCGCTTCTCATCGGCGCCGGCTTCGAAACCACCGTCAACCTCATCGGCAACGGGATCGTGCTGCTGCAGCAGCACCCCGATCAACTCGCCCTGCTGCGCGACAACCCGGACCTGTGGCCCGCCGCGGTCGAAGAGATCCTGCGCATCGAAAGCCCGGTGCAGATGACCGCGCGCACCGCGCGGTGCGACGTCGAGATGGCCGGGCAGCTGCTGCCCGCCGGAACCATGGTCGCGGTTCTGTTGGGCGGCGCCAACCGGGATCCGCGGGTATTCACCGAGCCGACGCGCTTCGACATCACCCGCCCCAACGCCCGTGACCACCTGGCCTTTGCGTCGGGCATCCACGTCTGCCTGGGCGCCGCGCTGGCCCGCATCGAAGGCGCCACCGCCCTGCGTGCGCTGTTCGAGGCCTACCCCGACCTGCGACTGACCGAGACTCCCCGCCCGAGAGGGCTGGTCAATCTGCACGGATATGTGAAGCTGCCGGCCCTGCTGGGGACCAGGCGCACGGAGCCGGCCGGTCTGGTCTACTGATCTGGGTACTCTCGGTGGGGACCTGCCAGATCTTGAACGCGAGGCCCACACTTCCCATGACGGATTCCCCACTCGACGGACTGATGGCGCGCGTCGGCGGTGTCAGCGGCATGGTCTACTCGGCGCTGCCGGTGACCGTGTACGCGACGGTCTCGGCTCTCTCGGGGCGGGTGCCCGCGATCATCGCCGCGCTGGCGACGGCGGCCGTCGTGCTCGGCTGGCAACTGCTGCGCCGCGAATCGGTCCGGCCCGCGGTGTGGGGATTCGTCGGGGTGGCGGGCTGCGCGCTGCTGGCCCTGGTGACCGGCCAGGCCAAGGACTTCTATCTCCCGGGGATCTGGATGTCCCTGGCCTCGGCCATCGTCATGACCGCCTCGATCTTCGTCAGGCGCCCGCTCGTCGGCGTCATCTGGGCCTGGGCGACGGGCCGCGACGGCACCTGGCGACAGGTTCCCGGGGTGCGGCGGGTCTTCAACATCGTCACCGCGGTCCTGGCAGCCGTGTCCTGGTCGCGGTTCCTCGTGCAGAACTACCTCTACGACACGGGTCAGGACAGCCTGCTCGCGGTGGCGCGGCTGGCGATGGGCTGGCCATTGTTCGTCGTCACCACCACGCTGGTCCTGCTCAGCGCCCGGTACGCGATCCGGGCGCTGGCCCGCTCAGCGACCTGAGCGAAGCCCATCGTCAGCCGTTGCCGGCGATCAACCCGTACTCGGCCAGCAGTTCACCGATCTCGTTGTCGGTGACCTTGCCGATCACGCGCTTGCGGATGATCTCCGGGACGGGCAGGTCGACCTCTTTGCCGTCGCGCAGATGCACCGTTCCGGCGATCAGTTTGCGGACGTCGTAGGTGGAGTTGAACACCTCGGGCACCCCGCGCTCGATACCCAGCAGCTGATAGGCCGCCTCCATCCCGGTCCGCACCGAGTACTCGGTGGTGAAGATGCAGTCGCGGGTGGTCTCGGCGAATTGACCGATGAACGCGAAGTTCACCGCGCCCTCCGGGACGACGGCGGGACGATCGCCTGCTTGCCGTGGCATGAAGAACGCCGTCACGTACGGCATCATCACGGGCACGGTCTTGGCGGCATCGGCGGCCAGTTCGGGGATGTCGGCTTCCGGCACACCCAGGTGGTACAGCCACTCCTGGGTGATCTCCTCGCCGGTGCACTCGCTGAGCGACTTCTTCACGTAATCGCCCGGGGTGTCGACGAACAACCCGTACACCCAGACCACGATCTGGTCGGAGGGCTGCTGCTTGAAATGCGGCTGCCGGTTGACGGTCCAGCTCATCAGCCACTTCGAGTCCCGAGCCGTCACGATGCCACCGGTAACCACCTTGCCGGAGAACGGATCCCGCTTGCAGATCTTCTGGATGTACTCGGGGATGCGGTGATCCAGGGTGGTCACGGTGGCCGATTCCCACTTCGTCTCGGGGATGTGGGCGCCGAAGACGTCGGGGCGCCCGAACGACGGATCCTTCGCCGCGATGCGGCGCCACAGATCCCAGGCGGGCGCGGGACCGGTGTTGAGCTTGGCGGCAGTGTGGTGGTTGCCGTCGTCGGAGTTCTCGGTCAGTGAGCCGATGGTGGTGAGCACCAGGTCGTTCGGGCCGAGGTCGACACCACCCGGCTCACCGTCCTTGATCCAGTGGATCCTGGTGGCCTGCTTGCGATCCGCGGTGATGTCGAAGTCGATGTCGGTGACCTCGGTGTCGAAGTGGAAGGTCACCCCCTGATCCAGGAGCCATCTGTACATCGGCAGCACGAGCGACTCGTACTGGTTGTATTTCGTGAACTTCAGCGCCGACAGATCCGGCAGGCCCTTGATGTGGTGGATGAAGCGGTGGATGTACAGCTTCATCTCCAGCGCGCTGTGCCACTCTTCGAACGCGAACATGGTGCGCCAGTACAGCCAGAAGTTGCTGTCCAGGAAGTCTTTCCCGAAGACCTCGTTGATGCGCTTGTTCTCCAGCTCTTCGCGTGTCGCGAGGAACACCTTGACGATGTCCTTCTGCGCCTTGGCGTTGAGCCCGAACTTGTTGTCGGTGTGGGTGTCCTGGCCGCGGTTCTCGGTGGCCCGGCACAGGCTGTAGTTGGGGTCGTCCTTGTTGAGCCAGTAGAACTCGTCGAGCACGCTGGCGCCCTCGATCTCGAGCGAGGGAATGGTCCGGAACAGGTCCCACAGGCATTCCATGTGGTCTTCCATCTCACGCCCGCCGCGGATCACGAAGCCCTTCTCGGGTTCCTTGATGCCGTCCAGCGCGCCGCCGGGCAGCTTCAGCCGCTCCAGGATGGTGATCTTGTCGCCGGGGAGTTGACCGTCGCGGATCATGAACACCGCCGACGACATCGACGCCAGGCCGGCGCCCACGAACCAGGCGGTCTTGTCTTCTACGCCCTCGGGTTTGCGGGGACGTGCAAATGCTTCGTAATTACCACTGCTGTAATACATCTCGCCCACTTTCTCCTCAGTTGTACTTGTAGAAGCCCTCGCCGGTGGCGAGGCCCAGCTTGCCTTTGTCGATGTAGTTCTCTTTGAGCCATGCGGCGAGCTTCTGATCCTCGGCATCGCCGTTGGCCATGATGTTGTACGGCGTGGTCAGGCCGATGATGTCGTAGATCTGGAACGGGCCGACGGGTGCGCCGGTGGCGATCCGCCAGGTGTCGTCGACGGCGCTGGGGTCGGCGTAGCCGCCGGCGGCCAGTTCGGCGGCGGCGTTGAGGAACGGCACCAGGAGGGAGTTGAGGACGTAGCCGGCCTTCTCCTTGTGCAGTTCGATGGGCACCATGCCGATGGCCTTGGCGAACTCGACCACCTCGGCGAAAACAGCCGGGTCGGTGTCGGTGGTCCCCATGATCTCGGCGGTGTTGAACTGCCACACACGGTTTGCGAAGTGCAGCGCCAGAAACTTGTCGGGCCGGCCGGTGGAATCCTTGAGGTCACTGGGCAGCAGTGTCGAGGAATTGGTGGCGAAGATCGTCTTGGCCGGCGCGAGTTCACCGAGCTTCTGGTAGGTCTCCCGCTTGAGATCGAGGATCTCGGGGATCGCCTCGATGACCAGGTCGGCGTCGGCCACGGCCGCGGCGAGATCGGAGGTGAGTGTGAGCCGGTTCAGTGCTTCCTGGGCCTTGCCGTCACGGGCATCGGGTACCTCGTTGGCGTAGGTTTCGGCCAGCTTCTGGAAGCGGTCCTTGGCCGTCTCGAGAACCTTGTCGTTGATGTCGTAGGCCGTGACGGTGAAGCCCTTGAACGCGGACTGGAACGCGATCTGGGAACCGAGCACTCCGGTGCCGAGCACGGTCACCGTCTTGATGGAGTCGGTCACGATGTTTCTCCTTCTCGTGGTGTTGTGGATGCCAGGAACCCCAGCACGATCTGGTTGATCTGCTGGAGCAGTTCGTGAGCACCGTCGGCGCCCCACTTCATGCCGGTCGACGGCTGGACCACCAGCAGATGCAGGGCCGCGAAGACGCTTCTGGCGGCGCGGTCGGCGTTGGCCTGCAACTCGGTGTCGGTGGCCGGATCCGCTGCACGGCAGTGCGTCAGGCGGGCGGCGATCGCATCTTCGAGCCTTTTGACGTGCGCGAGGCCTTCGGCGCGGAAACGCTCGGTGGGGGCGCCGAACAGCAATTCGCGTTGGTAAGCCGTCGCGTTGTCCGGCTGACGTGCGGCCTCGGTGATGACGGGTGCCACCATCGCGAACACAGCGGCGCTCGGATCGTCGATATCGGCCGCGTTGCGCATACCGGTCTCGATCGCCTGCCGGAACTGGTCGTTGTAGACCATCAGCAGGAGCTCGGCTTTCGATGACGCGTACCTGAACAAGGTGCCGGCGGCGACATCGGCGGTGTCGGCGATCTGAGCCACGGTGACCGCCTCGAACCCGTGCGCCTCGAAGAGTGAACGCGCTGCGGCGAAGATCCGCTGTTGCTTGTCGTGCATGTTGCGGGTCCGTCGGCCTGTCGACCGCCCGGTCCGCTGTCGGGTCGCCTCGGGCATCGTGTTCACCTCGCTAATGAGTGTGCTCATTAATGAGCGTACTCACTAACGCTTCAGAGCGTCAACTTCGGGTGGCAAATAAACTCACCTCGATTTCAGACCTTCACCGCGGCCGCGCCCGCCGGTAGCAATACCCGGGTGAACGGAACGCTGCCCGGTTGCTGTTGTCGCTGAAGCCAATCGCCACCTCCTGCCTTCAGCAACAGAAAGCTGCCCACAGTGTCTGTGTTCGTCGACATCGTTCCCAGCGAGGCCGAAGCCGGCCCGCCACGTCCCGTTGCGCCGTCGAACCGCTGGCGCACCCTGCTGACCAGGTCCGCATTGCCGCTGCTGTCGGTCGTGGTGTTCTTCGCGGTATGGCAGGCCGTTGCCTGGGCCGAGATTTGGAATCAGACGTTCGTTCCCTATCCGTCGACGGTCTGGCGCGCGTTCGTCGACGTATCCACCACGCATGACGGGGCCCGCGGCTACGCGGGGTATCTGCTCTACGAACACCTCTACATGACGCTGCGCCGTGTCCTGGCCGGTGTGGTCATCGGCGTGGTCGTCGGCGTCGCACTCGGCCTGCTCATGGGTTCGGTCGGATGGCTGCGCAGCGTGCTCGAGCCGTGGCTGACGTTCCTGCGTGCCCTGCCGCCGCTGGCGTACTTCTTCCTGCTGGTGATCTGGCTGGGCATCGACGAGGCGCCCAAGATCACGCTGCTTGCGCTGGCGGCCCTGCCGCCGGCCGCCGTGGCCACCACCGCGGCCGTCGTCGCCGCACCCGTCGGACTGCAGGAGGCGGCCCGGGCGCTGGGGGCCAGTCGGGCGCAGGTCATCCGTGACGTCGTGGTGCCCTCGGCGCTGCCGGAGACCTTCACCGGAATCCGGCTGGCGGTCGGCATGGCGTATTCGTCGGTGGTGGCCGCCGAACTGTTCAACGGCATCCCCGGCATCGGCGGATTGGTCAAGGACGCAAGCAATTACAACAACACACCGGTCGTATTGGTGGGGATCTTCGCCATCGGGATCTCCGGCCTGGTGATCGATGGAGGCTTGCGTGCCGTGGAGCGGCGCGCTGTTCCCTGGAGAGGAAAAATATGAGAATCAAGGCGCTGTTCGCCGCGTCGGTGGCAGTGGCCGCCGCGACGTTCGGGCTGTCGGCCTGCGCGGTCGACCACTCCGGGGGAAGCTCCGAGAAGCCCACCATTCGCCTTGGCTACCAGTCCTTTCCGAGTGGGGACCTGATCGTCAAGAACAACAAGTGGCTCGAAGAGGCGCTGCCCGACTACAACATCAAGTGGACCAAGTTCGATTCCGGGGCCGACGTCAACACCGCGTTCATCGCCAAGGAACTGGACTTCGGTGCGCTGGGCTCGAGTCCGGTGGCCCGCGGTTTGTCGGCCCCGCTGAACATTCCGTACAAGGTGGCGTTCGTGCTCGACGTGGCCGGTGACAACGAGGCCCTGGTGGCCCGTGACGGCGCCGGCGTCAACTCGATCGCCGACCTGCGGGGCAAGCGGATCGCCACCCCGTTCGCGTCCACCGCGCACTACAGCCTGCTGGCCGCGCTGGCTCAGAATGGGCTGTCTCCCAGTGATGTTCAGCTGATCGACCTGCAGCCGCAGGCCATTCTCGCGGCCTGGGAGCGCGGCGACATCGCCGCGGCCTACAGCTGGCTGCCCACGCTGGACCAACTCCGTAAGACCGGCAAGGATCTGATCACCAGCCGGCAGTTGGCCAAGGACGGCAAGCCCACGCTGGATCTTGCCGCGGTGTCCGACGAGTTCTCCACCGCGCATCCAGAGGTGGTCGACATCTGGCGCAAGCAGCAGGCCCGCGCGCTGAACGTCATCAAAGATGACCCGCAGGCCGCGGCCAAGGCGATCGCGGCCGAGGTCGGGCTCAGCCCGGAAGATGTTGCCGGGCAACTGAAGCAGGGTGTCTACCTGACGCCTGCTGAGGTGGCCTCCCCCGAGTGGCTGGGTAGTGACGGCGCACCGGGCAACATCGCCGCCAATCTGCAGAGCGCGTCGCAGTTCCTGGCCGATCAGAAGCAGATCCCCGAGGCCGCGCCGCTGCAGACCTTCAAGGACGCGATCTATACGAAGGGGTTGCCGGATGTCATCGTCAAGTAGTGACGCCTCCGGCGCGCTGAAGATCCGCAACGTCGCCCATCGTTATGGGCGCGGCTCTGAGGAGGTGACCGCGCTCGGCCCGGTGGATCTCGACGTCGAACCCGGCTCGTTCCTGGTCCTGGTGGGGGCATCGGGGTGCGGCAAGAGCACACTGCTGCGTCTGATCGCCGGCTTCGAGACCCCGTCCGAGGGCGAGGTCGAGGTGTCCGGTTCCCGCCCGACGCCCGGGGTCACCTCGGGCGTGGTCTTCCAGCAGCCGCGGCTGTTTCCCTGGCGCACCGTCGGCGGCAACGTGGACCTGGCGCTCAAGTACGCCAACGTGCCTCGTGAGCGGCGGGCCGAGAGGCGCGAGGAACTGCTGGAGCGCGTGGGCCTGGAAGGCACTGCCAAACGCAGGATCTGGGAGATCAGCGGCGGGCAGCAGCAGCGCGTCGCGATCGCGCGGGCGCTGGCCGCCGAGACCCCGCTGTTCCTGTTGGACGAGCCGTTCGCGGCGTTGGATGCGCTCACCCGTGAACGGCTGCAGGAGGATGTCCGCCAGGTGAGTGCGGAGTCCGGCCGCACAACGGTTTTCGTGACGCACAGTGCCGACGAGGCCGCGTTCCTGGGGTCACGGATCGTGGTGCTGACCCGGCGGCCCGGGAAGATCGCCCTGGACCTGCCGGTGGAACTGCCGCGTGCCGGTGTCGACGCGCACGAACTGCGCCGCTCGCCGGAGTACTTGAAGTTGCGGACGGATGTGAGTGAGGCCGTGAAGCTCGCCGCGGCGTAGCCGCGAGTTGGACTGGAGTGGCGTAGCCGCGAGTTGGACTGGAGTGGCGTAGCCGCGAGTTGGACTGGAGCGGCGTAGCCGCGAGTTGGACTGCAGCGGCGTAGCCCTACGCGCCCAAAGTGACGCCATGGTCGTAAACCCTCACGGGCAACGACCATGGCGTCACTTTCGCGTCAGGCTCGTCGTTGCAGGAACCCGTCGATCAGGCTCGCGACCTCGTCGAGATGGGTCTCCAGCAGGAAGTGCCCGCCGTCGAGCAGGTGGATCTCGGCGTCGACCGCGTCCTTGCCGAAGGCCCGGGCACCGTCGGGGCCGAAGATGGGATCGCCCTTGCCCCAGACGGCAAGTACGGGAACCGCACTGGTGCGCAGGTACTCGTGCAGCGCCGGGTACAACGGGGCATTGGTCGCGTAGTCCCGGAACAGCTTGAGCTGCACCAGATCATTACCGGGCCGGGCCACCATCGCCGCGTCGTGCACCCAGGTGTCGGGGTTGACCAGGCTCTCGTCGGAAACCCCGGTCAGGTACTGCCATTTGATGCCGTCGACGCTCAATGCGGTCCGAACTCCCGCCTCGGTCTCGGGGGTCTGCTCGCGCTGGTAGGCCCACACCCCGGTCCAGAAGCTCTCGACGAAGCCCTCGTCATAGCCGTTGCCGTTCTGGCTAACGATCGCGGTGATGGCTTCCGGATGCCGCAGTGCCAGTCGCCAGCCGATCGGGGCGCCGTAGTCCTGGACGTAGATCGCGTAACGCGACACCCCGAGTTGGTTCAGCAGGCCGTCGGTCAGGTCGGCCAGCGCGTCGAAGGTGTAGTCGAACTCGTCGGTCGCCGGTGCATCGGAGTGTCCGTAGCCCAGGTGATCGGGTGCGATGACGTGGTAGCGCTCGGCCAACCGGGGGATGAGGTCGCGGAACATGTACGAGCTCGTCGGGAAGCCGTGCAGTAGCACGATCGCCGGTGCGTCCGGCGCACCTGCCTCGCGGTAGAACAGCCGCTGACCGTCGACGGTGGCGTAGCGATGGTGAACCGTCATGGCTAACTCCTTTAACTAGTTTTAGTGGTTAGTGACATCTAACGCCGGACGCCATAACCTGTCAATAGTTGTTTGGAGGTTAGAAATGGAGCTCGTTGAGGTGGGCCTGCGGGACGCGGCCCTGCTGCTGGATCTGCTCAACACCACGCCGGTGGTCGAGGGAAGGCAGCGCGACATACTCGCGGATGGCGCGCAGGCGTCGACCTGGCTGCGCGAGCACGGGGCGACCGAGGCCGAACTGGCGGAGCTGGTCGAGGCCAGGAACGTGCTCCAGGCGGTAGTCCGCGGGGCCGAGTCGGCAGCCGCGTTGGAGCCGCATCTCAATGAGGTGGGACTGCGGGTCCGCGCCACAACGGGCGGCGTGAGGTGGGAACTCGATACCGATGACACGAGGCGCAGTGCCGTGCGGGCCATCCTGGCCTGGGACGCGCTGCGGGTCGTGAGTCCGGGGCGGCTACGCGCGTGCGGTAATCCGGACTGCCGGCTGTTCCTGATCGATCGCAGCAAGCCGAACACCGCTCGCTGGTGTTCGATGGCTACCTGCGGAAACCGCATGAAGGCGCGCCGGCATCACCAGCGCGCCAGGACTGCGAAGACTGACGAACAGTCCTGATTACACCGGGGGGTAGGCCGGCGGCGGGTAGACGCCGCGCAGACCCCAGGCCAGCCACGGAAAGAAGAAGTCGCTCTCGTCGCTGAGGTCGTAGTCAGGATTCGGATCCATGCCCGGAGTCTAGACGCACTGGGCAAGGCCGGAACAGGGCCGCGAAGAGAATTGCCTACACTCTTCAACCATCTAGTTGATTGATTTCCTGGGCAAGGTCCGGGCGATGCTGATAGTGAGTGTGCTATGTCATCCGATGCAGAGGGCGGCCGGGGCCGCGGAGGCGCGGCTGCCAACGGGACGTCCCGCCGCGACGAGCTCCTGACCGTCGCGGCCAAGCTGTTCGCCGCCCGCGGCTATCACGGCACCCGGATGGACGATGTCGCCGAGGCTGTCGGCCTGAACAAGGCCACGGTCTACCACTACTACTCGAGCAAGTCGCTGATCCTCTACGACATCTACAAGAGCACCGCGGACTTCACCGTCGAGGCCCTCCACGACGACCCCACCGCCTCGGCACGGGAGACCATCTACAACTTCACCCGGCGACTGCTGGTCGGGATCGCCGGCGACCTGGAGCGCGCCGCGGTCTATTTCCAGGAAGGCCCCTACATCGCGGAATGGTTCACCGAGGAGCAGGTGGCCTACATCCGGCGCGCTGAGACCCAGGTCTACGAGCATGTCCGCGACGTGATCGACCGCGGCATCGCCAGCGGCGAGTTCTACGACTGCGATTCGCATGTCCTGGCCCTCGGCTACATCGGGATGACGCTGGGCTCCTACCGCTGGCTGCGACCGCACGGCAGACGGAGCGCCCAGGAGATCGCCGTCGAGTTCAGCACCGCGCTGCTGCGTGGGCTGATCCGCGACGAGGTGACCCGCAACGAGTCTCCGCTCGGTGTCGACATCGAGGAAAAGGCCTAGAACGTGACTGATCTGTTCCGACTGGACGGCAAGGTCGCCGTCGTCACCGGAGGCGGCCGTGGCATCGGCCTGATGATGGCCCGTGGCCTGCTGCAGGCGGGGGCGTCGGTGTACGTCTCGAGCCGCAAGGAGGCCGAGCTGTCCGCGGCGGTGGACGCGTTGTCCCCGCTCGGCCGGATCTCCGCGGTTCCTGCCGACCTGGGGACCGCCGAAGGGGTCGCGGCGCTCACCGCGGCGGTGACGGGGCGCGAGGACGCGATACACGCGCTGTTCAACAACGCGGGCGCGGCCTGGGGCGCACCGTACGACCAGTTCCCGGAGTCGGGGTTCGACAAGGTCTACGACGTCAACGTCAAAGGCGTGTTCCTGCTGACCCGGGCGCTCACGCCGCTGCTGAATGCCGCTGCCACCGAAGAAGATCCGGCGCGCGTGATCAACACCGGCAGCATCGACGGCATCGTCGCGCCCGGCAAGGGCCGCGACAACTTCTCCTACAGCGCCAGCAAGGCTGCCGTGCACATGCTGACGCGGCACCTCGCCGGGGAACTGGCCCCGCGGATCCTGGTCAACGCGATCGCACCGGGCCTGTTCGAATCCCGGATGACCAAGGAGATGCTGCGCGGCGGCGTCGATGAGGTAGGTGGCGGTCTCCCCTTGGGCCGGATCGGTCAGCCCGACGACATCGCCGGGATCTCGGTGTTCCTGGCCAGCCGGGCCAGCGCGTACATCACGGGCGCGGTCATCCCGGTCGATGGCGGCGTGAGCACCATCAGGTGACGGGCAGGGTGAACCAGCCCCACGCCAAGAAGGCGAACACACCGATAAAGACGATGTCGCCGGCCATGTAGGGCCACTCGCTGCGACGAAATCTGGTCGTGGCCGCACCAGCCATGAACAGGGCCAGGCCGCAGGCCGCCACCGGGGTCAGCACGGGCGCGATACCCACCGCGACGGGCAGCACCAGGCCGATTCCACCGACGAGTTTGATCGTCGCGATCGCCGTGAGGTGGCCGTCGCCGAAATCATCGACCCAATGCTGATTTCTTCCCAGCGACCGGTACTTCTGCCGGGACATGAACAACAGGCTGGCCCCGCCGGCCACGTAGGCCGCTGCCGCGACGATGGTGATGATCCACAGGGTGGTGTGCATTCTTCGCTCCGTTTCGTGGTTACGTCTGGGCTTCGTAGTTACGTCGGGCCCTGCCGACTCGTCACCCTTATGACGGATCCGTGCGAGGAGAGGTAACCGATGACGCCCGAGGCATCACTGGCGGAGACATTCGAGCAACAGCGCCCGCGCCTGCTCGCGGTGGCCCACCGCGTCCTCGGCTCACGAGCGGACGCCGAGGACGCCGTGCAGGAAGCCTGGCTACGCCTATCGCGTCAAGACGCGGACTCGATCGAGAATGTCGTCGGCTGGCTGACAACTGTGTTGGGCCGCATCTGTATCGACATGTTGCGGTCGCGCTCCAGCCGCGCCGAGCTGACGCCCACCGCCGACCTTCCTGAACTCGTCGTCACCGAAGACGTCGACTCGCCGGAGGACGCCGCGGTGCTCGCGGACTCGGTCGGGCTGGCGATGCTCGTCGTGCTGGGATCACTGCGCCCGGACGAACGCCTGGCGTTCGTCCTGCACGACATGTTCGCCGTGCCGTTCGCCGACATCGGGCAGATCCTCGACAAGTCGAGCGACGCCGTCAAGATGATGGCCAGCCGCGCGCGCCGGAAGGTGCAGGACGTGCCGCCGCCCACCGGCGACCGCCGCCGGAAGCAGGAGCAGCGTGAGGTCGTCGACGCCTTCCTGGCCGCCGCTCGTGACGGCGACTTCGACGCGTTGTTGCGCGTGCTCGACCCCGACGTCAGCTGGCAGCGGTATACGGCCGCCGGAGTGACCGTCGGGACCGGGTCGGAGTCCGTCGTCGCCGCGGTCCGACGCGGCCAGGGAACCCGCGTCGTCGCCCGGAGGGTGTCGGTGAACGGCGAGCCGGGGATCCTGGCATGGGGGCCGAAGGGTCGTCCGCTCGGCGTGATGGCGTGCTCCGTCGACGGGGGCCGGCTGGTCGGGATCGTGTCGATCGTCGATCCACGAAGGCTGGCCCGGATGTCGCTGCCCGAGCCGCCTGCTGACGATTAACCTGGCGGCATGAAGTCGACGATCCTCTCGCGGCGCGACCTGGACTTCCTGCTCTACGAGTGGTTGGACGTCGAAAAGCTCACGACGCTGGACCGATTCACCGAACACTCGCGCGAAACCTTCGACGGTGTACTGGATCTGTGCGAGCAACTCGCGACCCGCTACTTCGCGCCGCACAACAAGCTCAGCGATGCCAACGAGCCGACGTTCGACGGACAGGCCGTCACTCTGATCCCTGACGTGAAAGAGGCGTGGGACGCATTCGCGGCGGCCGACCTGATCGCCATGGGGATGGACGCCGAGATCGGCGGCGCGCAGCTGCCCGCCACCGTCGCGCAGGCCGCGTTCGCATGGATCTCCGCGGCGAACGTGTCGACCTCGGGCTATCTGATGCTGACCATCGCCAATGCCAACCTGCTGGCCCGTTTCGGTTCGGCCGAGCAGATCGAGACCTTCGTCAAACCCATGCTGGCGGGCCGGTTCTCGGGCACCATGGCGCTGTCGGAGACCCAGGCCGGATCGTCGCTGGCCGACATCACCACCCGCGCCGAACCGCAGGCCGACGGCAGTTACCGGTTGTTCGGCTCGAAGATGTGGATATCCGGCGCCGAACATGAGCTCACCGAGAACATCGTCAATCTGGTGCTGGCCAAGATTCCGGGTGGCCCGGCCGGCACCAAGGGCATCTCGCTGTTCATCGTGCCGAAGTTCCTGGCCGACGGTACCCGCAACGGGGTGGCCATCTCCGGGCTGAATCACAAGATGGGACAACGCGGTATCACCAACACCGTGCTCAACTTCGACGGCGCGGTCGGTTACCTGGTCGGGGAGCCGCACCGCGGCATCGTCTACATGTTCCACATGATGAACGAAGCCCGCCTGGGTGTCGGGATGGGCGCTGTCGCGCTCGGCTACACCGGCTACCTCAAGTCGCTGGAGTATGCGCGCGAGCGTCCGCAGGGCCGACCGTTGGGCGTCAAAGATCCGTCGACCCCGCAGGTGCCGATCATCGAGCACGCGGACGTCAAGCGAATGCTGTTGGCGCAGAAGGCCTATGTCGAAGGTGGGCTGGCGCTCGCGCTCTACTGCGCCAAGCTGGTCGATACCGATGACACCGCGGTGCTCGACATTCTCACCCCGGTGGCCAAGAGCTGGCCGTCGCAATGGTGCGTGGAGGCCAACAGCCTGGCGATCCAGGTTCACGGCGGCTACGGCTACACCCGCGAGTACGACGTCGAGCAGCACTACCGCGACAATCGGCTCAACCCGATCCACGAGGGCACCCACGGTATCCAGAGCCTGGACCTGTTGGGTCGCAAGGTGACCCAGAACGGCGGAGCTGGTCTCGCGGCGCTGGGGGAGCGGATCGCCGCAACCGTCTCGCGGGCCACAGGTGCGGCTCCCGAGTTGGCCGCGCAACTGGACGCGTCCTGGCAGCGGCTGGTCGCGGTCACCGGCGCGATGTTCGCCTCCGGTGACGTCGAGGCCGCGATGGCCAACAGCGCCGTGTACCTCGAGGCGTTCGGGCACATCGTGGTGGCGTGGATCTGGCTGGAGCAGTACCTGGCGGCGGAAGGACGCACGGGCGACTTCTATGACGGCAAGCGTCAGGCCGCCCGGTACTTCTTCCGTTACGAACTGCCCAAGACCGCACCGCAATTGGACCTGCTGGAGAGTCTGGACCGCACCACGCTGGAGATGCGGGACAACTGGTTCTAACCGAACTCGATGATCTGGCGCACGGCCCGCCCCTCGGCCAGCTCGTCCATGCCGGCGTTGATCTGATCGAGGGTGATACTCGAGGACACCAGCTGCTCGACGGGTAGCCGTCCGGCGCGCCAGAGTTCGACGAACCGAGGGATGTCGCGGGCCGGTACCGCCGAACCCAGGTAGCTGCCGATCAGCGATCGGCCCTCGGCCACGAAACCCAACGGTGACACCGAGATTCGGGCGTCCGGACGGGGCAGGCCGACGGTGATCGTGCGACCGCCCGGCCCGGTGAGCGCGATTGAGGTTTCCAACGCGGCGGGGTGGCCCGCGGCTTCGATCACCACGTCGGCCTTGAGGTCGGCGGCCTGCTCGGGGGTGTAGGTCTCGTGCACGCCGAGTTCACGCGCCCGGGCCAGCTTGTCCGGCAGCTGGTCCACGCCGATGACGCGGACGCCGTCGTGGGCGAGCGCGGTCAGGGCCGCCGCCATGCCGACACCGCCCAGGCCGACCACTGCCACGGTCTGGCCGGCCCGCGGCGTGCCGACGTTCAGCACGGCACCGCCGCCGGTGAGCACCGCACAACCCAACAGTGAGGCCACCGTGGCGGGGACATCATTCGGGACGGGCACCACCGACCGGCGGTCGACGACGGCATAGGTGGCGAAACCGGATACCCCGAGGTGGTGGAACACCGGTTGGCCGTCGCGGGTCAGCCGGATGTCGCCGTTCATCAACGTGCCCGCGCCGTTGGCGGCCGATCCGGGACCGCAGGGTGTCAGGCCGTCGGTGGCACACGCGGGGCAATCCCCGCAGCGCGGCAGGAACGTCATCACCACTCGTTGGCCCACCGGCAGATCGGTGTCACCCGCTTCGACGATCCCGGCGGCCTCATGCCCCAGCAGCATCGGGACCGGGCGTACCCGGTTGCCGTCGACGACGGACAGATCGGAGTGGCACAGCCCCGCGGCCTCGATGCGCACCAGTAGTTCGCCCGGGCCGGGTTCGGCGAGGTCAAGGTCGCTCACCCGGATCGGCTGCGACGTGGCGTACGGGCGGGAGAGGCCGATGTGCTCAAGGACGGCTCCGCGGATCTTCATACCCACCAGCCTGTCACCTGCTGTCAGACTTCAGCCATGACCGACGCTGCCGACCTGACCCGCGAGGATTTTCCGCTGCACTGGCCGGTGCTGACCCGATGGACCGACAACGACATGTTCGGCCACCTCAACAACGCGGTGTATTACGAACTGTTCGACACGGCGATCAACGGCTGGATCAACACCAACTGCGACATCGATCCGGTCACCGCGCCCTGGCTCGGTGTGGTCGCCGAGTCCGGGTGCCGCTACTTCGCGGAGTTGAAGTTCCCCGACCCGTTGGTGGTCGGTCTGGCGGTGGCCCGGTTGGGGAACAGCAGCGTCACCTACCGGCTGGGATTGTTCGAGCCGGACGGGCCGGTGGCGGCGGTCGGCCACTGGGTGCATGTCTACGTGGACCGGACCACGCGCCGTCCGGTACCGATTCCCGACGTGATCCGCGATCTGCTGCGGTCGATATCATCGCCGGATGCCACTCGTGAGCAAGACCGTCGAGGTTGATGCCCCTGCCGACAAGATCATGGCGATCGTCGGTGATTTCGAGGCCTATCCGCAGTGGAACCCCGAGATCAAGGGCTGCTGGATCCTGGCCCGCTACGACGACGGCCGGCCCAGCCAGTTGCGGCTCGACGTCGAGATCCAGGGTCAGTCCGGCATCTTCATCAACGCCGTCTACTACCCGGCGGAGAACCAGATCTTCACCGTGTTGCAGCAGGGCGACCACTTCACCAAGCAGGAGCAGAGGTTCTCGGTCGTGCCCCTCGGGCCCGACAGCACGCTGCTTCAGGTTGACCTCGAGGTGGAGGTCAAGCTGCCGATCCCGGCCATGATGGTCAAGAAGCTCATCGGGGACACCCTGGACCACCTGGCCAACGCCCTCATCACCAGGGTGCAGCAGCTGACCTGAGGTCCCTTTCTCACCGAATGCGACGCAAACGTCGCTGACGACGCTGCGTTAGGACGCTTACGTCGCACTCGACGAGGTAGAGGCGGCCCACTCGCGCGTCAGTCCCACATCCCGATGTCGTCGAGCCGCGCGATGAGCCGTTGGGCTGCATCGGTGAACTGGTTCGCGTTGAGCTCCACTGCTGCCGTCGCATCCCGACGGCGCAGCGCGTCGATCAGCAGCCGGTGGTTCTCCACGGCCTCGGTGCCCCACTTCGGATCGGTCGAATAGATGAGGGCGGGCAGGTACCGCGCGACGTGCAGCAGGAACCAAGCCAGCTTGATGCGTCCGCTGGCATGGTTGAACGCCCGGTGGAAGGTGAACTCGGCGGACGAGATCGCCACGGGATCGTGAGCCTTGACCGCGGCCGCGAGCTCGGCATTGAGCTGTTCCAGCTCGTCGATCTCGGCGGCGGTGATGCGGGTTGTGGCGGTGGCGGCGAGCTCTCGCGCGATGGTGGCCTGCAACCAGAAGATGTCTTCGACGTCGGCGCGCGTGAGGGGCACCACGACGTGTCCGCGGTTGGGCTCCAGCTGCACCATGCCCTCGCCGCGCAGTGTGCGCAGTGCCTCCCGCACGGGGGTGATGCTCACCCCGAGCGCCGCGGCGGTCTCGTCGAGACGGATGAAGGTCCCGGGCCGCAGGACACCGGTCATGATCTCGGCCCGGAGCTGGGCGGCGACCTCGTCGGAAAGTTGCTCGCGCCGACCCCCGCGACGACGTTGCACGGCCACTCTGGCAGGTGCATTCACGGGAATCCGGTCGCCTTTCTGGTGGGCTTGTCGCCGAGGCGCCGAGGCCATAGTGTGACCGGGGCAACCCCATGTTTGATCAAATATAAAATTCGTGCAACTCGATACCGATGGAGTGCAGATCCGTTGACTGCCGAGCCGTTCCCCACTGAGCAGCCATACCTGGCCCGTCGTCAGAACTGGGCCAATCAACTGACCCGGCATGCCCTCATGCAGCCCGACAAGACCGCCCTGCGGTACCTGGGGCACACCACCACATGGCGCGAGCTCGACCACCGGGTGACCAAGCTGGCCGGCGCCCTGAACCGGCGTGGGGTCGGCTTCGGTGACCGGGTGCTGATCCTCATGCTGAACCGGCCCGAGTTCATCGAGGCGATGCTGGCGGCCAACAAGCTCGGCGCCATCGCGGTGCCGGTGAACTTCCGGATGACCCCACCCGAGGTGGCCTTCCTGGTCGGCGACTGCGCGGCCCGCGTCATCGTCACCGAGCCCGTACTCGCCGGAGTCGCCACGGCGGTACGCGATCTCGATGCCACGCTGTCGACGGTCATCGTGGCCGACGCACCGACGGAAGATGACGTCCTCGGCTATGAGGACCTGATCACCGAAGACGGCGACCCCGCGCAACCGGTCGACATCCCCAGCGATGCCCCCGCCCTGATCATGTACACCTCGGGCACGACCGGCCGGCCCAAGGGCGCGGTGCTGACCCATGCCAACCTCGCCGGGCAGGGCATGACCAACCTGTTCACCACCGGCGTCGACATCAACAACGACGTCGGCTTCATCGGCGTCCCGCTGTTCCACATCGCCGGCGTCGCGGGAAACGTGAACACGGGTCTGACACTGGGCCTGCCCACGGTGATCTATCCGCTCGGGGCGTTCGATCCGGGTGCACTGCTCGACGTGCTGGCGGCCGAGAAGGTGACGGCGATCTTCCTGGTGCCCGCGCAGTGGCAGGCGGTTTGCGCTGAGCAGAAGGCCAATCCGCGCGATCTTTGCCTGCGGGCCCTGTCGTGGGGCGCTGCGCCGGCCTCGGACACCTTGCTACGTGCAATGGCCGAGACCTTCCCCGGCAGCCAGATCCTTGCTGCGTTCGGTCAGACCGAGATGTCCCCGGTTACCTGCATGCTGTTGGCGGACGACGCAATTCGCAAGCTCGGTTCGGTCGGCCAGGTCATCCCCACCGTCTCGGCCCGCATCGTGGACGAGAACATGAACGACGTCCCCGTCGGCGATGTCGGCGAGATCGTCTACCGCGCCCCAACTTTGATGGCCGGCTACTGGAACAACCCCAAGGCCACGGCCGAGGCGTTCGCCGGCGGCTGGTTCCACTCCGGCGATCTGGTCCGTCAGGACGAGGAGGGCTACATCTGGGTCGTCGACCGCAAGAAGGACATGATCATCTCCGGCGGCGAGAACATCTACTGCGCCGAAGTCGAGAACGTCCTCGCCGGGCACCCCGCCATCACCGAGGTCGCCGTGATCGGCCGGCATGACGAGAGATGGGGCGAGGTTCCGGTTGCGGTGGTCGCTCTCACCAGAGGCGACGTACTGAATCTCGGGGATCTCGACGGGTTCCTCACCGAACGTCTGGCTCGCTACAAGCATCCGAAGGCACTCGAAATCGTTGACGCGCTGCCCCGCAACCCCTCGGGCAAGGTGCTCAAGACTGAACTCAGGGAGCGGTTCGGGTCGCCCATCAACGCCCAATAGCGCTGACGTTTGCGAAAGTAACTCAGCGTCAACGGTTTCTGCAGGTCGCGGCGAAAGTTTGCTGTCTTTGCACGCCCTTGTTAACGGTTGATGGCACAATCCACCCGATGCAGTGCACGGCCCGGTTTCTATCGGGTACAGTCCGGTGGTCTCAATTACTACTCGCGAGTAGGGAGAGACGGATCACACAAGTTGACAGGCGACGAGGAGGGGGCGTGCGACACGTCCAGGGGGCGCACCGGTGACGGCGCCTGCCGACGGGCTCGTCGGCTACGTACGTGGTCAAATGGAGAAGCCGCTGGCTATGGTCGGTGGCTTCTTCAAGATGACTGTGCTCACCGGAAAGGCCTTTCTCACACGGCCTTTCCAGTGGAAAGAGTTCGTGCTGCAGAGCTGGTTCCTGATCCGGGTGGCATTCCTGCCCACGCTCGCGGTATCGATCCCGCTGACGGTGCTCATCATCTTCACGCTCAACATCCTGTTGGCTGAGTTCGGCGCGGCTGACGTCTCGGGCGCCGGTGCGGCGCTGGGTGCGGTCACGCAGCTCGGTCCTCTGGTGACGGTGCTCGTGGTTGCCGGCGCCGGTTCGACCGCGATTTGCGCGGACCTGGGTGCCCGCACCGTGCGTGAGGAGATCGACGCGCTCGAGGTGCTGGGCATCGATCCGATCGAGCGCCTCGTCGTTCCCCGCGTGGTCGCCTCCACCTTTGTGGCCTTCATGCTCAACGGCGCGGTCATCACCATCGGTCTGGTCGGCGGCTTCTTCTTCGGCGTCTATGTCCAGAACGTCTCCGCCGGTGCCTATGTATCCACGCTGACCCTGCTGACCGGATTCCCCGAGGTGATGATCTCGGTCATCAAGGCCACGCTGTTCGGCCTGATCGCCGGACTCGTCGGCTGCTACCGCGGCCTGACGGTGGCCGGTGGCTCCAAGGGCGTCGGCACCGCGGTGAACGAGACCCTGGTGTTGTGCGTGGTGGCATTGTTCGCAGTCAACGTCGTGCTCACCACCATCGGTGTGCGGTTCGGAACAGGGCACTGACATGAGTACCGCAACAGTCCTTCGGTCCCGGTTCCCCCGGGCGTTCTCGCGCACCTCAGACATCGCGGGCACTCCGGCCCGGTTCCTCGACAGCATGGGCCACGTCGCGTGGTTCGTCGTCCAGGCCATCGGCTCCATCCCGCACGCGTTCCGGCACTACCGTCGTGAGGCTCTGCGACTCGTCGCCGAGATCGGCATGGGCACCGGCGCCATGGCCGTCATCGGCGGCACCGTGGCCATCATCGGTTTCGTCACGCTGTCGGCAGGCTCCCTGATCGCCATCCAGGGCTTCGCGTCCCTCGGCAATATCGGCGTCGAGGCCTTCACCGGCTTCTTCGCCGCCCTGGCAAACATCCGTGTCGTTGCCCCGGTCGTCACCGGGCAGGCCCTGGCCTCCACGGTCGGTGCCGGCGCCACCGCCGAACTCGGCGCCATGCGCATCAGCGAAGAGGTCGACGCGCTGGAAGTCATGGGGATCAGGTCGATTTCGTATCTGGTCTCCACGCGCCTCATCGCCGGGTCGATCGTGATCATCCCGTTGTACGCCGGCGCGGTCCTGCTGTCCTTCCTGTCCGCACAGTTCGTCACGACGGTCTTCTACTCGCAGTCGGTGGGTACGTATGAGCACTACTTCCATACGTTCCTGCGCGTCGACGACGTGATGTGGTCCTTCCTCCAGGTCATCGTCATGTCGATCGTGGTCATGTTGAACCACTGCTACTTCGGCTATTACGCCAGTGGCGGTGCTGTCGGTGTGGGTGAGGCAGTAGGGAGGTCGATGCGAACCTCGTTGATCGCAATCGTGATGGTCGTCCTGTTGGCATCGTTGGCGCTCTACGGCACCGACCCCAACTTCAACCTCACGGTGTAGCGGCATGGCCACGCCCTCAGCCCCGCACGCGCCCCTCAACAAGCCCAAGATCCCGCCGTACAAGCTGGCCGGATTGGTGCTCGTGCTCGTCACCACCATGGTCCTCGCGCTGACGTGGATGCAGTTCCGCGGATCCTTCGAGAAGAAGACGCAGCTGACCGTGTTGTCCGGACGGGCCGGCCTGTCGATGGACCCGGGCTCGAAGGTCACCTTCAACGGTGTGCCGATCGGTCGCCTGGCTTCCGTCGACGTCGTCACCGTCGACGACAACCCCGAGGCCAAGCTGACCCTGGACGTCAAGCCTCAGTACCTGAACCTGATCCCGGAGAACGTGACCGCCGAACTGCGGGCCACGACGGTGTTCGGCAACAAGTACATCTCGTTCCTGTCGCCGGCCAACCCGTCGGCAGCGCGGCTGTCGCCCGGCACGCCGATCCGCGCCCAGGGCGTGACGACGGAGTTCAACACGCTGTTCGAGACGATCACCGCGATCTCCGAGCAGATCGACCCGATCAAGCTGAACCAGACGCTGACGGCCACCGCCCAAGCCCTCGACGGCCTGGGTGACAAGTTCGGCCAGTCGATCGTCAACGGCAACGACATCCTGGCCGACCTCAACCCGCGCATGCCCCAGATCCGCCGCGACATCGCGGGTCTGGCCGACCTGGGCGAGGTCTACGCGAATGCCGGCCCGGACCTGTTCGACGGTCTGACCAACGCGGTCACCACCGCCCGCACGCTCAACGAGCAGCGTGGCAATCTGGACCAGGCATTGGTGGCGGCGGTCGGCTTCGGCAACACCGGCGGCGACATCTTCGAGCGCGGCGGCCCCTATCTGGTCCGCGGCGCCCAGGACCTGCTGCCGACCTCGGCTCTGCTCGACAAGTACAGCCCGGCGCTGTTCTGCACGATCCGCAACTACCACGATGCCGGCCCGAAACTCGCCGGTGCACTTGGTGGTAACGGTTACTCGCTGCAGACCCATTCGTTGGTGATCGGCGTGGGCAACCCGTACGTCTATCCCGACAACCTGCCGCGGGTCAACGCCAAGGGCGGGCCCGAGGGTCGGCCCGGCTGCTGGCAGCCGATCACCAAGGACCTGTGGCCCATGCCGTACCTGGTGATGGATACCGGTGCATCGATCGCCCCGTACAACCACCTCGAGATGGGTCAACCGCTCGTGGCCGAGTATGTGTGGGGCCGCCAAGTGGGGGAGAACACGATCAACCCATGAGCATCAAGGGCACGATTATCAAGCTCGGCATCTTCTCACTGGTGCTGCTCACCTTCACTGCGATCATCTTCGTGGTCTTCGGTCAGATCCGGTTCAACCGGACCGCCGAGTACTCGGCGATCTTCAAGAACGTCAGCGGTCTGCGCACGGGACAGTTCGTCCGTGCCTCCGGTGTCGAGGTCGGCAAGGTCTCGGGCGTCAAGCTGATCAACGGTGGCCAGCAGGCCGAGGTCACGTTCAACGTCGAGAAGTCGTTGCCGTTGTTCGACCAGACCACGGCCGCGATCCGCTACCAGGACCTGATCGGTAACCGCTACCTCGAGCTCAAGCGCGGCGAGAGCAACACGAAGATCCAGCCGGGCAGCACCATTCCGCTGGAACGCACCGAGCCCGCGCTCGACCTCGACGCACTCGTCGGCGGCTTCCGTCCGCTGTTCCAGTCGTTGAGCCCGGAGAAGGTCAACACCATCTCCAAGTCGATCATCACGATCTTCCAGGGCCAGGGCGGCACCATCAACGACATCCTGGATCAGACGGCGCAGCTGACACAGAGCATCGCCGATCGCGACCAGGCCATCGGCGAGGTGATCAAGAACCTGAACATCGTCCTGGACACCACGGTCGCGCATCAGCAGCAGTTCGACGACACCCTCAAGAACTTCGAGACGCTGATCACCGGGCTGAAGAACCGGGCCGATCCGATCGGATCCTCGGTGGCCAACATCAGCAACGCGGCCGGCTCGCTGGCAGATCTGCTGTCCGACAACCGTCCGCTGCTCAAGGACACCATCGGCTACCTCGAGGTCATCCAGCAGCCGCTGATCGACCAGAAGCAGCAGCTCAACGACATCCTGGTGCAGTTCCCCCAGGCGTTGAAGATCATCGGACGTGCCGGTGGCATCTACGGTGACTTCTTCAACTTCTATGCCTGCGACCTCTCGCTGAAGCTCAACGGGTTGCAGCCAGGTGGCCCTGTCCGAACCGTCAAACTCAGTTCACAGCCGTCGGGTAGGTGCACGCCGAGATGAGGACACTGCAAGGTTCCGACCGCTTCCGCAAAGGCCTCATGGGCGTTGCGGTGGTGGCGCTGGTCATCGGCGTCGGCTCGACGCTGACGAGCGTGCCGATGCTGTTCGCGGTCCCCACGTACTACGGCCAGTTCTCCGACACCGGTGGCCTGAACGTGGGCGACAAGGTGCGCATCGCCGGTATGGATGTCGGCACGGTCAAGAGCATGGACATCAACGGCGACAAGGTCGAGATCGGCTACACCCTGGGGGGGAAGACGATCGGCACCGAGAGCCGTGCGGCGATCCGTACCGACACGATCCTGGGTCGCAAGAACATCGAGATCCAGCCGCGTGGCAGCCAGACGCTGCCCCCGCGCGGGATGCTGCCGCTGGGTCAGACGACCACGCCGTACCAGATCTACGACGCGTTCCTCGATGTCACGCGCAACGCGTCGGGCTGGGACACGAAGTCGGTCAAGGAATCGCTGAACGTGTTGTCGGAGACGGTCGATCAGACGTCTCCGCACCTGAGCGCCGCGCTGGACGGCGTGGCCAAGTTCTCCGAGACCATCGGCAAGCGCGACGAGGACGTCAAGAAGCTGCTGGCCAACGCCAACAAGATCGCCACGGTGCTCGGTGACCGCAGCACGCAGGTCAACCAGCTGCTGGTGAACGCCCAGACCCTGCTGGCCGCGGTCAACGAGCGTGGCCAGGCCGTCAGCATGTTGCTGGAGCGGGTGTCGTCGGTGTCGCATCAGGTCGAAGGCCTGATCAACGACAACCCGAACCTGAACCACGTGCTCGAGCAGCTGCGTACCGTCAGCGACCTGCTCGTCGAGCGCAAGCAGGACCTGGCCGACACGCTCACCGTGGCCGGCAAGTTCATCACCTCACTGGCCGAGGCGCTGGCCTCGGGCCCGTACTTCAAGGTGATGCTGGTCAACCTGATCCCGCCGCAGATCCTGCAGCCGTTCGTCGACTCCGCGTTCAAGAAGCGCGGCATCGATCCCGAGGAGTTCTGGCGTAACGCCGGCCTGCCCGCGTTCCGCTTCCCCGATCCCAATGGCAAGCGCTTCGAGAACGGTGCGCCCGCACCGGCCCCGACACCGCTGGAAGGCACTCCGGAGCACCCGGGGCCTGCCGTGCCGCCCGGATCGCCGTGCTCGTACACGCCGACCGCGGCCGGAATCCCCAGCCCGGGCAACCCGCTGCCGTGCGCAGGGGCAACCGTTGGGCCCTACGGTGACAACCCGTACGGACCCAACTACGGCCCGCCGGACGTGGCGACCTCGGCGCCGAATCCTGACGGCATCGCGCATTCGCCAGGTGTGCCCAGCGCGGCCATCCCCGGCGACATGCCGCCGGACCAGCCGGGTGCCCCGGTCGAATTGGCACCCGGTCCGCCCGGAGCCCGCACCGTTCCGATCGCACCGTTGCCGGTGGCGCCGGGGCCCATCCCGGGTTACGCACCGCACCCGGGGCCGCTGAATGCTCCCCCGGCACCGCCGGGACCAGGGCCGGATGCCGGGCCGGTGGGTACGCCCCCGCTCCCGGGTAATCCGCCGTTCCTTCCGCCCGGGTCGCAGGGATAGGCCGCAGCTATGTCAACTGTCTTCAACGTTCGAAACATCAAGTTGCCCACGGCTTCCCGGGCGACTGTCATCGTCAGTGCGCTGGCGGTGGCGGCTGCCCTGGTGCTGGGTTACTTCGGCATCAGCCTGTACAAGAAGATGACCAACACCACGGTCACCGCGTACTTCCCCGAGGTGCTCGCGCTGTACCCCGGTGACAAGGTCCTCATCATGGGCGTCAAGGTCGGTGCGATCGACAGCATCGAGACCGACGGCGACAAGATGAAGGTCGTCTTCCACGTCAACAACAAGTACAAGGTGCCCGAGAACGTCACGGCGTCTGTGCTGAACCCGAGCCTGGTGGCCTCGCGCGTCATCCAGCTGTCCCCGCCCTACACCGGTGGGCCGCGGTTGCAGAACAACGCGGTGATCCCGATCGAGAACACCCAGATCCCGGTCGAGTACGACGAGTTGCGCAACCAGATCACCCGCCTGCTCGACGATCTGGGCCCGACCGCCGAACAGCCCAAGGGCCCGTTCGGCGACATCATCGAGTCCTTCGCCGACGGTTTCCAGGGCAAGGGCGATCAGCTCAACCGCACCCTCAATGGGCTGTCGGAGGCGCTGACCACGCTCAACCAGGGCCGCGGTGACTTCTTCCAGGTGGTCAAGAGCCTGGCGTTGTTCGTCAATGCGCTGCACAAGAGCGATCAGCAGTTCGTGGCGCTCAACAACGACCTGGCCCAGTTCACCAACTCGTTCACCAACACCGACCAGGAGCTGGCGACGGCCCTGCAGGATCTCGACCGGGTGCTCAAGACCACCCGTGAGTTCCTGGACAAGAACGGCGGCGTGCTCGCGCACGACGTCAACAACTTGTCGGAGGCGACGACGGCGATCCTGCAGCCCGAGCCGCGCAATGGTCTGGAGACGGGTCTGCACGCTTACCCGAACCTGGCCGCCAACGTGCTCAATATCGTCTCGCCCAACCAGGGTGGCATCGTGGGTCTGCCGGTTCTGCCGGGTCTGACCAACTTCTCCAACCCGCTGCAGTTCGTCTGCAGTTCCATTCAGGCGGGCAGCCGGTTGGGGTACCAGGACTCGGCTGAGTTGTGTGCGCAGTACCTCGCGCCGATCCTGGACGCGATCAAGTTCAACTTCCTGCCGTTCGGCCAGAACCTGGCCAACACCGCGATGACACTGCCCAAGCAGATCTCCTACTCGGATCCGCGCCTGCAGCCGCCAGGGGGATACAAGGACACCACCGTGCCGGGTATCTGGTCGCGGGACACCTTGTTCTCGCACGGCAACCACGAGCCGGGCTGGACCGTGGCACCGGGTATGCAGGGTGTGCAGGTGCAGCCTGCCACTCAGCAGATGCTGACGCCGGAGTCGTTGTCCGAGTTGATGGGTGGCCCGGACATCGTGGCGCCGCCGGCCCCGCCGGCGTTCGGTGCTCCTCCGGGAGGCAACCTGCCCGGACCGCCGAACTCGTACGACGAGCGCAATCCGTTGCCGCCGCCGTGGTACCCGCAGCCCGGACCGCCGCCGGTGCCTGCGCCGGGTGTGATCCCGGGTGATCCGATGTCGGGTCCCGCACCGGCAGCAGCTCCTGCACCGGGCCCGGCTCCCGCCGGACCGGCGTTGCCCGCCGAGGCTGGAGGCCAGGGCTGATGACGACAAAGACAGGGTTGATGAGCCGCTTGCGCGAAGATCAGGCAGGCCGGATGAAGACACGTAACTGGGGCCGCGTCGGTCGACGCGTCGCGGTGTTGTCGGCGTCCGCGCTGATCCTCACCTCGTGTGGGCAGTGGCGCGGTGTGGCCAACGTGCCACTGCCGGGTGGGCCGGGCACCGAGTCCGGCCGCACCACGCTGTACGTGCAGATGCCGGAGACGTTGGCGCTCAACGCCAACAGCCGGGTGCGGGTGCGCGACGTGTTCGTCGGCCGGGTCCGCAAGATCGAACTGATCAACTGGGTGCCCACGTTGACCGTCGATCTTGAGCCGGGCATCGAACTGCCGAAGAACACCCTGGCCAAGATCGGCCAGACCAGCCTGCTGGGTTCGCAGCATGTCGAGCTCAACCCGCCGGACAAGGATCCGTCCAAGGAGATGCTGCGCAGCGGGGACACAATCCCGTTGGCACAGTCCTCGGCCTATCCGACGATCGAGCGGACGCTGGCCGGTATCTCCGGCATCCTGACCGGCGGTGGCATCCCGAACATCGAGACCATCCAGACCGAGGTGTTCAACATCCTCAACGGTCGCGCCGATCAGATCCGCGACTTCCTGGGCCGGCTCGACACCTTCACCGACGAGCTAAATCAGCAGCGCAACGACATCACCCGGGCGATCGATTCGACCAACCGGCTGTTGAACATCGTTGCGGCGCGCAATGACACGTTGGACCGGGTGCTCACCGAGTTCCCGCCGCTGATCCAGCATTTCGCCGACACGCGCGACTTGTTCGCCGATGCGGTGACCTCGCTGGGCCGGTTGTCCAAGGCTGCCGACGACACGTTGTCGAACAGCAACGCCAATCTGCACACCAACCTGCAGAACCTGCAGCGTCCGCTCAAGCAGCTGGCGCGCTCTGCCCCGTACCTGGTGGAAGCCCTCAAGCTGATCCTCACGGTGCCGTTCAACATCGAGAACATCCCGAAGGCGGTGCGCGGCGACTACATCAACGTGTCGCTGACGATCGACCTGACGTTGAGCTCGGTGGACAACGCGTTCCTGTCCGGCACCGGTGTCTCGGGCATGCTCCGGGCACTGGAGCAGGCGTGGGGCCGCGATCCGGCGACGATGATCCCGGACGTGCGGTTCACGCCGAACCCGCACGATGCACCTGGTGGCCCGCTTGTGGAAAGGGGGGAGTGAGACATGTTGCTGACCCGCTTCATCAAGATGCAGCTCATCTTGTTCGCGACGCTGACGGTGATAGCGCTGGTCGTGCTGGCGCTCGTCTACCTGCGGCTGCCCACATGGGCCGGGGTCGGGATGTACAACCTGAACGCCAACCTCCCGAACTCGGGCGGCCTGTACGCCACGGCCAACGTCACCTATCGCGGAACCACGATCGGCAAGGTCACCTCCGTCGAGCCCACCGAACAGGGCGCCCGGGTCGAGATGAACATCTATGACCAGTACCGGATCCCGCTCGACGCCAGTGCCAACGTGCACTCGGTGTCGGCGGTCGGTGAGCAGTTCATCGACTTGGTGTCCGAGGGTGGCAGTACCGGGAAGTACTTCCGCGACGGGGACACCATCGAGAAGGGCAGCGTCCCCGCCGAGGTGGGCCCGTCGCTGGACGCCGCACAGAAGGGCCTGGCGGCGCTGCCGAAGGAGAAGATCGCGGTCCTGCTCGACGAGACGGCCACGGCCGTCGGCGGGCTCGGGCCGTCACTGCAGCGTCTGGTCGACTCGACCCAGGCGATCGCCAGTGACTTCAAGGACAACATCGGTCCGGTCAACGACATCGTCGAGAACTCCGGGCCGATCATCGACAGCCAGGTGAATTCGGGCGACGCCATCTCGCGGTGGGCCAAGAACCTGAACACGCTGGCGGCTCAGAGTGCCCAGAACGATGCGGCACTGCGGAGTGGCATTCAGCAGGCGGCACCGACGGCTGATCAGCTGAACTCGGTGTTCGGTGATGTCCAGGAGTCGTTGCCGCAGACGTTGGCGAACCTGGAAATCGTCATCGACATGCTCAAGCGCTACAACAAGAACGTCGAGCAGGTGTTGGTGGCGTTGCCTCAGGGTGGCGCTGTTGCCCAGACCGCGACGATCTTCGCGCCCAAGGGCCTGCTGCACTTCGGCCTCGGTATCAACATGCCGCCGCCGTGCCTGACCGGGTTCCTGCCCGCGTCGGAGTGGCGTTCGCCTGCGGATACGTCGACGGCGCCGCTGCCGTCGGGCCTGTACTGCAAGATCCCCAAGGATGCGCCCAACGCGGTGCGCGGTGCGCGTAACTATCCGTGTGCCGACGTGCCCGGCAAGCGGGCCGCCTCCCCGGCGGAGTGCCGCAGCGAAGAGCCCTACCAGCCGCTGGGCACCAACCCGTGGTACGGCGATCCGAACCAGATCCGTAACTGCCCGGCTCCGGCCGCGCGCTGCGATCAGCCCGTCGATCCGGGCCGGGTCATTCCCGCGCCTTCGGTGAATAATGGGTTGAACCCGTTGCCGGCAAGTCAGCTCCCACCCCCGGAATCAACGGCGATGCGCAGCGACCCGCTGACCGCGCCTCGGGGTGGCAATGTGAGTTGTAGTGGACAGCAGCCGAACCCCTGCATCTACACTCCGGCAGCAGGTTCGACCGCTACCTATAGCCCATCCAGCGGCGAGGTGGTCGGTCCCGGCGGTGTGAAGTACTCCGTCACCAACTCGAATAAACCAGGAGATGACGGATGGAAGGAGATGCTGGCGCCAGCCAGCTGAACCTCGCCGACCAGCAGGACCCCCATACCCCTGAATCGCAAGCGGAGGCCGTCACCGAGATCTCTGATCCGATCGCAGCCACGGACGCCACGGACGCTGAGGAGGCTCCTCCGGAGTCGGAATCACGGCCTTCACGGCTGGGGCGCGGCTGGGTGGCGGCGATCCTCGCCGGTCTGCTGGTCCTCGCGGCGGCCGTCGGCGTCGGCGGCTACCTGGCTTTGCGTGCGCATCAAGACAGCGAACGCATCGCCAGTGACGAGGCCGAGGCCCTGGCTGCGGCAAAGGACTGCGTGACCGCGACCCAGGCGCCCGATACCCAGGCGATGATCGCGGCCCAGACCAAGATCATCGAATGTTCGACCGGTGACTTCGGGGCGCAGGCCGGCCTGTACAGCGGCATGCTGCTGGACGCCTACCAGGCCGCCAACGTGCAGGTGAAGGTCTCGGACATGCGGGCCGCGGTGGAGAAGCACAACGACGACGGGTCGATGGACCTGTTGGTCGCGGTGCGCGTGCTGGTCACCAACACCGAGAAGTCCGATGAAGAGCAGGGCTATCGGCTGCGGGTGAAGATGGCCCGCGCCGAGGACGGCAACTACAAGGTCGCGCGGCTCGACCAGGTCACGTCGTGACCGCTGTTCTGGACAACGCCGGCACGGTCTCCGCTGGGGGAACCGGGACGGATCAGACCCGGCTGGCTTCGTGGCCGGCTCGGGCCGGCGCCTTCGCCATCGATGTGCTGGCGCCTACCGGGTTGATCGCGACGCTGGCGCTGCTGGCGTGGGCGGCCCCGTTGTACGACTGGTTCTGGTGGGTGTGCACGGTGGCCGCCGCTGTGGTGGCCGCCGCGATGCTGGTCAACCGGATCGGCTTGCCCGCATACACCGGTTGGTCGCTGGGCCGGTCGGTGTTCGGTATCCGGGTGGTGTCGGCGGCCGGAGATGCCGGTCTGCTGCGGCTCCTGCTGCGTGAGCTGGCGCATCTGCTGGACACCGCGGCGGTGTTCCTGGGCTGGCTGTGGCCGTTGTGGGATTCACGGAACCGGACGTTCGCCGATCTGCTGACCCGCACCGAGGTGCGTCGCGTCGATCGGCCTGAATCCGATGTCCGGCGTCGCGCCGGTGCGGTGCTGCTGACGCTCGCAGTGCTCAGCGGGATCGCGGGCGGGCTGGGATATCTGGCGGTGTACCGCCAGGATCGGGCGGTGGACCAGGCTCGCGCGCAGGTCGCGGAGCAGGGCCCGCGGATCGTCGAGGAGCTGCTGAGCTACGGGGTGGATTCCGTCGACGCCGATTTCACCAAGGCGCAGTCGTTGACCACCGAAAACTACCGGCAGCAGCTGGTCGCCCAGCAGGATGCCGTGCGCAAGGCCGGGCCGACCACCAATGACTACTGGGCGGTGAGCAGCGCGGTGCTGCCCGGGGTGACCAAGGACACGGCCTCGATGCTGGTGGCGTTGCAGGGTCAGCGCGGCACCAATCCGCAGGAGCTGAAGTTCATCACCGCGACGGTTCGGGTGGAGTTCCAGAAGTCGGACGACCACTGGCTCGTCGACAACCTCACGGTGCTCAAGCGGCCGGTGCTGAACGGGGGCGGACAGTGAGCCCGCGGCGCCGGATCGAGCCCGATGAGCGCGACTACTTCGCGGTCGAGCCCAAAGAGCCGATCCGTTGGGGTCTGCCGATCGTGGGGATGATCTCAGCCCTGCTGATCGCGGCCGCCATCACGGGTAGCACGCTGATCCTGATCCGGCACGAGTCGGATCATCGTGCGGAGATCAAGAGCGCCGGCGCGCTGGACTACGTGCGTGAGTTCATGACGGTGTACACGACGCTGGATCCGTTCCACGCCAACGACTACGCCGATCGCATCGCCTCACAGGCCACCGGCGATTTCCGAAAGATGTTCCAGGAGAAGCAGAACGAGATCGTCGTTCAGGTGGCCCGGGCCGAGCCGACCGAGGGGTCGGTACTCGATGCCGGCATTCAGCGATGGAACGACAACGGGAGCGCCGACGTTCTGGTCGCGACGAAGATCAGCACCCGAACCCCTGACGGTAAGTCCGTGGTTGAAAGCGGCAGCCGTTGGATTGCGACGACGATTTGGGAAGGACAGCAGTGGAAGATCAGCCAGCTGATTCAGGTGATCTGACCGCCGGCGAGCCTGACAAGCCGCGCCGCAGATTGCGTTTCGGGCGGCGTCGCCGTGCCGAGGAAGTGGTCGAGGAGCAGGTCGAGGCGTCGGACGGCGAGGGTGACCCGGAATCCGACTCGGAATCCGGCCCGGAATCTGACTCGGAATCTGAGGATGCCCCGGAGCGTCGGACCCCGTCGGGTAAGGCACGCTGCAAGGCGGCCGTCGAGCCCGAAGCGGCCGTCGAATCTGAGGCGGATGCCGAACCTGAGCCAGACGCCGAACCGCAACCGGAACTTGAGCCGGAACCTGAACCGGAACCGACGGCAGAAGCGGAAGACGACGCCGGCACCGAAGTTGTCGACGATGCCGATGCCGAAGCCGATGCCGAAGCGACGGACGCTGAGCCGGCCGAGGACGAGGTCCTCGTGCCGCACCGCGAGGCCGGTAAGCGGCTGACGTACTTCGCTGTGGGTGCCGCTGCGGTGTTCGTCGTGGCCGGGGCGTTCGGCGGCGCGATGCTGCAGCCGTACCTGGCCGACCGGGCATTGGTGGCGACCAAACTTCAAGTGGCGCGGACCTCGGCCGATGCCATCACCACGTTGTGGACCTACAACCCGGACAACATCGAGTCGCTACCGGATCGGGCCGCGAAGTACCTGTCCCGCGACTTCGCCAACCAGTACCGGCAGTTGATCGACTCCATCGTGCCGACCAACAAGCAGGCGCAGGTCACCAACAACACCGAGGTGATGGGTACCGCGGTGGAGACCATCAGTCGCGATGAGGCGACTGCCATCGTCTACACCAACACGGTGTCGACGAGCCCGGTCACCAAGAACGTCCCATCGTTGCGGTACATGTCATATCGCCTGATATTGCAGCGTACGGACGGGGATTGGCTGATCACCCAGATGCCGGCGTTGACCCAATTGGACCTGTCTCCGCAGTTGTAGCGGCGAGGATGTAGGCATGGCCATCGCCTCACCGGTGACGCAACGGTCGACCGTTGTGGCACTGCTGTTGTTGACGTCCGCCACCGGCATCGTCGACGCGGTCAGTGTGTTGGTGCTGGGACACGTTTTCGTCGCCAACATGACGGGCAACGTGATCTTCCTCGGGTTCTGGTTCGTACCGCACTCCGGCGTGGACGTGACCGGGGCGCTGGTGGCGTTCATCGGGTTCGTGCTGGGCACCGTGGTGGGTGGACGGCTGAGACGCCATCTCGACAGTCACGTCCGGAACTGGTTGACCACCGCATTGGGTGTGGAAGTCGTTCTGCTGACTGTACTTTCGATTCTCACGGGATCGGGAGTGCTGGACTATCAGGACAACCGCAAGTTCATCCTCATCGTCTTGGCGATGACCTTCGGCATCCAGAACGCGACCGCACGCCAGTTCGGCATCCAGGAGTTGAGCACGACGGTGCTGACGCAGACGATCGTCGGCATCGGGTTCGACAGCAGGCTGGCCGGAGGCACCGGGGACCGCGAGAAGTTGCGTTACGGAGTGGTGTTGACGATGTGCGGCGGTGCGATTCTGGGTGCGACGGTGTCGCGGTTCACGGTTGCGCCCGTGATTGCGTTGGCTGCTGTGGTGGTGGCGATCAGTGCGCTGATCTTCAGGTTCGGGCCGGCTCCGGAGCCGGCGGCTGCGGCGAGTGCTCGCTGATCCACGCCGCGCCTTCATTGGCAGCGTGCAGTAGGGCGGTTAATTCACCGAAGTAATCGGCCACCGCACCGACGCCCGGAAGCATCCCCAGATAGCGGTAAAGCTTTTGCGGGTGTGGCCTTTTCGTGAACTCGTCGCTCACAGCACGTAGTGTGCCGGCGAACTCCCAGAGCTTTCCGGGCAGCGATTGCGCGGTTGCGCCGGCGTCGTCGGCCGAAGCATCGACCGTTGCATCGGGCAGTTGACGGTCGCACAGGACAGCGCCGAGCAGTTGCACTTGCTCGTCGTAGTCGGTGACGCCGTCCTCGCGGGCCACCGCGCACAACACGATCGCTTGGTTGGTGAAACCCAGGAAGTCCTGCACACCAAGCCGGTCGGCGATGACTCCGAACGCACCCGGGAATGCGACGAGGATGGTGGTCACCGCCCCGGCGCGATGCACCCACCACTTCGCGTGGCCGTCTTGATCCATCTCGGTCCAGGCCTTGGTGCCGGGCAGCTCGGCGAAATTGAGCAAAGCGGCCGCGAGGTCGAGGGACTTGCCCACGGCGCCCTCTGCGGGCTCCTCTCGATGGGTACGTCGCCTCAGCCCGAGCGGGTCGAATCGGGTGAACACGTCGAGCGCCGGGTTGATCACGGCTACCGCATGGTCGAGCGCGCCCGCGACATCAGCGTCCGAGAGGCGGGTGCAAGGCAACAGGTTTATCCCCACCACAGCTATCTTGCCGGAAGGATGCGGTTGTCGTCATTCTCGTCCAGAAACTTGTCGGACCCCTCTGCGATGATGGGGTCATGTCCTCGGCCGCAGCCTCTTTCGATGTTGAGGTGAGCCCGGCGCAGCGTACCGAGGTGTTGTTCGCCGAGTTGTCGGAGCTGATCGGTCAGCGCAATGCGATCGATGGCCGCATCGTCGAGATCGTCGCTGAACTGGACCGTGACGAGTTGTGCGGTGCCACCGGTGCCCGTTCTATGAAGGCGCTGGTGGCCTGGAAGGCCGGTGTGACACCGCGCAACGCCGAGGTTGTGGTGGCGATCGCGCGGCGGCTCGAGGAGTTCCCCCGCTGCGCGCAGGGGATGCGGGAGGGTCGGCTGTCGCTGGATCAGGTCGGGGTGATCGCCGAGAACGCCGCCGACGGATCCGATGAGCACTACGCAGAGTTGGCGGCGGTGGCTACCGTTGATCAGTTGCGTACCGCGGTCAAGCTCGAGCCACGCCCCGAACCAGACCACGAGCCTGTGCCAGGTCCCGATCCTGGGCGTTCGATCACCAAGACTGGTGAAGGCGAGTACACCACCTACCGGATCCGCTTGACCCGGTTGGAGGCAGCCAAGTTCGACGCGGCCCGCCAAGCCCATCACGAGGGGTTGGTCGCGGACTGGAAACACGATCACGACACCGAGTCCGATGGTGGCGACGCGGAGCAGGCACCGCCGTTTCCGAATGGTGTGGACGCGTTCATGAGTGTTGTCGAGGCTGGGTGGGATGTTGAGGCGGCGCGCCGTCCGCATGGGCAGCACACCACCGTCGTGGTGCATGTCGACCTCGACACCGACGGTGAGAAGCCGGTCGCCGCATTGCATCTGGGTCCGCTGCTGACCGACGACGAACGACGTGAGCTGCTGTGCGACGCCACGTACGAAGCCTGGTTTGAACGCCAGGGGCAGGTGATCGGCGCCGGGCGCAGCACCCGCGCGATCAGCCGCCGGCTGCGCCGGGCCCTGGAGCATCGCGACCGCTGCTGTGCCGTGCCCGGCTGCGGGGCCACTCGCGGTCTGCACGCCCACCACATCGTGCACTGGGAGAACGGCGGACCCACCGAGCTGGACAACCTGGTTCTGGTGTGTCCGCATCACCATCGCCTGCACCACCGACGCCTCATCACGATCACCGGGCCCGCTGATCGGCTATCGCGTTGCCCGTAAATGCCAAAAGTGTGCAGCTCATTGGCGAAATCGGTGTCGGGATCGGCGTGTGCGGGAGCGGCGAAGGCGATAGCCGCTGCGGCACCAATTACTGCCAGGCCTGCAAGCTTCATGCGGTGAATCTTAGCCCACCTAAGCCTGTTCCGGGTGTGCGGTTTGCTCATCCAATTACAGACACCAGCGGTACATATTGTTCAGCAATCGTCAGCGAGCCGTGCTGGCCGATCAACGCTGACTCCATGGGCTCAACGGTCCGCCGCAGCAACGCCGCCGTGTCGCGGGCCGCGGCGACGACATCGCCGATGCGGGACCGGACGTCGTCGCGCACCCGCGGGCCGAACCATCCGGCGCCGATTGCCTCCTCCCGCGACATCACCCACGCGGAATCCCCCAGAGTGGTGCGCCATGCCGCCAGGACGTCATCGGCCGCCCCGGCCGCGGTGTAGACGTGGCGAGCGCGGGCTTCGCCCCCGACGGCGGCCACCCCGACGAGCAGCGGTTCGCACTCGTCGATGTCGACCACGGCGGCCGGGTCCACCGTGACCATGCCGTGGTCGGCCACCACGGTCAGCAGACACTCTGACGGCAGGGCTTCCAACACCGATTCCACCAGCCGGTCGACCTGGCGCAACTGCATGCGCCAGGCGGCCGACCCGGGCCCGTGCAGGTGGCCCACCAGGTCGAGGTCGGCGTGGTACCCGTAACAGAAGCCGCTGCCCGCGACGGCTGCGATGACCGCGGCCGCGAGATCGCCGAGTGCGTGCACCCCGACATAGCGTCCGCCGCGCAGGAGCGCCCGGGTCAATCCCGAGCCGGTGTGCTGGGCGCCCGAGGCCACAGAGACCTCGAATCCGGCCGCCCCGGCACGCTCGAAGGTGGTCGGCGACGGTTGAATGAGCTCGGGCACCACGCGGTCGCGCAGGTCCGGCCCCCAGGGATGGGGGCGCCACCGCAGCGCGTTGACGATGTCGAATTCCGGGCCGGCCTCGGGAACCCTGAACGAGTAACCGACGAAACCGTGCTCACCCGATCGGCATCCGGTGCCGATCGCCGCCAGTCCCGCCGCCGTGGTGGACGGGAACCCGACGTGCAGGGTCCGGTTGGCCGACTGGTCGGCCAGAGCTGTCAGGACGGGCGCATCGGCGGCGTGGGCGGCGAGCAGTTCGGCCCCGAGCCCGTCGATCAACAGAACGCATGCGCCCCGGATCGGTCCGGGCCACGGGATCCGTGCCTCGAATCCGGGCGCCCCCATCGCGGCGAGGACCGAGGGAACGACGTCGGCCAGGTGGGGTGCATCGGGATCAGGTGACGGCGGCTCCACACCGCGAGGGTGCCACAGATCACGCCGGCGGGTTCCGGCAATGCAGACCTCCCCGCGAGTGGGCCCGACCATCCCGCCGTACCCGGTACGCTGGGTTTTCATGAAGCCGATGAGAGCCGTGATCTTCGCCGCCGCCTTGGTGGTGTCCGCAGGTGGGGCGTTCAGTGGCATCGCCGGCGCCGATCCGGACGCGCCCGCGCCCATCCCCGCTCCGGGCCCACCGCCGGGTCCCGTTGAGCCGGCCCCCGCCGATCCCGCTGCGCCAGCTGCCCCCGCCGCGGCACCCGTTGCCGGCAAGGCGATCGACCACGACGGCCTGTTCATGGTCGGCACCGATATCCAGCCGGGTAACTACGCCTCGGCCGGACCGGTCGAGGGCGGCACCTGCTACTGGAAGCGCATGGCCGATCTGCACGGCGGCGACATCATCGACAACGCGTTCACGAAGAAGCCGCAGGTCATCACGATCGAAGCCACCGACAAGGCATTCAAGACCAGTGGTTGCCAGCCCTGGCAGCCGACCGACGCCGCTCCCGACGCCCCGGCCAGCGGCGGCGGCACCATCCCGGCGTTGGTCGGCCAGGCCAAGCTGCGCGCGTGGATGGATTCACTCAACAACAACGCCCGCAATTACGACGGTTCCTCGGTACCCATGCCGTGATGACCCGGCGCTGAGCGATCAGCCCGGCGGGATCAGCGGCGGCCGGCAGGCATTTCCGACGGGGTCCCACCACCAGCCGTTGTCGCACAGCGGCGGCGGCGGCACCACGGGCGGGCGACAGGTGTTGGCCACCGGATCCCACCACGCGCCGTTTTCACAGCCCAACGGCACGACCGGCGGGCGGCACACACTGGCCACCGGGTCCCACCATTCTCCGGCGCCGCAGTCGGCACTGCTGACGGCCGGCGCCGCCACCGTGACTACCGCCATCAGACCGAGTGGTGCCAATACAGTGCCGATGCCCGCGGCGCAGCGCTCGATGATGCTGGTCATCTCAAACCTCCCCGAGAGATCACGTGGCCCGAGCCTATCCGGCCACTCAGCCGACTGCCAGGAATCGGACACGCCGCATCGTCTCTGACCACGGCGAGTCCCACGTCGACGCCGGTATCGGCAATTGCTTTGCTGCACAAGGTCACCCGAGCCCGATGCGACCCGCCCTGTGGTGTCGCCCAGGAAGCGCACACCGCGCGGGCAGCGCGTCGCGCAACGGCACGCTGCTAGTCTGCGAGAGCTGCCGGTTGCGCCAATCGCGGGCCGATCCGCCCGGCCAGCCGCGGCGGTGACATGACGAAACAGCGAAGTGACGAATCAGCTGAGTGGATACGGAAAAGGGTGTTGTGCGCGGCGCAGAGATCAAGGCCCTGACGGGTCTGCGCATCGTTGCGGCGGTGTGGGTGGTCCTGTTCCACTTCCGACCCCTGCTCTACCAAGTGGCACCCGACGTCACCGAGGCGCTGGCTCCCGTGCTCGACCGGGGCGCCCAGGGCGTCGACCTGTTCTTCATCCTCAGCGGATTCGTCCTGACCTGGAACTACATCGACCGGATGGGGCCGACCTGGTCCGCCCGGGCCACATTGCACTTCTTGTGGCTGCGCTTGTCCCGGGTGTGGCCGGTGTATCTGGTCACGCTGCACCTGGCCGCGCTGTGGCTGATCTTCACCCTCAACGTCGGCCACATCCCGCCCGAGGACACCAGCGGTTACAACGCCGTCAGCTACGTGCGCCAGCTCTTCCTGGTCCAACTGTGGTTCCAGCCCTATTTCGACGGTTCGAGCTGGGACGGGCCCGCCTGGTCGATCAGTGCCGAATGGCTGGCCTACCTGCTGTTCGGGGCGCTGATCATGGTCGTCTTCAGGATCGCGCGGGCCACCCGGGCGCGGAGCCTGGTCCTGCTGGCCATCGCCGCCTCCGTGCCGCCGGTGGTGCTCCTGATGGCCACCGGGCACTTCTACACCCCGTGGAGCTGGCTGCCGAGGATCGTCATGCAGTTCACCGCTGGTGCGCTGGCGTGCACCGCGGTACGCAAGCTGCATCTGACGGAACGGACCCAGAAGCGCGCGGGCTACCTGTCGATCGTGTTGGGCGTCGTCATCATCGGCGGACTGTACTTCTTCGACAAGCACCCGATGAACACCGTCGGCGACGCCGGCGGCATCGTCGACATCCTGTTCGTCCCGCAGGTGGTCGCCCTGGCTGTCGGCGTCGGTAGCCTCCCGGCGTTGCTGTCCACCCGGCTTCTGGTCTACGGCGGTCAGATCTCGTTCGGCCTGTACATGGTGCACGAGTTGGTCCATACCGCCTGGATCTGGACCACCAGGCAGTTCGAGCTGACTCTGACGCCCACCCTCTCGGGTAAAGCGACGCTTGTGGGCCTGTTCGCGATCGCCGTGGTAGGCGCGATTGCGCTTTATCACCTCGTCGAGGAGCCGGCCAGGCGGTGGATGCGCCGAATGGTCGACATCCGGCCCGTCGAGCAGGCCAACACCAGGCTGCACCGGATCGACACCGAGTCCCAGGACCGGTCCGACGAGGTTCCGGCGCGCGCGGGCTGACGGTTGTAACCATCCAAACCCGCTGTGCGACAGGTTGTTATGCCCTTGTTATCGCTGTGTCATCGACCGCCTATCTACGGCCCAGCTTCACCCCATAGGCTGTTCCGGTATTTCGGTCCGGGACGAACTGAGTCTCGCTGGGAGTGGAGGTTGCAGTGAGTCGTCTGACCACTTTCGTCGTCTCGCTCGCCCTCCTGGTAGGGCTGTTCGCGCAGGCCCCTGAGCGGCGTTATGTCACCTCGGGCCTGGACCCCCAGATCAACCACATCGCGGTGATCGGGGACTCCTACACCACGGGCATGGTCGCCGAGGGCGGCATGGGGCCGAGGAACTGGGCTCCGTTGGCCTGGCAGGAGTTGGCGCAACGAGGTGTGCAGGTGGATGCCGATGTGTTTGCCGAGGGGGGCGCCGGCTACGAAGCCCGCGGCAACCGCGGCAGCGTCTTCGCGGACCTGACCAACCGGGCGGTGCAGCCCGACGACGCGTTGATCGTCTTCTTCGGGTCACGCAACGACAAGGACTCCGATCTGGGTGCGGTCACCCGCTTGAGCCACGACGCCCTGACCACGGCCCGGCAAACCGCGCCCGCCGCTCGGATGCTGGTGATCGGGCCGCCGTGGGTGAGTCCCGATGTTCCGCCGAATCTGCTGGGCGTTCGCGACATCCTGCGAGACCAGGCTCGGCAGGTGGGTGCGACGTTCGTCGATCCGATCGCGGAGCGCTGGTTCTTCGATCGCCCTGAGCTGATCGGCGCCGACGGCATCCACCCGACCGACGCCGGACATGCCTACATGGCCGACAAGATCGCGCCGCTCATCGGCAAGGAGCTGCCGCGCTGGGTCTGACCGCATGGACTCAACCGCTGGACGTGCTGCGGAACCGGTCCCGGTAGGCCTTCGGCGACACCCCGAGGTGATTGACGAACACCCGTCTCAAGGTCTCGGCGCTGCCGAACCCGGCCAGGCGGGCGGCTTCTCCGACCTGGCGTCCCGCATCGAGGGCCGCGCGTGCGACATCGATCCGCACCGTTTCGACGTAGCGCGCCGGTGTGGTGCCCAGTTCGGCCTGAAACAGCCGGGTCAGCTGCCGGGTACTCAGCGAGGCCAGTGCCGCAAGGCTTTTCACGCTATGGTCCACGGTCGGGTCGGCTGCGATCGCACTCGTGACCCGCCGCAGCACCGACTCGGCGGGCGCATCCGACTCGACCAGTGTGGAGAACTGTGACTGGCCGCCGGCACGCTTGAGGTACACGACCAGTGACCGTGCGACATTGCGCACCAGGTCGGCTCCGCAATCCGCCTCCACCAGAGCCAACGCCAGGTCGATGCCCGCCGATACGCCGGCCGAGGTGTAGACGTCTCCGTCCCGGACGAAGATCGCATCGGGCTCGACCGAGATCGTGGGATACGCACGCGCCAGCAGCCGTGCGTGACGCCAGTGCGTGGTGGCCCGGCGGCCGTCGAGCAGGCCGGCCTCGGCCAGGATGAAGGACCCGGTGCAGATCGACGCCAGCCGCCGGGTCCGCGTGGGTAGGTCCCGCAGCGCTGCCACCAGCCCGGGATCGATCGGCCGGCCCACCAGATCGTCTCCACCGGACACCAATACGGTGTCGGCGCCGTCGATCTCGGCGATGCGGTCGGTCACCGCGAACCTCGTGCCGATCGAGCTGGTGACATCGGCACCGTCGACCGAGGCAATCCGCAGGCGGTAGTCGGCGCCGAACCGGTTGGCCTCGGCGAAAACCTCGGCGGGTCCGGCGGCATCGAGCAGTTTCATCCCGTCGAAGACCACGATCACGACCTCGCGTGGCCCCACCGCCTGTGCCATCCGTCCATTGTGTCGCTTTCTGTGGGAAAGGTGGCGCATCGGACATGGGCATTGCCAGGGTCCGCGTCGCAGACTGGTTGCACGGCGACAAGGAGGTTCACATGTCATCCACCACAGGTGCAACCGTCACAGTGGTCCAGCCCGGGGCCGGGGACACCGCTGAAATCCCTGGTTTCGGTGCGGTTTTCAAACTGACCGGCCGCACAACCGGTGGTCTGGTCTACTGATCCGCGTTTGAGGGAGACACACCATGACGACTTCACTGACCGGCAACATCGCCGGGATCGAACTGCCGGACACCGCACTGGTGCGGGAGACCACCGAGTACATCCGCGACGTCGAGGATGACCTGTTGTTCCACCATTCCCGCCGGGTGTTCTACTTCGGCGCGCTACAGGGCCTGCAGATCGGGCTGACGCCCGATCTGGAATTGCTGTACGTGGGCGCGATGTTTCACGACCTCGGGCTGACCGAGCGGTACCGCACGACCTCACAACTGCGTTTCGAGGTCGACGGTGCCAATGCCGCGCGGGACTTTCTGTTGCAGCGCGGGGTCGACGAGGCCGCCGCACGCAAGGTCTGGCTGGGGATAGCGCTGCACACCACGCCGGGCATCCCCGAGTTCCTCGATCCTGAGATCGCTCTGGTGACAGCGGGGGTCGAAACCGATGTGCTCGGGATCGGCCGTGACAACCTGACATCGGCTGATCTGAATGCCGTCACCTCGGCGCATCCGAGGCCGGACTTCAAGAACCGGATCCTGCACGCGTTCGCCGACGGGGTGCGGCAGCGACCGGGTTCGACGTTCGGCACCGTCAACGCCGATGTGCTGGCGCACTTCGACGATTCGTTCGTACGCGAGGACTTCGTCGAGGTGATCCGCAACAACAGCTGGCCGCAATAGCCTGCCCCGCTGGCGGATTCATCGGTTCAGCTCGCGCCGGTGCGTCGTTCGGCGAGTTCCCGCAGAGGTTCGGGCAGGGCAGCAGCCCGCAGGATCGCGGGTAGGTGCTGCGGCTCCAGGGTCAGGGCCCGGAACACGAATCCGATGGTGACGTCGTGGTCGGGCCGGTCGGTCACCACGATCTCATCGCCGGCCGATACGGACCCGGGTGTCACCAGCCGCAGATAGGCGCCCGGAATCGCCGCTCTGGTAAAGGTTTTGACCCATCCGTTGAGCTGCAGCCAGGTGGCGAAGGTTCGGCAGGGGATACGCGGCCGGGACACCTCGAGCTCGAGTCCGTCGGACCCGACCCGCCACCGTTCACCGATGACGGCGTTGGTGAGGTCGATGCCCGCGGTGGTCAGGTTCTCCCCGAACACCCCGTTGGCGATCTCACGGTCCAGTTCGGACTCCCAGACGTCGAGGTCCTCCCGCGCGTACGCGTATACCGCCTGATCGTCCCCGCCGTGGAACTGTTGGTCGCCGATCGTGTCGCCGATCAGGCCACTACCGAGGCCGCCGTGCATCGGGCCGGGAGCGCGTACCGCGACCGCCCCGTCGACAGGGCGCTTGTCGATGCCGGTGACGGCACGGCCCTCGGCCGTGTTGGGTCGTGGGTGAGCGACGTTGACCGTCAGTACCTGCGCCATGACAGCCAGCGTAGTTGCTCAGTAACCGGGTGTCGCAACACCATTCGGGACGGCCGGCGGTGGCGGCACCGGCAGGCACAGTCCGGTCGCGAGGTCGAGCTGCCTGCCCGGCACACAGAACGGTGAGCATCCGTTGGTGACGCCCGTTTCTCCCGGCGCGCACGCCGAACTGGGGGCCGGCGTCACGATCGTGGCCACCGCCATCGACCCGGCCGACAGCACCGCGGCCGACACCACGGTGAACATTCCGCGCCACACTGCGCTCGTCATTGGTTGTCTCCTCATGAGCGGCACCTGCTCCCGAACCATGGGCGCAGTCTAGGCCGCGCGCGGGACAGACACCGGCAGTTGTCCCGTTGTCGGCCCGTGGCCGGGCCGGTCCGCTAGCGTCACGTGGTTGTGCAGACCCTGATCGACTTCGACCGTGCGCCCGTGTTCGCCATTCCGACCACCGACGGGGTCGGTGGCCTCACCGCTCGCGAGGGCATGCTCCTCGAGGGGCCGCAGGGATGGGGGGAGTTCAGCCCGCTGCCGGGCGAGCGCGCGCTGGTCCGCTGGCTCACCGCGGCGACCGAGCCGGGAACCGTCGGCTGGCCCGATCCGGTGCGTGGGCGGGTGCCGATCGCGGTCACCGTTCCCGCCGTCGAGGCCGCCCGCGCTCACCAGATCGCCGCGGCGTCCGGCTGCCGGACGGCCGCGGTCGAGGTCGGGGCGGGGGGACTGGCGCAGGACGTCGAGCGGGTGCGAGCGGTGCGCGACGGGCTCGGCGCGGGCGGTGTCATCAGGTGCGACGCCAAGGGGCGGTGGGATCCGGATACCGCGGTCACCGCGATCGCGGCCCTCGACCGGGCGGCCGGCGGGCTGGAGTTCGTCGCACAACCGTGCCGGACGGTGCAGGAGCTGGGCCAGGTCAGACGGCAGGTCGAGGTGCCCATCGCGGCCGGTGAGTCGATCCGCAACGCCGACGACCCGATGGCCCTGCGGCTCGGCGAAGCGGCTGACATCGCTGTGCTGGCCAGCGGCCCGTTGGGCGGGGCCCGGCGGGCGTTGCGGGTGGCCGAGTCGTGTGGACTGCCCTGTGTGGTCAGCTCGACGCTGGAGACGACCATCGGCCTGGCGGCCGGACTCGCGCTGGCCGGGGCATTACCCCGGTTGCCGTTCGCCTGTGAGCTGGGAACCAGGGGTTTTCTCGCCGGTGACCTGGTCGCGGATTCGCGTTCGCTGGTTCCGGTCGATGGCTACCTACCCGTGGCGCCGATGCCCCCGGCTCCGCAGCGCGAGCGACTCGAGCGCTACGCGGTCACGGACCCGGAGCGCTCGGCATGGTGGCGTGAGCGTCTGCGGAGCGCCATATCAGCATCGTGATCAGCCCCGATGCCGTTTCGGCCGGCTCACCAGGACATGCGCCCCGGAAGCCTCGGCCGAACAGATTCAAGTAGCGCACTACGCATGTGTGCGACGGGCAGGCAACTCGAGAATCGACTGCGTCAGCTACCGCTGGCGGGAAGATCCAACGGAGGATGCCATGTCGTTGTTCGCCAAGCTGTCGGAACTCCGGGCCGTAAGGACCCAGGACTCCGGTGGGACCGACGAGCTCAGTATCAGCAGAGCTGATGGATTCCAGTTCAAGGCTGTGTCGATGTGCCAGGGGGATGTGGTGGATCTGGACCGACTGCTGCCGTTCGACGGCCACCTGGAGATCGTGTTGAGGGAGGTGGACCTGCGCACCGACGAGATGCAGGACGTGGGTTCGATCTTCATCCGCTCGGACGAGTTGGGGCGGGGAGAGCTCACCCAGCAGTTCAACGGAGCGGGCGCACTGTACGACCTCACCTACAAAGTCATCTGAGGCGTCGATCGACGCGTCTGCACGTCTCAGCCCTGCACGGCCTTCGCGATCGCCACGCAGGTGGTCAACCAGTCCGCGTCGGGTTCGGGCGTCTCGGTCAGCTCCCACATCGCGTTGTGCAGCATCCGGACGATCACCCAGGCCCTGGCCCGGTCGGGATCCAGTCCGGCCGCATCGACCAGGGCCGACAACCGGCGCCGGACGCCGTCGCGAACGTACCCGGCCAATTCATCCCACCGGTTCCACAGCATCGGCGCGACCTCGTAGTGAGGGTCCCCGTTCATCGGCTTGGGATCGATCACCAGCCATGGCGCGCGGTCGCCTGCGAGGACGTTCTCGTAATGCAGGTCGCCGTGGATCAGAGTGCCGCTGACGGCGGGATCGGTGGCCAGATCTCTACCGAGCGTGATCGCCTGCTCCACCAGTCGACGCGGAACCGGCGCACCGCGGGGGAGTCGGGTCAGGTCGGCGGTACATCGTTCGGTGTGCTCGGTGAGCGACCTTAGCTGGGGCAGCGCAGGCACATGAAGCCGGCCGTAGAGTCCGGCGACGATCTCACATGCCTCGATGTCCCAGAGCTCGTTGAGGTTTCGCTGCTCCAACCGTTCCAGCAACATCACCCGGCGGTGCGGATCGGCGCGCAGCAACCGGACCGCACCGGCACCCGCCCAGCGGCGCAGCGCCAGGTGTTCGTGTTCGGACTCGTCATCGGGGAAGGCGGCCTTGAGGACTGCGGGCACCCCCTCACCGGTCTGCACCGGCAACACGATCGAGCAGTAGCCGTGAAGCGCCGGCCCGTCGGCACGCAGGTCCCATTCGTCGAACTGGGCCCGGATCAGTCTAGGCAGGCCATCGACCCACGATTGCCACTGCGGTCCCCGCGTGCCCATCGCGCGCACCGCCTCGGGCAGATCGATCATCGCCGTCAATCGTCGCACCCCGGCCCACCCGCCGGGCACCCGGTTTTGACAGACTGTGCCCCATGGCACAGATAACCTTCAAGGGAAACCCCATCAACACGGTCGGCGACCTGCCGGCAGTCGGCAGCCAGGCCCCGAGCTTCTCGGTCACCGGCACCGATCTCGGCACCGTCACCAATGACCAGTTCCAGGGCAAGTCGGTGCTGCTGAACATCTTCCCGTCGGTGGACACCGGGATTTGCGCCGCCAGCGTGCGCACCTTCAACGAACGGGCCGCTGCCGCCGGCGCCACGGTCCTGTGCGTGTCGAAGGACCTGCCGTTCGCGCTGAACCGTTTCTGCGGAGCAGAGGGCATCGAGAACGTCATCACCGCGTCGGCTTTCCGGGACACCTTCGGCGAGGATTACGGAATCACCATGGCCGACGGTCCGATGGCCGGTCTGCTGGGACGCGCCGTCGTCGTCATCGGCGCCGACGGCAACGTGGCCTACACCGAACTGGTGCCCGAGATCGTTCAGGAGCCCAACTACGACGCCGCGCTGGCTGCGCTCTGACCGTCGTTACCTTTCCTCACCGGCGCGCCTCGCGCCGGTGAGGGACCGGCAGGCGGTCAGACCGGCCACTGCTCGCGGCGATAGGCCGCATCGAAGAACATCCACTCGTATTTCGACGTGACCACGAAATGGGTTCGCGCGGCGGCTTCGTCCGCCCCGCCCAGTGTCGGTCCGAGCCGATCGGTCAGGTCGAGCACCTCGGCGACTGTCGCGGCAAAGTCCTGGCCGCCGTAGCTGTCGATCCAACGCTGATACCGCCGATCAGGCGATCCGCGTTCCAGTAGCGCCGCTCCGACCCGGGCGTAGATCCAGTAGCACGGCAGGACCGCCGCCAACCCCTCTGCGAAGGTGCCGCCGTAGGCGGTGGCCAGCAGATAACTGGTGTAGGCGCGTGTGGTCGGGGTGACCGGCGTCGCGTTCAGTGCCTCGATATCCAGCCCCAGCTCGGGGAGTAGTTCGCTGTGCAGCCCCAATTCGACATCGAAGACCTCGGCGGCGTGCCGGGAGAACATCGCGGTATCGGCCAGGGTGGGGGCCTTGGCGGCGACGATCGCCAGCGCGCGGGCATAGTCGCGCAGGTAGTGCACATCCTGCGCCACATAGTGGGCGAATGCCCCGTCGGCCAGGCTCCCGTCGGTGAGGCCGGTCAGAAACGGGTGCGCGAGAATCGCGGAGAACGTCGGCTCGATCGCGTCCCAGAGCCGGGCCGACCAGGATTGCGGTTTCGCATCGGGGTGCATGCCACCATGGTGTCAGGTGACCCGCAAACGGTGTGTACCTCCCCGGCGGGCCGTGCACCACAACGATTTTCACCACGGTGCAGGCCAAACCGGACCTGTCCCGGCCACTTTGCTCAGGACGGTCTGACTTCAGCCGGTTGCCGGTCCCGGTGACGAAGCGGCCGGCACGGGCGCAACGACCGCCGACACCGTGTGCGGTCACTGTTCGGTCACGGTACTGCATCTGATTGAGCTTGTGCCCCATGCAAATTGGGCAAACCGCTCTGCGAGCGGTACAAATGGTTGACTCGACTGACCACGACCAGCAGTCGATGTCGCCTTCTGGTGGTCGAGAGAGTTGATGTTCGATGAGACGTACCTTTGCCCTTCTGTTCGGTCTGGCATTCCTGGTCGCGGCTCCCGGACTGGCCGGCGCCGCACCGATCGAACGCCCAACCGGCAACCAGCGCTATGTCGATCTCGTGATCGCCCGCGCGATGTCGCAGCGCGGCGTTCCGTTCAGCTACGGCGGCGGTGACATCAACGGGCCGACCCGTGGTGTCGCCCGCACCCTGCCCGCTCCCGGCGTGGCCCCGGTGACCCCGTCGCTCGCAGGCGGCGGTCTGATCCCGGGTCTGTCCACGCCGGCGGTGTCGGCGCCCGTGCTGACCACCCCGGGCGTCGCGGCGGTGCCCGATCCGTCGGCGAATGTGGTCGGATTCGATGCCTCAGGGTTGATCGTCTACGCGTTCGGCGGAGCCGGGGTGAAGATGCCGCGGTCGTCCGGCGAGCAGTACAAGGTGGGGCAGAAAGTGCTGCCCGCCCAGGCGCTGCCCGGCGACCTGATCTTCTACGGACCCGAGGGCACCCAGAGCGTGGCGCTCTACCTCGGGAACAACCAGATGATCCAGGGCACCGAGCCCGCGGTCGCGGTCACCCCGGTGCGCGGTGAGGGCATGACTCCCTACCTGGTCCGCATCATCGCCTGACGCCCGAGATTTGTGCGCCCGAGGCGGCTCAACTGTCCGTAGGCTTTGAGCTGTCGACGAGGAGGGCGCACCGCACTGATGGAACAGACACCTGCGACCACACGGACCATATTTCCCGACATCAGTTCGCGGGCCTGGGAACATCCTGCTGACCGGACCGCGCTGACCGCGTTACGCCGGCTCAAGGGATTCGATCAGGTTCTCAAGGTGCTGTCGGGGATGCTGCGCGAGCGCAAGCACCGGTTGCTGTATCTGGCCAGTTCGGCGCGGGTGGGTCCGCGGCAGTTCGCCGACCTTGATGCGCTGCTCGACGACTGCGTGCGGGTGCTCGACGCTCCGGTACGTCCGGAGATGTACATCATCCAGTCGCCGGAGGTCAATGCGTACTGCATCGGCATGGAGGACCCGTTCATCGTCATCACCTCGGGTATGTACGAGTTGATGACGCATGACGAGATGCGCTTCGTCATCGGTCACGAGCTCGGTCACGCGCTCAGCGGTCACGCCGTCTACCGCACCATGCTCCATCACCTGATGCGGTTGGCGTCGTCGTTCGGTTTCGTCCCGATCGGTGGCTGGGCATTGCGCGCGATCGTCGCCGCCCTGCAGGAATGGCAACGCAAATCCGAACTTTCGGGGGACCGCGCGGGCCTGCTGTGCGGACAGGACTTCGACATGGCGATCCGGGTCGAGCTGAAGTTGGCGGCGGGCCGGCACCTGGACAAGCTCGACTCGCAGGCGTTCCTCGCACAGGCACGCGACTATGACGCGACCGGGGACATGCGCGACGGGGTGCTCAAACTGCTCAATCTGGAGATGCAGACGCACCCCTTCTCGGTGCTTCGAGCGGCGGACCTGACCAAGTGGGTCGATACCGGCGGATACGGCGCGATCATGGCCGGCAACTATCCGCTGCGGTCCGACGATGCGACGGCGAGCTGGGCTGACGATGTCAGCGCGGCGGCGCGCCATTACAAAGACGGTTTCGACCAGTCCAACGATCCGTTGATCCGGGGCATCCGGGACGGCTTGGGCGGTGTCGTCGACGGAGTAGGGCAGGCCGCGACGAGCGCGGCCGACTCGATGGGCCGCAAGATCTCCGAGTGGCGCCGCAACAACAGGCAGGGCGAGGAATAGCGGCGCCGGTGGGTAGTTGCCGTCGGATCAACGGTAAGCCCCTAGACTAGGCGCTCGTGGGCATCCTGTTTGGCTTCGCGCCGTGGATCATCTATTGGGTACTCGTCGGCAACGTGCCGTTCCTGGTCGCCGTGCTGGTGGCGCTGGCGACGGCTGTCGCGACGTTCGCGATCAGCCGGATCTCCGGGGCGCCGGGGCGCACTCTGGAGGTCGGTGCACTCGCGACCTTCATCGTGCTCACGATCCTCACCCTGGTGCTGAGCCAGGACGTCATGGAGCGCTGGATCCAGCCGCTGAGCACCGCGGGAATCTTCCTGGTCGCCTTGGTGGGCCTGCTGATCGGCAAGCCGTTCGTGCTGGAGTTCGCGGCGGCCGGCCAACCGCCCGGAGTCGTGGAAAGCGACCTGTTCCAACGGATTGTCAAGATCCTCACCTGGATCTGGGTTGGCGCATTCGCCGGCATGACGATCTCCTCGGCGATCCCGCCGATCGTGCAGGGTGACGCCACGATTTTGGATACCAAGACTCCGCTGTCGTTCATCTGCTACTGGGTCATCCCGTTCATCCTGCTGGGCCTGGCCGCGTTGGCCTCCCGCATCCTGCCCGACCGCATGACAGCCGGCATCAACGACATCGTGCGCAAGACCACATTCGTGGCGTTCTCCGAAGCCGAGATCGACCAGCTCTACTATCTGGCCCAGGAGCACGCCAACCGCGAGGTGGGGGCCGGGCAAGAGGCGTACGACGTTCGGGTCGGCGGATCGGGAACTCCGTTGGTGGGCGATGAATCCCGCCTGTCGTGGCCCTCGACGTACAAAGTGCGTGACCGCAAGCGGTGATACGCGTGGGAGGCGCGAAAGGCTGGTGTGGCTCAGCCGGTCGGCATCATCCCGAGCAGGCTGAACATCATCACCATGCCGGGCAGCAGGTTGGTCACCTGGTGCGCGATGATGCCGCCCCACAAACTTCCGGAATACAACCGGGCCAACGCAATTGGCACCGCCACCACCAGTAGCAACGGGGCCCGCTGCGGTTCCAGGTGGGCCAGGGCGAATACCAGGGTGGACACGGTCACGGCGATGACGCGCCCCCACCGCTGTTCGAGCGCTCCCCAGAGCAGGCCGCGGTACACCACCTCCTCGCAGATCGGGGCGATGACGGCCACCAGGAGCAGGACGGCAACCGCCAGGGGCCAGGTGGTCCGCACGCCCTCGTAGATGCCTCCCACGGCCGAGGTCGCGTCCGGTCCGACGATCGACTGGTAGAGCAACGCCGCCGGCAGTGTGACGAACAGTCCGCCGATGCCGAAGGCCAGACCGAGACCCACGGCGCGCCAGGACCATTGCCACCGGAAGTCGATGCGGGGACCGTTGCCCCGCCACTTCGCGATTCCTATGGCGCAGGCCGCGGCGACGAGGGTGGGCACCCCGATCGCCACCGTGATCAACCAGGCCGGCGGTGGGCCCGAGGGAGCCAACAGGCCGAAGGATGCCGAGGTGAGCAGATAGACGGCCTCGACGACGACGAAGGCACCCAGTCCCCAGCGGTGAGCGGGCCAGACCGGTGCGGTCGGCGCTTCCTGAACGGCATCCATGCGGCCAGAGGCTACTGGCCCTGGCCGAACACCGTCACTTGGTCCCGAAGATCCGGTCACCGGCATCGCCCACGCCGGGAACGATGTAGCCCTGCTCGTCGAGTTCCCGATCCAGTGCCGCGGCGTAGATCGGAACCTCCGGATGCGCCCGGTGCATCGCCTCGACGCCTTCCGGACACGTCAACAGGCAGACGAACTTGATGGAGCGGGGCTCATATTCCTTGATGCGGTCGATGGCCGCGACGGCGGAGTTACCGGTGGCCAGCATGGGATCGACGACCACCACATCCCGTTCGTGCAGGTCGCTCGGAAGCTTGCAGTAGTACTCCACGGCCACCCGGGTCTTCGGATCGCGGTACAGGCCGATATGGCCGACTCGGGCATTCGGCATCACGCTGAGCATGCCGTCCAGGATGCCGCTGCCGGCCCGCAGGATGGACACGAACACCAGTTTCTTGCCGTCGATCACGGCTCCCGTCGTGGATTCCAGCGGTGTCTCGATGTCGATCTCGTGCACCGGGATGTCGCGCAGCACCTCATAGCTCATCAGCATCGAGATCTCGTTGAGCAGCTGGCGGAATCCTTTGGTGGACACATCCTTCTGCCGCATCAGTGTCAGCTTGTGCTGGACCAGCGGATGGTCGATGACATGCAGGTTGCCCATGGTGTCCTCCTAGAAGACCGTGCCGTCGCTGATGATGGACAACGGTGGGCGGCCATCGCGCAGGCGTGCCGCGAGTGCACGCCCGGTCGCCCAGGTCCCTCCCTCCAGTACGCAGGCCAGCGGCAGTCGCGGAGCCGCCAGCTCATGGCGGACCAGCGGCGCCAGTTCGTCGAGCAGCGCGACGGTCAGTGCCCGCCATTCGACTACGATCTCGTCATCCACCGCCCAGTCCGACTGCGCGACTGCGGGATCACGTAACCGCAGTACACCGGTGTCCAGCAGGAGACCGCCGTTGCGGTACTCGGGCAGCCCGGTCAGGGCATCGAGATCGGTGACCGCGACGCCTGCCCATTCGAAAGGTTCCAGAAGCGAGTAGGTCAACCATTGGGACAGCTTGTGAAACGGCATCCATCCACGCGAGAGGCCGGGACCGGGAACCGCCTCATGCCGCCAGCAGTCACCGAGCGGTTGACCACCGATGGCATTACCCGTGAGCCACACTCCGGACAACGTGTCCAACACCGTCGAGAGCAGGTCGTGGGCCGCGACGGTCGGGCCTGTCACCGTGTCGAACAGTCCGCCGGGCCGGCCGTGCGGGCCGAATACGTCAGGGCGAGCGGCCAGTTGCGTGCCCAGGCGGCGCAGCAGCTGCACCCGGCCGGCCAGCCCGAGCAACGGATTGCCGGAGTCCACCTGGAAGGCGGCAGCCAGGCTCTCGTCGTCGAGGCGGCGCAGCGCGGCGGCATCGGCCCGCAGCGGATCGCCCGCGTCGCTGGAGAACAGCCCACCGCAGAAGGCGTGCCAACTGGCCACCCCCAGCCCTTCCGAGCGGGTCAGCGCAAGGCCGGTACCGGGTTCGAGGTAATGCCAGTCGGTTCCGGCGCCGGCGTCCAGCAACACACTCACCACCGCCAGGTCGATCATCGAGCGGGCCCGGACGTCAGCATCCACATGGGTTGTGCGCGTGGCCAATTCCGCGCGGCGGTCCCTGCCGCCGGCCTCGAAATGGCGCCACCGGCTGTGGTAGGGGATGGCGAGCGTGGGGTATCGGTTACGCGTGACGTCGGCGACCTCTACGGCGGCATGGGCCAGGGCGTCATCGTCGACCAGGAACCAGGGGGAGTCGCCGGTCCGCGCCCGCTGCAGGAGGTGTCGGGCCCGTTCGCGGATCGCGGAGGTGGTGCGCAGGGCCGCGACAGCCGCCGAGCCGTCCAGGGTTGTGGTCATGGGGTGAGCCCGCGGCCCTTGGCGATCTTGAGTTCGTCGGTGCCGGGCACCGGGCCCGGGGTGAAGTAACCGGCGGCCATCTTCGCGTCGATCTCGACCCGGGCATCGGCCGGGATCAGGTCGTCGGGGATGTTGACCCGCTCGCCGACCTCGATCCCCGAACCGGTGATCGCGTCGTATTTCATGTTGCTCATCGATACCAGGCGGTGGATCTTTCTGACCCCCAACCAGTGCAGGACATCGGGCATGAGCTCTTGGAACCGCATATCCTGCACGCCCGCCACGCATTCGGTGCGGGCGAAGTACTGGTCGGCGGTGTCGCCGCCGTGCTGGCGTTTGCGTGCGTTGTAGACCAGGAATTTGGTCACCTCACCGAGTGCGCGGCCTTCTTTGCGCGCATAGGCGACCAAACCGACCCCTCCGCGCTGCGCCCCGGCGATACATTCCTCGATGGCATGCGTGAGATAGGGCCTGCAGGTACAGATGTCGGAGCCGAAGACGTCCGACCCGTTGCACTCGTCGTGTACCCGTGCGGTCAGTTCCACCGTCGGATCAGCCAGATCGTCTGGTGCGCCGAAGATGTAGACGGTCTGCCCGCCGATCGGGGGCAGAAACACCTCGAGATCGCCACGGGTGACGAGTTCGGGGTACATGCCCCCGGTCTCCTCGAACAACACCCGGCGCAATGCGGTCTCCGTGCAGCCGAACCGGGCGGCCACCCCCGGAAGGAACCACACCGGTTCGATGGCGGCCTTCGTCACCAGTGCCGCACCGCTTTCCAGCAGCACATGGCCGTCCGGGTGCAGCCGGCCGGCAGCGATGGCCGCGGCGATCTCCGGCACGATCACGTGGGCCTTGGTCACCGCGATGGTCGGCCGGATGTCGTATCCGGCGGCCAGTTCAGCGGCGAATGCATCGGAGACCATCGCGCCCCACGGATCCAGGCTGACGATCGCCTCTGGTTGGCTCCACTGTGGATACGGCCCGACCACGTCGGTGGGCGAGGTGTTGGTCAGATCGGCACGGTGCTCCGGCGAGAGCGCGCCCGCGGCGACGGCCAATGCCCGGTAGACGCTGTACGAGCCGCTGTGTGTGCCGATGACATTGCGGTGCGCGCGTGTGGTGGTGGTGCCGATCACCGGACCGCGCTCGGCAGCGCTCGGCGCGGCCCATCGGATCGTCGGGGTACCCGCTGCCGCACTGTGGGAGGTCAACCGGATATGCCGGGCCTTCGCCGGCTCCACGGGCGCACCACCACCTGATTCGGCCACCATGTCGGTGCTCCTTCCTCCGCGCGTGCGCCCGGCTGAGACAGTCCAGTCAACCCCGATTCGGCCGGTTGTGCATGCGGTGTGCCCGTACCGTCGGTTGGGTGCGCTGGATCGTGGACGGCATGAACGTCATCGGCTCTCGGCCTGACGGTTGGTGGAAGGACCGGCGCGGTGCGATGGCCGGGTTGGTCGAGCGGCTCGAGCGTTGGGCCGCGGCCGGGGGACACCTTGTCACGGTGGTGTTCGAAGGGCCGACGACACCGCCGATCGAGTCTGCTGTCGTCGATGTGGGTAGCGCTCCCCGGGCCGCCGCGAACTCCGCCGACGACGAGATTGTGCGGCTGGTCGGGGCTTCTGCTCGCCCCGGCGAGATCACCGTCGTGACATCGGACAGCGGGCTGGCCGCGAGGGTTCGCGATGCGGGTGCGTTCGTGCAGCCTGCCGCCGGATTCCGCGATCTGATCGAGCGATTCTGATTATCCGGGCGCTGCGGTGCACTACCGTCACGACATGGTCGACGATGCGGTCAGCATCAGCGGTGTGGACCTGACCGATCCAGCGGTCTACGAGGCGGGTATGCCGTTCGAGGCATTCCGGGAACTTCGGCGCCGGGCGCCTGTCGCCTGGCATCCGTACTCGGATGGGGCGGGCTTCTTGGCACTCACCGGTTACGACGAGATCCTCGCTGTGTCCCGGGACAGCGCGACGTGGTCCTCGCAGCGGACCGGAGTGCTCTTCGACGTTCCGCTGCCGGAGAATTCGTATCAACTCGAGCTCATGATGCTGACGATGGATCCACCGCGGCACAGCGGACTCCGGACGCTTGTCAGCAAGGGTTTCACCCCGCGGCATGTCGCCCAGCTGCGGGAGCGGCTCGGTTGCCTGGCCGCCGAGATCGTCGACGGGGTACTGGACCGCGGTGAGTGCGAATTCGTGTCCGACATCGCGGGCGCATTGCCGTCGTATGTGATCGCCGAACTCCTCGGCATCTCCCACGAGGACGGTCGCCGCTTGTACCACCTCACGGAAACGATGAACTCGGAGCACGTCGGTGAAGCCACAGATACGGTGCTGCAGGCTCAGATCGAGATGTTCGAGTACGCCTCTGCGCTGGCGCAACGCAAGCGTGCCGAACCCGGCGATGACATCGCGACCGCGCTGCTCGATGCCGAGGTGGACGGCCGGCGCCTCACCGACCTCGAGTTCAACATGTTCTTCCTGTTGATGATCAATGCCGGGGGAGACACGACCCGCAACCTGGTCTCGGCGGGCACATTGGCACTGATGGAGCACCCGGACGAACTCGCTCGGCTGGTGGCCGACCCGGGGCTGCTGTCCACGGCGGTCGAGGAGATGCTCCGCTATGTCAGTCCGGTGACCGCGTTCACCCGCACGGCGACGAAAGACACCGAACTGCATGGCATTCGCATCGCCGAAGGTGATCGGGTGGCGATGTTCTTCCCGTCGGCCAACCGCGACGAGGCGCATTTTTCCGATCCTGACGGGTTCGACATCGGCCGAAACCCGAATCCGCACTTGGCTTTCGGTGGCGGCGGGACACATTTCTGCCTCGGCGCGAATCTGGCCAGGGTGGAGGCGGCGGCCATCTTCCCCGAAATCCTGCACCGGATGAGGGATCTCGAGGTCACCGGGCCGGTGCGGCGGGTGCGTTCGAATCTGATGAACGGCATCCATTCGATGCCGGTACGGTTCAGCGCGGCATGATCAGCTTGCGGGTGGGTGCGCCGGCTGCAGGCGTACCGTCTCGATCTCTTCGTCGATGATCAACTGCCGCAGGGCTTTCCGGTCGAACTTCCCGCTGGACAGGGTCGGTATCCGGTCACCGGTGGCCAGCGCCCACCGGGTCGGCACCTTGTAGGCGGACAATTGTTCCCGAGCGTAGGCGGCCAGGGCTCTCAGGTCGAGATCCGCGGTGGGTACCAGGACCGCGCAGACCTCCTCGCCGCGTCGCGGATCGTCGACGCCGACGACCACACACTGCGCTACGTCGGCAGACGCGGCGATGACGGCCTCGACTTCCAGCGGGGAGACATTGGCCCCGGCGGCCTTGATCAGATCGGTGGTGCGCCCGACATAGAACAGGCGGGGATCGCCGTCGCGCCGGTACACCTTGTCGCCGGTGTGGTACCAACCGTCGGCGTCGAAGGTGTCCGACCGTTCGCGCTTGTTGTACCCGGCCATGACCCCGATGCCGCGGACCAGGAGTTCGCCGGTCTCCCCGGATGGGACCGGGGAGCCGTGCTCGTCGACGATGGCCATGTCGGTGAAGACGAAGCCGCCTGCGGTCTCGGACATGGTGCGGTGCACCGGAAATCCGTCGGGCACATCGGTCATGGCGATGTCCAGCGGGCCGTCGCGCAGCATCGGTGCGCTGCTCAGGTCGCGGTCGGCGAACGACGGATGGTCGCGCAACCGCTGGGTGAACGCCGGCCAGCCCACGATCCCGGTGATGTGTTCCCGCTCAGCCAGGTCCAGCGCGGTTTCCGGATCCAGTTTCGGCATGACCACCAGGGTGACGGGTTCGTGCAGGGCACCGGTCACCGCGAGCAGTCCGCCGATCCAGAAGAACGGCATGGCGCACAGGATCCGGGACCGGTCCTGTGACCCGGTGACCGCCCGGATGGCGGCAGGCCAGGTCGAGGTCTGACGCACGAGCGTCCCATGGGTGTGCAGGACGCCTTTGGGATCGGCGGTGGACCCGGACGTGTGCACCATGATGGCGAGGTCGGCGGGGGAGACCTCGGCTTCGGCGGCGGCCAGGATCTCGACCGGCACCTCGTCGGCGCCCTCGTCGCATCCGCGTGACGCCCACGCCCGATCGTCGGCGCCGGTCAGCGCGATGCGGCGCAGATAGGGGGCGGCGCTCAGGGCCAGCCGGCTCGTGGAGTGTTCCGCCAGTTCGGGCAGTGCTGCCTCCAACCGTTCGGCGACATCGATGTTCAGCACCGTGCTGGGACCGATGAGCAGCCCGATGTCGGCCAGGCGCAACACCTTTGCGATCTCGGCGGGTGTGTACAGCGTGCTCAGGGGCACGGCCACCGCGCCGATCCGCGACACCGCGAGCCACCAGGTGACCCACTCGGCGCCGTTGGGGAAGAACAGGCCGACGCGACTGCCCTTGCCGACCCCTTGGTGCAGTAGCCACCGCGCCAGGCGCGCGGACCGTCGGTCGGCGTCGAGGTAGGTCAGCCGTTCGGTGGGGGTGACCAGGTAGACGGATTCACCGAACTCGGCGACACTGTTCCGTAGCAGAGCGGGGACGGTCAGCGGAGATTGCGTCACCCGCCCATCTTCTCCAATGAGTGCCGCGGCTCTGCCCGCGGTGGGTCAGTTGCTCCCGCAGGCGGCGCAGTCATCGCGTGGCGGGCGCGGATCGTGGGGGTTGTCGGGATCCGGGTCACCGAACCACCGTGACGGCTGATGCTCGACGTAGGTGTCGTGCCAGGACCACCACTCGTAAGGCTTGGTCTGCGGGTAGCCCGGCGGCGAGTCCTCCCAGCTCTCCTGACGGCCGAGCGCGGTCATGTCCAGGAGGTTCCAGGTGTTGACGAACGCCTCGTCGCCCCGGTCGTTGATGAAGTAGGTGCGGAAGACCTGGTCACCGTCACGAATGAAGGCATTGGTGCCGTGCCATTCATCGACGCCGAAGTCCACGTCGAACTCTGCGCCGGCCCGGGGGACCATGGTGTACCAGGGGTGGCTCCACCCCATACGCGCCTTGATCCGGGCGATGTCGGCCTGCGACCCGCGGGAGGCGTAGACGAATGTGGTGTCGCGGGCGTTGAGGTGGGCCAGGTTGCCGATGTGGTCGGCCATCAACGAACAGCCGACACAACCGTGCTCCGGCCAGCCGTGCACACCGGGATCGAGGAAGGCGCGGTACACGATCAGCTGCCGGCGCCCGGCGAACAGGTCGAGCAGGGTGGCCTTGCCGTCGGGTCCTTCGAACTCGTAGTCCTTGCTCACCGGCGTCCATGGCATGCGCCGGCGCAGCGCCGCGAGCCGGTCGCGTGCGCGGGTGAATTCTTTTTCCTTGACCAGCATTTCGTCGAGTGCGGCCTGCCATTCCGCTGCCGGCACGATCGGTGGATTCTTCACGGTGACTCCCGTCGTCGGTCCCTTGCGGCGCTCATCCAACGTTAAACAACTCAGTTGAATAACCTTTCTCGAGGGAACCACGACCCGCGGCTATAGTCAACAAGGTGGTTGAAGATCAAGTTCTGGACCGCGCATATTCGGCCCTGGCCGATTCGACCCGGCGGCGGCTGCTGGAGGCTCTGAGGGAAGGCGACGCCCGCATCAGCGACCTGGCCGCACCGTTGCCCATGACCTTCGCCGGCGTCTCGCGTCACATCGGGGTCCTCGAAGCCGCCGGCCTGGTGCAGCGCGAAGTCCGTGGTCGCGAGCACTGGGTGTCTCTCAGGCAGGACGGGTTGACGATGGCCCAGCAGTGGATGAGCGAGCAGACCGATTTCTGGTCGAGCCGGGCAGATGCGCTGGCCGCACGGTTACGGCGTCAGGCGGATTCCCGATGACCGACGCGCCGACGGTCCGCGTGCGACGACTGATGCCCGCGACCCCCGATGTGGTGTTCGACCAGTGGCTCGACCCGGAGTCGCTGCGGGAGTGGATGTGCCCGCGCCCGGTTCACTGCGTCGAGGTGTCGGTGGAACCCCGGGTGGGCGGGATCGTTCGGTTCGACGTCGATGATTCCGGCACGAGCGTACTGATCACCGGGCAGTTCCTGGCCATCGAGCGGCCCCGCGTGCTGCGCTTCACCTGGAGCAACTCGAACTGGATCGACCCGACCGTGGTCAGCATCGTCAACGTCGAATTCGAGCCGGCCGGCGACGGGCAGACGATGATGTCGATCGAGCATTCCCTTTTGCCGCCAGAGGAATTCGACAGTTTCCACAGCGGATGGATCCTCACGTTCGAGCAGCTGGCAACCCTCCTCGAGGGAGCCGCGACCTAGACTGCGGTCATGGACAGCGGCACCCAGGTTCAATACGAGGCCCCGGCGGGCCTGCTTCGCATCGAGGACTGCCTCGACGAGGCCGGCGGCATCGTGCTGCCTCCGGGGACGACCCTGATATCGCTCATCGACCGCAACATCGCTCATGTCGGCGATCTGGTCGCCTACCGCTACCTGGACCACAGCCACGCCGAGGACGAGGTCGTCGAGCTGACCTGGACGCAGCTGGGCGTGCGGCTCCGTGCCGTCTCTGCGCGGCTGCAGCAGGTCGCCGCGCGCGGTGACCGCGTCGCCGTCCTCGCGCCACAGGGTCTCGACTATGTCGTCGGCTTCTTCGCGGCGATCAAGGCCGGGAACATCGCGGTGCCGCTGTTCGCGCCGGAACTGCAGGGCCACGCCGAACGACTCGAGACCGCGCTGCTCGATTCCCGACCGACCACAGTGCTCACCACCGCCGCAGCCGATGCCGCGGTGCAGGAGTTCCTGGCGAAGATGCCGGAGTCCGTGCGCCCCCGGGTCGAGCTCATCGACAAGGTGCCCGGTTCCGAGGGGGACGGTTTCACCCCGATCCCGGTCGATCCCGACGACATCTCCCACCTTCAGTACACCTCGGGGTCGACGCGTCCGCCGGTCGGAGTGGAGATCACCCATCGTGCGGTCGGCACCAACCTGCTGCAGATGATCCTGTCCATCGATCTGCTGAACCGAAACACCCACGGCCTCAGCTGGTTACCGCTCTATCACGATATGGGCCTGTCCATGATCGGGTTTCCCGCTGTGTATGGCGGGCACTCGACACTGATGTCGCCGACGGCGTTCATCCGTCGCCCCCAGCGGTGGGTCCAGGCGATGTCGGACGCCTCGAAGCACGGCCGCGTCATCACGGCCGCACCGAATTTCGCCTACGAGTGGACCGCACAGCGCGGCGTGCCCGCAGCGGGGGAGGACATCGATCTGAGCAATGTGGTGCTCATCATCGGTTCCGAGCCGGTGGTCCCCGAGGTGATGACGGCGTTCAACGAGGTGTTCGCGCCGTACGGCCTGCCGCCGACCGCGTTCAAACCGTCGTACGGCATCGCCGAGGCGACGCTGCTGATCTCGACAATCGCTCCGGCCGAACAGGCGTCAGTGGTGTACTTCGACCGCGAGCAACTCGCCGTCGGGCGAGCGGTCCGCGTCGACGCGCACGCCGAGGGCGCCGTCGCGCATGTGTCGTGTGGCCATCCGGCCCGCAGCTTGTGGGCGGTGATCGTCGACGCCGCGACTGCCGACGTGCTCTCCGAGGAAGTACCCGATGGCGAGGTCGGGGAGATCTGGTTGCACGGCAACAACATCGGTCGGGGCTATTGGGGCCGCCCCGGGGAGACGCGCAAGACATTCGGGGTCTCGCTGCACTCGCGCCTTGGCTCGGGCAGTCACGCCGAGGGGCTCCCCGAAAACGTCACCTGGCTGCGCACCGGCGATCTCGGGGTGTATTTCGAAGGGCAGTTCTATGTGACCGGGCGGATGGCCGACCTGGTGCGGATCGACGGTCGCAGCCACTACCCACAGGACATCGAGGCCACGGTGGCGGACGCCTCGCCGCTGGTCCGGCGCGGCTACGTCACGGCATTCGCCGTGGCGGCCCCCGGGCCCGCTGCCGACGGTGACGGCGCCGGGCTGGTGGTGATCGCCGAACGCGCGGCAGGCACCAACCGCGCCGACCCCCAGGAGGCGGTCGAGGCCATCCGCGCCGCGGTGGCAGACCGGCACGGACTGACAGTGGCGGATCTGCGGTTCCTTCCGGCGGGTGCGATCCCGCGGACCACCAGCGGCAAGCTGGCCCGGGTGGCCTGTCGCGGTGAGTATCTGGAGGGCACATTGGGCGTGCGGTGACCACCCGCCGCAGGCATGCTGCTGGGTATGAGCAGAGACGAGATCACCGCCGCGATCGTGGAAGCCCGCCTGACGAAGGGCCTGACCTGGCAGCAGTTGGCCGATGCCATCGACAAGCCCGTGGTGTGGACGGTGTCTGCGCTGCTGGGGCAGCATCCGGTCCCGGTCGAGTCCGGCAAGATCATCGTGGAACTGCTCGGATTGGACGAGTCGGCGATTCCGGTGCTGGCGGCCGTGCCGATGCGCGGTGGACTGCCGACGGCTGTGCCCACCGATCCCACCATCTACCGTTTCTACGAGGCGCTCCAGGTCTACGGCGGCGCGCTCAAGGAACTCATCCACGAACAGTTCGGTGACGGCATCATGAGCGCCATCAACTTCAGCATCGACGTGCAGCGCAAATCGCACCCTGCCGGTGACCGGGTGGTGGTGACGTTCGACGGCAAGTTCCTGCCTTACGACTGGACTGCCGCGGAAGAGTAGTGCGCGCTGCTAGCTTGCAGACGTGAGCCAGTTCTCGGACTCGTGGTCGGCGTTACGTGCGGCGGTGGCCGACCTGCAGCCGGAGGACTTCGAGCAGCCCTCCGGCTGTGCCGGCTGGTTGGTTCGAGACCTGGTGTGCCACCTCATCATTGATGCCCAGGATGTGTTGATCACGCTGGCCACCCCGGCCGATGCCCAAGCCACCCGCAACGTGCTGACCTATTGGGAGGTGACGGACACGCCTCCGACCGGTGAGGATCCGCTGGATGCGTTGACCGTCCGGTTGGCCGCCGCATACGAGGATCCGGACCTGCTCACGTTCCATCTGGACGACGTGGGTTCGGCTGCCGGACGGGCGGCCGCTCTCGCCGACCCGGGCCTGCTGGTGAGCACGAAGGAACAGGTCCTCACCGTCGGCGACTACCTCGACGCCTACGTACTCGAATGGACGTTGCACCACCTCGATCTCGTCGCGCATCTGCCGGCCGTGGCCGGACCGCCCGTCGCGGGGCTGGCCCGATCACGAGTGATGCTCTGCGATATCGCGGGTATCCATTTCCCGGCAGGATTCTCGGACAGCGACGTTCTGCTGGTGGGGACGGGCCGGCGGGCACCGACCGATACGGAGAAGGCCGGTCTCGGCGAGACGGCCGCGCAGCTCCCGTTCATCCTCGGCTGAGACCCGCCCCTGGCCAAGTGGGCTGTCAACGGTCGATGATGGCCTGGTACACCCACGGCGAGGGTAAGGATCTCCATGTCTACACATCGAGCTGTTCACGTCCAGTCTTCAGGCGGTGCCCTGGAACTTGTTGACGCCCAAACGCTCTCACCGGATCGAGGGCAGGTCCGGGTAGCTGTGGCGGCATGCGGGGTCTGCGGCACCGATCAGGCCATCGTCAACGGCGGGTTCCCGGGCATGGCCTGGCCGGTGACTCCCGGCCACGAGATCGCGGGCACCATTGCCGAAGTCGGCGCGGGCGTCACCGATTTCGCGGTTGGAGACCGCGTCGCGATCGGCTGGTTCGGCGGTCACTGCGGGGTCTGCATCCAGTGCCGTAAGGGTCTGTTCATTCATTGTGAGAAGGGGCAGATTCCGAGCCTGCACTACCCGGGCGGCTATGCGGAATCGGTGACGGTGCCGGCCAACGCGCTCGCCCGGATCCCCGACGAACTCTCCTTCGCCGAGGCCGCCCCGATGGGGTGTGCGGGGGTGACCACGTACAACGCGCTGCGCCACACCCGCGCACTTCCGGGTGACCTGGTCGCGGTGCTCGGTGTCGGCGGCCTGGGACACCTCGGTCTGCAGTTCGCCCACGCCATGGGCTTCGAGACGGTCGCGATCGCCCGTGGCCGCGGCAAGGAGGCGGACGCACGATCGCTGGGGGCCAGGCACTACATCGACTCGACCGCCGGGGACGTCAGCGCCGCGCTGCGCGACCTGGGCGGAGCGGCGGTGGTGCTGGCCACGGTGGGCAACTCGCAGGCGATGGCCGACACCGTGGGCGGGCTCGCGCCACGTGGCGAACTGGTGGCGATCGGCGTGACGGCGGACCCGTTGCCGATCAGCCCCGTGCAACTGATCCAGCCTGCGCTGAGCATCTCCGGGCATCCCTCGGGGACCGCTCGCGACGTCGAGGAAACGATGCATTTCGCGGTGCTGTCGGGGGTCCGGGCCCTGATCGAAGAGCGCCCGCTCGACGAAGCGGCAGAGGCCTATGCCGCGATGGAGCACGGGCAGGCCCGTTACCGCATGGTCTTGACGATCTGATCGGTCGACGTCCTGGCCGGTCGTCGTCGAATCGGGTTATCTCGCCCCACTCGTCACAGTGAACGGGTAGCGTCGGGGCTTCGTTTGCTGGACGACGAATCGGTGGGGGCCGGGGATGACATGGAAGTGGATCACGACGGGTGCCGGGGGGATCTTCTCCGGTAGGTCACGTGGCGTTGCCCGAAAGTTCGCCCGTGATACCTACTCTGCGCCAGTGCTTTTCACGCCGGGACGTCTCAGAGCGCTGGTATCCGCCGCACTTGTCGTGCTCTCGTGGTTCACGGCCGCGCCGGCGTCGGCGGTACCCGTACCGTCGGCGCAGATCGACTACGGCGGCACGATGCGTACGTATCGGCTCCATCTACCTGCCGGAGGCCCGCCCTCCGGGCTGGTCGTCAACCTGCATGCCGCCGGTGCGACCGGAGCCGACCAGGCGGCGCTCACCCATTACGACGCGGTGGCAGACGCCTATGGGTTCGCCGTGGTGCACCCCGACGGCATCGATTACAGCTGGGCTGACGGCCGCGGCGCCTCGGTGCCGGACCGTCAAGGGGTCGACGATGTCGGGTTCATCGCGACCCTCGTCGATCGTCTGGTGGCCGAGAACGGCATCCCGAGAGGACGCGTGTATGCCACGGGCCTGTCGGCGGGCGGGTTCATGGCCAACCGGCTGGCGTGTGATCGCGCCGACCTGTTCGCCGCGATCGCCCCGGTCGCCGGCACGCTCGGGACGAATGTGGGCTGCAATCCGTCGAGGCCTGTTTCGGTGCTCGCCACATATGGGACGGCCGACCCCGTCGTGCCGTTCGACGGGGGACCGATGACGGGGCGTGGCGGAGGGAGCACCGTGGTGTCCGGGCCGGCGATGGTGGACCGGTGGCGCCAGATCAACGGCTGCCCGGCTCCGTCTGACGAGGCGCTGCCCAGCACCGGGGACGGTACCGAAACCCACCGCATCGCCTCCGACGGGTGTGCCGCGGGAACTTCGGTGGTGTTCATGCGGGTCGACGGCGGCGGGCACACCTGGCCGGGCGTACCCGAGATCCTTCCCGTGCAGTCCGTCGGAGCGGCCAGCCGGGCCTTCGACGCCTCGGATGCTTCCGCGCAGTTCTTCGCCTCACACGGCAGATAGGCCCGCCGCCGAATCGCGTAGTCGGCTACGCGTGTCCGGGTCGCGCCGGGCCGATACGTTCTGCGAGTGCGGACACGTGAAAGCCCTTGTGTCCGCATCGGAACGGAGGAGTCGATCATGGCGATCAGTTACGGCGTCCTGCGCGCACGACCGGACCGGTTCGTGCGAGAGGACGGGCAATCCAGTCCCCACCTGCAGATCCGCGCGGTCGACGACTCCGGACAACCGTGGCGGGTTGCGGTCAACGTCGAGTCCAACGACGGCAGCGAGGTCGTCTTCTGGGTGGTGGATCCGCTGGTCGGGCACCCCATCGTCAACGGACTGGCCGCCGTGGCGTCGGGCTTTTCCTTCACCCAGGGCACTTCGGCGGCATCGTTGGACTACGTCAAGGCACCGATGTTCGATTTCACGCTCGGCCGGGCGCTTCCGCCCAGCGGCAATGCGAACGCCGATGACCTGCAGGATCTTCTGAGCCTGTACCTGACCCAATGTCAGGCCGCGGGCGGCGAGCTCTACGCCTTCGGGGCGAAGTTCGACCGCAACCTGCACAAACCGATCGATGCCGACTTCGGTAACACCGACGGTCTGCACGGCGTCCACGACATCCACATGAACCAGGGCAACGTCGGTGCCCACAGCGGCGACAACGGCGCGTTCCACGACGGCGGACTTCTGCTGGCCTTCCCCGATCGGGTCGTCGGTATTCTGCTGGCGTTCCAGACCCAGCGGGTGCCGACCGACGCGCAGGGCGACGCGGCGCCCGGTGCGCAACCGCTGTCCCGGTTGATCGGGCCCGGACCCGTTGGCCAGGCGACGCCCGGCCTGGCATATCTGGAGCGGGCGCTGATCAATCCGGCCGGCCCGGATCCCGGACGCGAAGCCGTGGTGGTCGGCAATTACGCGACCACGCCGCTGTCATTGCACGGCTGGCGGCTGGTCGACCGCAACGGCAGGGAGAGCAAGCTGGACGCCGACCTGGCCGGCGGTGCGTCGGCGGTCATCGTGCTCGACGGATCAGGTGCGCAGCTGGGCAATTCGGGCGGGAACCTGCTGCTGGTCGACGATCACGGCACCCAGGTGGACAGCGTCACGTATTCGCAGACCGAGGCGGGCGTCGTGGAGCGCTATGTGCGATTCCAGCGGTAGTGGCCAATATTCATCACGCAGCGATTAACCCCCGCCGCGTCCCGATCGGCGCGGCGGGAAGGATCGAACAGCGCTCTGTGCCAAATGAATTCACGCAGTGTCCGGGATCGCGCACGGTCAAGTGCGGTAGGCCCGGACCGGCCCGCTCGGCCACGGCCCACGGTGCTCGGCCCATAGGGTTTCTTGCGTGGTGGACTGGCACAGCTGGCATGAAGACTACGACCGACCCGATTCGGCGCTGGCGCACCGGCTTCGCGCCGTGCAGACCCTGATCAAACAAGCGCTGGACGATGCGCCGGCCGGTCCGCTGCGGATCGTCAGCCTGTGCGCCGGCCAAGGCCGGGACCTGCTCGAGGTACTGGCCGAGCATCCGCGGCGCGACGACGTCCGGGCGCGCCTGGTCGAGTTGGATCCGCGCAACGCCGCGGTCGCCGCCGAAACGGTGAACAGGCACCGGTTGACCGGTGTCGAGGTGGTGACCGGTGACGCCTCGCTCATCGACCACTACGCGGACCTGGTGCCCGCCGACATCGTGGTGGCCTGCGGAATCTTCGGCAACATCACCGATGAGGACATCGAGCGGGCCATCGGCTTCCTCCCGCAGCTGACCAAGACCGGCGGAACTGTGCTGTGGACCCGCGGGCGCACCGTCCCCGACCGGGTTCCCTTGATACTCAACTGGTTTGACGACCGCGGGTTCGACTTGGTCTGGGTGTCGCCACCGGATGTGAGTTACGGCGTCGGAGCTCATCGCTTCACCGCACACCCGGAACCGTTGGTACCGGGGGAGCAGATCTTCACCTTTGTCGGCTCGGATGTGATCCGGGCCGCCGACCGCGCTCGCTGACGACACCGCCTGCCGGGGCGCGGTTCCACCAGCACCCGACCGTTCATCAGTACGCTTTTCAACGATGGCTGAGGAAGGTCTGAACGGCAGGGACCGCTTGCGCGGCGGGCTGCGCATGGCCCTGCGAGGGCGCCGCGACCCGGCACCGGTCGCCGGGCGACGCAGTCGCGCGTCGGCGGGGATGGGTGACGTACACACCCGCAAGGTGCTCGACCTGACCATCCGGCTCGCCGAGGTCATGCTGTCGTCGGGCTCGGGTACCGCCGATGTCGTGGCCACCACGCAGGACGTCGCACAGGCCTACCGGCTCACCGACTGCGTCGTCGACATCACCGTCGCGACGATCATCGTGTCGGCGCTACCCACCGCGGACAGCCCGCCGGTCACGATCATGCGGGCGGTGCGGACCAGGTCGACGGATTACACCCGGCTCGCCCAGCTCGATCGATTGGTCCGGCGCATCACCTCCGGCGGTATCACCGTGGACGAGGCGCACGAGGCCATGGACGAGCTGACCGAGAGCCCGCATCCGTTCCCGCGCTGGCTCGCGACCGCCGGGTGGGCGGGTTTCGCGCTGGGCATCGCGATGCTGCTTGGCGGCAACTGGCTGACCTGTCTGCTGGCCAGCCTCACCGCCGCGCTGATCGACCGGGTCGGCCGGCTGCTCAACCGAATCGGGACGCCGTTCTTCTTCCAGCATGCGGTCGGGGCGGCGATCGCGACATTGATCGCCCTGGCCGCCTACCGCTACACCGGTCAGGGTCTCAGTGCGCTGGTCGCTACCGGGATCGTGCTGTTGTTGTCCGGCATGACCCTGGTCGGTGCCGTCCAGGACGCGCTGACCGGTTACATGGTCACCGCGGTCGCGCGGCTCGGCGACGCGGTCTTTCTCACCGCGGGAATCGTCGTGGGCATCACCGGCGCACTGCAGGCCGCCACGTTGCTCGGGGTTCAGATCGAGCTGCATGTCAACACGGCAGGCACATTCATCACCCCGAGAGGACCTCTGCCGATAGTCCTGGCGGTGCTGGGTGCCGCGCTGGCCGGGATCTGCCTGACCATGGCCAGCTACGCGCCGTTGCGTTCGTTGCCCACTGCCGGGCTGGCGGCCGGGCTGGCCGAGCTGACATTGATCGGGCTGGGGACAGCCGGGTTCGGCCAGTGGGCGGCCACCGGGATCGCGGCGGTCGGTGTCGGTTTCCTGGCCACGTTGATCTCCATTCGCCGGCAGTCTCCGGCGCTGGTGACAGCGACCGCAGGCATCATGCCGATGCTGCCCGGCCTGGCGGTGTTCTGGGCGGTGTTCGCCTTCGCCGTGGACGAGAACTTCGGTGAGGGGCTCGCGCACCTGCTGACCGCGGCAGCGACGGCGTTGGCACTCGGCAGCGGCGTGGTGATGGGTGAGCTGCTCGGCTCACCACTGCGGTACCGCGCGGGACGCATCGGTGAGTTCTTCCGCAAAGAAGGACCGCCGGGACTGCGCCGGGCAGTGGGGCAGGTGGTCCGGCTGCAACCGGCCGACAACACCTCGGCCGTCAACCCGCCACGCGCGGAAAGCGTCCCGCTGGAAGCGGCTCCGGCCGAAGATCCAGAGGACGACGAGAGCGGCGAGCCCGGCAGTTGATCAAGGGATCAGGGTGATCCCACGCCGGGAATGTCGACCCGCGCCTGCAGGATCCGGCCCGTCGAGGAGCCGGCCAGAAGCCCTTCGTGCGTGGTGTCGTCGACCACGAGATACAGCGTTCGCCCGTCGTGGCCGCCCAGCGCCGGCGCAACCGCCCATCCGCGGTCGATCTCGATGCGGTGGGTGATCTCGCCGCCGGCGATCACACGCAGGAACTCGCCGGTGTCATAGCAACCGACCCAGACCCCTCCCGCGGTGTCGACGCACAACCCGTCGGGGTGCCGGTCAGGACCGAGGTCGGCGAACACGGTCGGCGAACTGAGGCCGCCGTCGGAGCCGGCGGTGAACGCCAGCAGCCGCGAGCCGTGTGTCTCGCTGACCACCAGGGTCGATTCATCGGGCAGGAACGCCAGGCCGTTGGGCATCGACAACCCGGCCGCGACGACCCGCACCGTGCCGTCGGGGGCGACCAGGCCGATCCCGCCGGTCAGGCCGCCGCCGTCGGCGATGTAGAGGTCGACGTACGTGCGGCCGTCCGGCGCGACCAGCAGATCGTTGGTGGACCACGCGATATCGCTGACGTCGTAGGTGGCGGTCACGTTTCCGCGTGCGTCGGCGTGGTGCAGCTGCGCTGCGAACAGCGTCGACACCACGAGGGTTCCGTCGGGTAGCCACCCGAGTCCGGACGCGCGGGCGAGTTCGACCTCGACTGCGAGGTCACCGGCCGCGCCGGCCGAGTACACCCGGCCGGCCAGGCCGTCGGTGAACCACAAGCGGTCACCGTGCCAGCGAGGCCCCTCGCCGTAGACGATCCCGTCGACGAACGGGACTGCGGCGAGGGCCTCAACGGATGTCAACGGGCCCTCAGGTCCGGTTCAACCAATCAGGTGAACGGGAGGAAGTCGCCGTTGACCCAGACGCCCCAGTGGCCGCCGGCAGGCAGGTTCCACCAGACCATCGGCTTGCCCTGCCACGTCTCAGCCGGCTTCTTCGGCGCGTTCGGCGGCGGCGGGAGGCTCGGATCCGGTTCCGCGCCCGCGATGGCGGTGCCGAGGCCGAGGGCGGCCCCGATCAGGCCGGTGGCCGCGATGGTGGCCAGGGTTGCCTTGCTTCCGAACATGAATGTCCACCTCGGTGCTTGACTCTGAACTTGGATACCCGAAGCTTAGCCAAACGAAGTGATTGAGTGTGCACTTGAGGTCGGCGACGGGGTCATACGTCATCCTGAACCAGCGCGACATGGCCTGACACCGAGAACAGAAATATTTCGGTCTTCGATGTCGAGAACGCCGCGATGGCTCCGTCCCAGATGTGAGCGACCAACTAGGGTCGCGAACCTGAAGGGAGAACCACATGGCCAAGTACCTGTTTCTCAAGCACTACCGAGGCGCGCCCGCGTCCGTCAACGACATCCCGATGGACCAGTGGACACCAGACGAGATCCAGGCCCACATCCAGTACATGAACGACTTCGCGGACCGGCTGAAGGACACCGGTGAGTACGTCAACAGCCAGGCCCTCGCCCCGGAGGGCGCCTGGGTCCGCTACGACGGCGAGGGCAGGCCACCCGTGACCGACGGCCCGTTCGCCGAGACCAAGGATCTGATCGCGGGCTGGATGATTGTCGACGTCGACTCCTACGAGCGCGCCGTCGCGTTGGCCGGAGAACTGTCGGCGGCACCCGGCGCGGGCGGCAAGCCGATCCACGAGTGGCTCGAGGTGCGCCCGTTCTTGACGGCCGCGCCGACCGTCACCGAGTAGATGGCCCCCGGTGCGGTGGACGAGCAGCAGCTTCGGGATCTGATTCCCGGTGTCCTGGCTGCCCTCGTCCACCGCGGGGCCGACTTCGTGACCGCAGAGGACGCCGTGCAGGAAGCTTTGGTCCGGGCCTGGGAAACCTGGCCGAGCCGCCAACCCGACGACCCGAAGGGCTGGCTGATCACCACGGCGTGGCGGCGTTTCCTCGACGTCACCCGCTCCGACGTGGCGCGGCGCAGCCGTGAGGTCCGGGTCTCGACCGAACCGGCCGCCGGACCCGCGCCGGCAGCCGACGACACATTGCAGCTCTACTTCCTGTGCGCGCACCCGAGTCTGACCTCGTCGTCCGCGGTCGCGCTGACGCTGCGCGCGGTCGGCGGCCTGACCACGCGCCAGATCGCGCAGGCCTATCTGGTGCCGGAATCGACGATGGCGCAACGGATCAGCCGCGCCAAACGCACTGTGGCGGAGGTGCGGCTGGACCGTCCCGGGGACTTGGGCACTGTGCTGCGCGTGCTGTACCTGGTGTTCAACGAGGGCTACAGCGGCGATGTCGACCTGGCCGCCGAGGCGATCAGGCTGGCCCGCCAATTGGCCAGGACCACCGACGATCCGGAAGTCGGTGGCCTGCTCGCGCTGTTCCTGCTGCACCATGCCAGGCGTCGGGCGCGTACCCGTGCCGACGGGACCCTGATTCCCCTGGCGGAGCAGGACCGCACGCTGTGGCGGCGCGATCTCATCGCCGAGGGCGTGTACGTACTGCAAGCCGCGCTGGCTCGTGACCGGCTCGGCGAATACCAGGCACAGGCGGCGGTGGCGGCGCTGCACGCCGACGCCCAGTCGGCCGAGGAGACCGACTGGGTGCAGATCGTCGAGTGGTACGACGAACTCGTCGCGCTCACCGACAGCCCGATCGTGCGACTCAACCGCGCCGTCGCGGTCGGTGAGGCCGATGGGCCGCAGGCAGGTTTGGCAGCGCTCGCCGAACTCGACCCGGCACTGCCGCGTCACACCGCCGCGTCGGCTTACCTGCACGAGCGTGCGGGCGACATCTCGGCGGCCGCACGGCTCTACGTGAAGGCGGCGGCCGAGGCGCAATCGCTGGCCGAGCGCAACCATCTCACTCTGCGCGCATCTGTCTTGCACGGTCGGGTTGCCAGGGAGGACGGTTAACCTCCTAGTTGTGGGCAACAGTCGGATGAGGGTGTTGATCATCGGTGGGGGATTCGGCGGTCTGTTCTGTGCGCGCCGATTGGGCGGAACCGACGTCGATGTGACTCTGCTGGACCGGGCCGCGGGACATGTGTTCCAGCCCCTGCTCTACCAGTGCGCCACCGGGACGTTGAGCTTCGGCCAGATCAGCCGCCCGCTTCGTGAAGAGTTCGAGCGACACCGCAACGTCACCACGCTGCTCGGCGAGGCGGTCGACATCGACCCGCAGCTACGTCAGGTCACCGCGCGCCGGCCGGACGAGACGACGTTCACCATCGACTACGACGTGCTGGTGGTTGCCGCTGGGATGCAGCAGTCCTACTTCGGCAACGAGCACTTCGCGCAGTGGGCCCCGGGGATGAAGACGCTCGACGATGCGGCCAACATCCGGCAGCGGGTGTTCACCGCCTTCGAGATCGCGGAGACGTTGCCGCCGGGGCCCGAGCGTGACGGTTGGCTCACGTTCGCCGTCGCCGGTGGCGGCCCCACCGGGGTCGAGCTGGCCGGGCAGATCCGCGAGATGGCAACTCGCACCCTGGCCCACGAGTTTCACAGCATCGAGCCCGAAGAAGCCCGGGTGCTGTTGTTCGACGGTGGAGAGCGGGTCTTGAAGGCCTTCTGCCCGGAACTGGGGGAGAAGGCGACACGGTCGTTACAGCGGCTGGGCGTCGAGCTGCACATGGGTGTCCACGTGACCGATGTCGGACGGGATGGGGTGACCGTCAGTCCGAAGGCCGGCGGTCCCGACGAGCAGTACGTGGCACGAACCGTGCTGTGGACAGCCGGAGTGGAGGCCGTCCCCTTTGCCCGGCACATCGCCACGGTGCTGGGTGCGGAATCCGACCGCAGCGGGAGAATCGCTGTCGGGCCCGATCTTTCGGTCGCCGGACATCCCGAGATTTTCGTGATCGGAGACCTGGCCGGCCGCGAGAACCTGCCCGGGGTGGCCGAGAACGCGATGCAGGGTGGGCTGCATGTCGCCTCGTGTATCCGCCGGGAACTCGCAGGCAAGCCCCGACGGCCGTTCCGCTACCGGGACCTCGGCTCAGCGGCGTATATCGCCCGGGGACAGGCACTTCTGCAAATCGGCCCGGTCAAGGTCTCAGGTGTTCTCGGATGGCTGGCATGGGGTTTCCTGCACATCGCGTTTCTGACCGGCATCCGCAACCGGGTCAGCACCGTGAGCACCTGGCTGGCCACCATCGCGCGGGCCCGCCGCGCACACCGGGCATTCATGCTCGGAGCGACCGGTCTTCCCGAGCAGCGCTACACGTGGACCACCTGGGACGCACTCACTCCGCCGCCCGAAGTGCCACCGGACGGCAACGACAGCCGGCGCGGCCCGTAGCGCGCGGCGCCACACCGCGTTTCGAGTAGTCGGCTACGCGTGCCCACGGCCGCCGTGCGCGGCTACGTTCCGATCATCCGAAGTTGGCTCGAAGCCACCGAGATGAGAGGAGCGCTGTCATGCCTCCATATCCGACAGTCACATTGAAGAACGGCAGCCAGGGCCAGCATGTTGCCACGCTGCAGGCGCTGCTGAACCTGGACTACCCGGCCTATTCACACCTGCAGGTCGACGGCGAGTTCGGCGCGCAGACCGAAGCTGTGATCCGGGAATTCCAGAAGCGGGCCGGGCTGTTCGTCAACGGCGTCGCGGGGGCCGAGACGCTGGCCAAGCTCGACGAACTCACCACCCAGGGCGCCGGCCCGGTGGGCGAGGAGATGAAGGAATGCAACGGCGGCATCTGGGCCAGCCAGAGCACCTCGTGTCCGTTCGCCCAGAATGTCCGCCAGGAGTACTTCAGGGTTCCCGGGGATTCAGTGCAGATCAACGTGTTCAGTCCGGTGACGCATCAGACCTACACCATGGCGTGTGTCCGAGAGGGTGACTGGGTGACCTGCCGCGGCGGCAACAACGCGGTCGTCCAGTTCTCGTTCCACTGACGGCGCTATCCGCCGCGGGCCGGCCTGTCCTGGAGGTCGGGGGCGGCCGCCGCCAGCAGGGCCTGCCGGTCGCCGGTGAGCGGCGGGTAGATCCGTTCGGTGTTGATGGTCTTCTTGGTGGCCTTGGCCACCGCGCCGGTCGCCACGACGTCGCGATCCCAGCCCTCGGTGTAGACCGCGCCGGCCGGGCCCAGATCGAGAACGGTGACATACCAGGGGATTCGCAACGCGCGCATGGGCCGGCCGAGGAGGTCGCCGATCACGTTGTACCCGGCGTAGCGGCCCATCGGCCTGCCGTGCTGGCACGACATCACCGACAGGTGGCCATCGTCCACCCGCGCGGCGGCCACGTCGCCGGCGGCGAATACGCCAGGCGCATGCTCGACGCGCAGGTAGTCGTCGACCGGCACGCGGCCGAACCGATCCGGCGTCACCGGCAGCTGCGCCGTCAGTGGGTTGGCTCGCATTCCCGCGCACCACACCACGGTTGCCGTGGACACCGTTTCACCAGACGACAACGTCACCGCACCGATATCGACGGCGGTCACGCTGACACCGGTCATCACCTCAACTCCGTTGTCGGACAACGCAATTTCGATCACCGGGCGCGCCGAGGCGCCCATGTCCGAGCCGACGTGCGGGTTGTGGTCGACGAGCAGCACCTTCGGCGCCCGGGAGTTCTCGAAGATCGCGGCGAGCCTCGTGGGCAGTTCGCAGGCCGTCTCGATGCCGGTGAGTCCCGCACCGACCACAACGACCGTATCCGCGCCCCAAGTATGGGGATTGACGGCCAGCGTATCGAGATGGGCGGCGAGGCGGCCGGCGCCGTCGAACGTGTCGACATCGAAACCGAACTCGGCCAGTCCGGGAACATGCGGTCGCGCGACTCGGCTGCCGGCGGCCAGTACCAGCCGGTCGTAGTCGATGATCAGCGTTTGCCCGTCGCGCTTTGCCGTCACATTCCGGGCCTCGACATCGACCGCGGTGACTTCGGCGGCGATGTGGTCGACACCGACGGGATCCAGTAGCTTCCCCAACGGGATTCGGCAGTCGGTGAGATCGGTCTCGTAGTTACGGACGCGGATGTCGTGAAAGGGACGCTCGCTGACCACCGTGATCTTCACGCCGTCGGCCACGGTTCCGAGTTCGTCGACGCGTCTGGCGGCACCGAGCGCGGCCCACAAGCCGGCGAAACCCGATCCGACGATCAGCACGTGACTCACGGTTTCAGCGTGCCACGCCACAAAAAATCACGGCCGGTAAAACGCTCGAGAACCCGCAATGCCGACCCTAGTTTTCAACGGTGACGTCGAGCACCCCGGCGCCTGCGGGCGTTTCGCTGCGCGGCGTCGGTCGCAACTTCGGTGCCCACTCGGTGCTGCGCGATATTGACCTGGACATCGCGCCCGGTGAGGTCATCGCGTTCCTCGGTGCATCGGGCAGCGGAAAATCGACGCTGCTGCGGCTGATCGCGGGCCTCGACGAGCAGAGTGCCGGGCACATCGACATCGATGACACGGCTGTGAATGGAATCGACCCGCGCTGCGCCGTGGTCTTTCAGGAGCCCCGCCTGCTGCCATGGCGAACGCTGGCCGGCAACGTCGCGTTCGGCCTGCCACCGCACACCCCGCGCGCCGATGGGCTGGCGATCGTGCGGCAGTTGCTCGAGGTAGTCGGCCTCGGCGGATTCGAGAACCACCGGCCGAGACAGGTTTCCGGTGGCATGGCGCAACGAGCGGCGCTGGCGCGCGCATTGGCCCGGCGCCCCGGAGTGCTGCTGCTCGATGAGCCATTGGCCGCGTTGGATGCCCTGACCCGCCTACGGATGCAGGATCTGCTCGACGAAGTGCAGCAGGACGCGGGGACCACCACGCTGTTGGTGACCCACGACATCGATGAAGCACTGATCCTCGCCGATCGGGTGATCGTGCTCCGCGCCGAGACGTCCGGGGCGGCCACCATCGGTGCGATTCACGAGGTGACGGTTTCCAAACCTCGGGATCGCTCCGATCCGGCGCTCACCGCACTGCGCGAGACGCTGCTGGACGAACTCGGGATGCCCCGGCGCCGCGCCGGAAGCGCACCGACCCCACCCCTGAAGGAGATCTCGGTATGAAATGGCGCGGCCCGGTGGCGGCCCTGATCCTCGGCGTGACCCTTGCCGCCCGGCCTGCGGTTCCGAGGGCGACTCGTCGTCGTCGAAGGAGGTCAGGATCGACTACGCCTACTACAACCCGCTGAGCCTGGTGGTGCGGGACCAGAAGTTGTTGGAGAACCAGGATTTCGACGTCACCTGGGTCCTATCTGCGGGCAGCAACAAGGCCAACGAGGGGCTGCGGTCCAACGCCCTCGACTTCGGATCGACCGCGGGTGCGGCAGCGCTGGTCGCGCGGGCCAATGGCAGCCCGATCAAGGTGGTCGACGTCTACAGCAAGCCCGAGTGGACTGCACTGGTGGTGGGCAAGAACTCGCCGATCCACAGCGTGGCCGAGCTCAAGGGAAAGAAGATAGCTGTCACCAAAGGCACCGATCCCTACTACTTCCTGCTGCAATCCCTTGCCGTGAACGGTCTTTCGCGCGACGACGTCGAGATCGTCAATCTGCAGCACGCCGACGGCAAGACCGCCCTTGAGCGCGGCGACGTCGACGCCTGGTCCGGACTCGACCCGTTTATCGCACAGACCGTGCAGGAGCAGGGTTCCCGGCTGCTCTATCGCAACCCGGATTTCAACAGCTACGGAGTGCTAAACGCCCGCGAGGACGTCATCGCGGAGCGACCGGACACGGTGCAAGCCGTGGTCAACGCCTATGAGGAGGCGCGCAGGTGGGCCGTGGCGCACCCGAACGAACTGAGCCAGTTGCTGGCCGAGGAGGCGAAGATCTCCCCGAGCGTCGCGCACGAGGAATTGGAGCGCACGGACCTGAAGGTCAACCCGACCCCGGGCCAGAGTCAGATCGCGGTGCTGAGCACCATCCTGCCCATCGCGGTGGGCGACAACGACATCCGCTCGCCGGAGGCGGGGCGCAACGCGCTGGACAGCCTGATCGAGCCGAAGTTCGCGGAGCAGTCGGCGCACTGACCGCGTTACGCCGCGTCCCCTCGGCGCTGTGGGGATTGATCGTCCCACTGGCGGTTCTGGCGCTCTGGCAGGTGGTTGCGGTCAACGGTGTGTTCTCCAGCAGCCAGTTGCCCCCGCCGGGTGACGTCGTCGGTGCACTGGGGGAACTCGTGCGCCGCGGTGAACTCTGGTCGCACCTGCAGACCAGCCTGTCGCGGGTGTTGGTCGGCTACCTCTGCGGGGCACTCATCGGCATCGGTCTGGGCTCCGCGGTCGGGTTGTCGACGCCCGTACGGCGGCTGCTCGGACCATCGGTCGCCGCGTTGCGAACGGTGCCGTCGCTGGCCTGGGTTCCGTTGCTGCTGCTGTGGCTAGGGATCGGTGAGGAGCCGAAGATCCTGCTGATCGCGATCGGTGCGTTCTTCCCGGTCTACACCACGACCGCCTCAGCGCTGTCCCACGTAGATCCGCACCTGGTCGAGGTGGGACGTGCCTACGGCAGGGAAGGTACTTCACTTCTGGCAACAGTCTTGCTGCCGGCGGCCGCCCCCACCCTGGTCAACGGTCTGCGGCTCGGGCTGGCCAACGCCTGGTTGTTCCTGGTGGCCGCCGAGTTGATCGCATCATCGAAAGGTCTGGGGTTCTTGCTCATCGACAGTCAGAACACCGGACGCACCGACATCATGATGTTGGCGATCGTGTTGTTGGCCGCCCTCGGCAAGCTCAGCGATACCGCCTTCGGTGCCCTCGAGCACCGCCTCGTTCGCCGGCGAGTATGACCTACGGCGCACCAACACGATGGTTGCGACGGCGGCGACGATGAACAGCGTCGGGTTGGTGGAGACCACCAGCAGCTTGTTGAGCGTGGACGTCGTGGCGATGGCGGCGTCGAGCGCCTCGACACAGCTGGTGTGCACGGGGTTGCTCCGGGGCCCGTTCACCGCGCGAGCCCAGCGCGCCACCGGTGAGATGTGCGACGATGCACGGACCGCCCGGTACTCACGCTGCCTCCCGAGCAGGCGTTTCAGCGGGCGTAACAGAGAGGACCGCCGGACAGATGACCGAAGCGCACCGCGCCACGCTCTCCGTCAGAGGAGCGAAGCTCGCGATCGCAGGCTTGACCGTCGTCGGTGCCGTGCTCGCCACCGCCGGTCAGGCGGCAGCGGACCCCATCGTGCCCGACCCGGCACCGGCACCATCGGATCCGGCGCTAGCCGCCCCGCCGCCGCCCGCACCGGTCGGTCCGCCGCAGGTACCCGAGATCGCCAACCCCGTGTACGGCTCCGGCCAGTACGGATCCGGTCCGGTCGGCACGCTCAGGGATCTCTGGCATCAAGCCCACGACCCGGGCGGGTTCCAGGCCGCCGGGGGAGCACCTGAGGGTGTCGCGCCGCCTCCAGGCGCTGGTCCGCCTCCGCCGCTGCCGCCCGGCTACGTATCGATCAATGCCCCGGGTTCTGAGACACCGGTCACGGCGCCGGCGCCCGGTAGCGGTCCGGTCGGCCCGGCGCTGCCACCTGGCTACTATTCGCTGAACGGCCCGCCGCCGCCCGGATACGAGTACAACTCACCGGGTCAGCGCCCTCCGGCGCCGCCGGCAGCTCCTACGCCGTAATCGCGCGTCCCAACACGTGGCGCAGTGCCTGATCCAGGCGCGGATGGCGGAAGTGGTGATCAGCGGCGGTAAGAACCGCAGGAACGGCCCGCTGGCTGGCGCAGGCCAGTTCGCGGGCACCTTGATCGCCGAGCAGTACCCGTGGCCCCAGTGCGGGCACCGGTAGAACGGTCGGGCGGTGCAGGACGCGGCCGAGAGTGTCGGTGTATTCAGCGTTGCGCACCGGCTCCGGGGCCACGGCGTTGACCGGGCCGGACAGTCGCTCGTCCCACAACGCGCGGTAGTAGATGTCGACCAGGTCGTCGATGCCGATCCAGGGCAACCACTGTTGTCCGTCGCCGATGCGGCCGCCGAGCCCAGCGGCGAACAGCGGACGCAACAGTCGAAGCGTGCCGCCACTCGGAGATTGCACGATGCCGGTACGGATCCGCACCACGCGCGCCCCGGATTGTTCCGCCGGGGCCAGCGCGTCCTCCCAGTCGGCCACGACATCGGCGAGGAATCCACCGCCGCGCTCACTGGTCTCGGTGAGAACCTCGTCGGCTCGGTCGTACCCGTAGAAGCCGACTGCTGACGCGCTGACGACCACCTGGGGCCCGCGATCGGTGTCGGCGACCAATTCGGCGAGCCGGCGGGTCGGCTCGATGCGGCTGTCGCGAATCGCGCGGCGGTGCCCATCGGTGAACCGGCCGGCGATCGTTGCCCCGGCCAGGTGGATGACGACATCGACCCCGGTCAACAGTTCCGGGTGGGGATCCGCAGGGTTCCATTGCCGCTCATCAGGTTTGGCTGCCGCGTGGCGGACCAGCCGGATGACCCGGTGGCCACCGGTGCTCAGAAACGCGGTCAATGCCGACCCGACCAGCCCGGACGCGCCAGTGACCGCGACCGTCAGCGGCGCCATTCCGTGTACGCGTGCCTCTTGGTGGGCCGCGAGGTCGTCGGCGAGTTGGCGATGCCGGTAGGCGAACATGGGACGCAGGAAATGGCCGGGGACCGGCGTCTCGACGCGGTCGGTCATCCGGGTGTGGGCGGAGTCGACGGCTTCGAAATCGTGAATGTGCTTCCAGCGCACCGCCAGTGCCGCGGGCAGCGAGGCCGGCCCACCGCGGGCGATCTGGTCGACGAAGCGTCGTGGCGGGTCATATGCGTCGGCCTGGTGCTGCGCCACCCACCGCAGGCCGCCGGGCAGCGCGAGTTCGGCGCGGCCGTCGCGCAGCGAGGCGGCCTCGGATTTGAGCTGCATCGCCTGCCACGGCGGTGACAACCTGGCGAACGCACCCGGTCGGCCGTGCCAGGCGAAGACCTCTTCCTGCGGGGCGTCGATGATGCTGGAGTACACCAATCCCATCGGCCGACGTTACCCGCAGGATGCGCGTCGGGGGGCGGCTCGGCCGCCGCAGCTACGCCGAGGCCCGCCTCGCCCGCAGGCCGGCGTAGGCGAACAACAGTCCGGTACCGATCTCGGAAAGGGCCGTCACCCAGGAGAACCAGGTGACGTTGATGCGGGGACCGCTGAGGTAGCTGTCCTGGAAATCCGGCCAGAAATTCGGCAGCAGATGTGCATAGGTGAACAGCACCGCGCTGCCGACACCGGTGAAAATCGCGACTTCAGGTGCTCTGGGATGGCCGCGCACGGCCATCGTGATCGCGATGATGACGACAACACCCTGGATCATGCCGCCGACCATGACGAACATCGGTGACGCCGACATCCCCCGGAGCAGGTGGTCGAGCACGTGCAATCCCCAGCCGGCCAGGAACGTCCATGCGGTCAGACGCAGAAAGCGTTGTGTCTGAACGGTTGTCGGTGTCGTCATGGGACCCCCAATCGAACTACTACAAGCGATAGTAGAACGATGGGGCATTGGTGGCAATAGCCGTCACCACGGCTGTTTGCGACCGGACGTCATTCGAGAATTGGCTCTCGACGACCAACGGCTGCGCAATGACATCTGTTGGTCGGTCTTCGATTCCTGATCGGGCACGCCGAATATCGTCGCAGCAACTGTAGATATCTCTGTAATAGAGTCCGTACTGGCCCCAAGTGCCGGATGAGAGGTGTATCTGTGGAGCGCACTGCGATGACGCCCTACTTTGTGAGCGGTGACGGCGGGTTCGTACCCAACGAGATCGCGCACGGGGGCTGGGGCCCCACCCTGGGCGGTCAGGTGGTCGGTGGCCTGCTGGCGCGTGCCGTCGAAGTACTCGTCACCGACGACGGTCTGCAACCGGCGCGGTTCACCGTGGAGATACTGCGCCGGGTCGCCAGCGCACCGGTTCGCGTCTCCGCCTCGGTGGGTGATGACCCAGGACGGCGAGCTGGTGGCCCGCGCCTCGGCTCTGTATCTGAGGCGCGGCACCCAACCCGACGGTGAGTTCTGGACCACCTCGATCGACCTGCCGCCGCTACCTGAGGAGCCCGCGGATTTCGACGACACCGTGCCCATGTTCATCCGGCCCTATGGGCCGGATCCAGAATGGAACGGTGCGGGTTTTCCGTGGCAGCAGTGCGGTCCGCGTTACGCATGGCTGCGCGAAGTGCGCGATCTGGTTGCCGGTGAAGAACTCTCGCCATTCGTCCGGGCGGCGCTGGCCGTCGACGTCACGAGTTCGATGACCAATTTCAGTTCGGCCGGTTTGGCTTTCATCAATGCGGACTACACGCTGGCACTCAGCCGGCTCCCGGTCGGTCCCTACATCGGGATGGCGGCGGTGACCCACACCAGCGCCGACGGTGTGGCGACCGGCAGCGCGACCCTGTACGACACGTCGGGCCCCATCGGCACCGGATTATCCACCGCCGTCGCGAATTTCAACTTCAGCCCGAACGGCTCGAGCTAGGCGGGGCGCAGGATGGCGACGAGAAAATCCGAGTCTTCGGTGAAGGGCCGCACATCCCATGTGGACAACAACAGATCCGGGGTGAAACCGGCCGTTGCCGCGTCGTCGAGGAACTGACCGAACTCGTATTCGCGGCCGGCTCCGAATCCGATCACTGCACGGCCGTCCTCGGCGAGGTGGGCGCGCAACCGGGTCAGGACCTGGACCCTGGTGCTCGGGGCGAGGAACGTCATCACGTTGCCGGCCGACACGATGATGTCGAACGCGTCGGCGATGCCCCGTGCCGGCAGGTCGAGTTCGGCAAGGTCGCCGACCAGCCACCGCGGACCGGGGTGGTCCTTCTTGGCCGCCTCGATCAATGCCGGATCGACGTCGACGCCGACCACCTGGTGCCCGGCCCCGGCCAGATATCCGCCCACCCGGCCGGGACCGCAGCCGGCATCCAGGATGTGGGCGTTGCGCGACGCCATCGCGTCCACCAGACGAGCCTCACCGGCGAGGTCCTCACCGGCACGCGCCATGGCACGAAAGCGTTCGATGTACCAATTCGAATGCCCAGGATCGGCCGCGACCTTTTGCATCCAGATGCTCCGCTCGACCATGTGAGCATTGTCGCAAGCGGATGACGGGCCCTGGCCGGGCGGTGGGACTCAGCCCTGGGCGTCGAGGATCTTGATCGCGAAGACCAACGAATCACCCGGCTGGATACCGGCAGCGGGCTGCCCCTGGGGGTAACCGTCGGCAGAGGTCATCGCCACTGCCACCGTGGACCCGACCTTCTGTCCTGAAATGGCTTTCTGGAAGCCCGGCACCACGCCGTTGAGCGGGAAGTCGACGGGTTCGCCACGTTCGTAGCTGCTGTCGAACACCGATCCGTCGCGTCCGTTGACGCCCATGTAGCAGACCGTGACGTTCGCCGACGGTGACACGACGGGCCCATCGCCGGCCTTGAGGGTCTGCACCTGGGTCTGGGCCACGCTGAACGGTCCGTCGACCTTGACCACCGGCGCCGCGGTGTCGGTGGAGCCGGTGACCGCAACGCTGCCGGTCGCCCCGGGCAGCGTCCATTCGGGGGCGCCCGCGTTCTGGGGAGCTGCGGTCGGGCACGTGCTGGCCTCGGTTGCGGTCTCGGCGATCGATGGCGTGAGCACCTCGGCGACCGACGGCGTGCTCGGCGAGGACGTGGCCGAGGAGGTGTCCGTGTCGGAGCCGCACGCGGCGAGCGCCATGGTCAACGACGCGGCGCAGGCCACGAGCGCAACAGAGGAAGGCACGCGAAAGGAGTTCATGCCTCGTCACGCTACAGCGGCTCGAGGTGGTGCCCGTCGATAGCCGGGCAATCGCGGCCGCACGCTCTGTCGCGGGTTCGAACTCGGCTTTCGTCAATTGCGGGTCCGCTTGTCGTCCGGATCGGTGAATTCCGCCGGAATTGTGAAACTTCAAATATTCGGTGAAGGGCTGGGCGGAGAGATTCATCGATAGGCACCAGGCGATTGTTTGCCCGTGATAGCGTCGCCGCAGGCAGACCGTTTATCCACACTCGAGGACACGGATTATGGCCAACAATTCCATGGGTGACTTTGTCAGCCAGTTGCGCCCAGCCCTACATCGGCTCCAGGACTGGCCCTATCCCGATCAGATAGACCACACGCTGTTCTCCGCCTTCATGAAGAATCCGCACGACGTCGGCGGTGATCCCGACGCCCCGGCGATCTTCGAGGAAAAGGAAGAAGAGGCGTGGGAACTCAATACCTTCGTGACATGTGAGGTTCTCGGCTGGCGTGGCATTTGGACGTCCGAAGAACGGCGGCGGCTGGGGAACGTCGACGTGGGGCGCACGATTTACCACGGCTTCCCCTATTACGGCCGGTGGGTGTGGGCCATCGCCCGGTGCCTCGTCGAGAAGGACCACATCACGCTTCGCGAGTTGTTGGAGCGCGTCGACGAGGTGCGCGCCCGTGTGGCCGCCGGTGGCGTGGACGCTTTGTCGGCAGCGCCACGCAGCGTCGGTGATCCGACAACGGTCTCCAGGAACCGCCATCACATCGAGGCGCTCGGTAAGGGCGATCCGCAGCGGTTCGACGGACAGGCCGGGGCCCCTCGGTTCGCCGTCGGTGATCGGGTGCGCGTGCGGGACCTTCCGACGATCTTCTACACCCGAACCCAGGAGTATCTGCGCGGCAAGCCCGCGACGATAGTCGAGGTGTCCTACGAAAGCCTGGTGCCCGAGGACGAGGCGTTCGACCGCGAAGAGCAGAAACCTCAATGGTTCTACATCGTGCGCTTCAACATGACCGACGTGTGGGATCCCTATGCGGGCGCCGTAGGCGACACCCTCCAGGCCGAGATCTCCGAATTGTGGTTGCAGCCGCTGGGTTAGACCGCTCATTCGACAGACGAACAGGAATGCGACATGACGCACGACGACGCCGCACATACGCATGACGACGCACCCGAGCGGCATGCGGCACCGATGGTCGAGGAAGTGACCGATTTCGAGGTCTTGGAGATCGCGCTGCGCGAATTGGCGATCGAGAAAGGCTTGTTCACCGCCGAAGACCATCGGCACTACACCGAATTCGTCGAACAGATCGGACCGGCGCCGGGTTCGCGCTTCGTCGCGAAGGCCTGGGTCGATCCGGATTTCAAGCAGCTGGCGCTCCGGGATCCCATCGCCGCCAGCCGGGAAGTGGGAATCGATTGGCTGCACCCGACCGGCTTCGGGACGCCCAGCGACTTCACGGCGCTGGAGGTGCTCGAGAACACCCCGACTCTGCATCACGTGATCGTCTGCACGTTGTGCTCGTGTTATCCGCGGCCGCTTCTCGGCAATTCACCCGAGTGGTACCGGACGCCCAACTATCGGCGCCGCATCGTGCGCTGGCCGCGTCAGGTACTCGGGGAATTCGGTCTTTTCCTGTCCGATGATGTCGAGATCCGTATCGAGGACTCCAATTCCAAACGCCGTTTCATGGTGCTGCCGGTCCGTCCCGCCGGAACCGAGGGCTGGACCGAGGAGCAGCTCGCCGAGATCGTCACCCGCGATTGCATGATCGGTGTCGCCTTGCCGAAGCCCGGCGTGACGACGAATGCGCAGCGTCCGGTACATGCGGCGGTCCGGCCGGCCGAAGGATACTGAGGGGCACCCGATGACAGACGAAGAGGACGTGACGACAGTCAGGGTGCGGACGCTGGAGGAGCTTGTCGGGCGCGGACAGGTGTGGCCCCGCATGGCGCAGAAGTATGGCGTCTCCAACCTGGTACCGCCGTGGAAGTCGAGTCTCGACGGGATGTGCGACGCACTCGATCACGAGGGAGTGACTCTGCCGTTGCTCACGCGCCGAGACGATGAGGACCGTCTGGTCAACGAGGTGTATGTGACACTGCCGTACCCGGAGAACCAGCTTGCCGCACTGACACATTCGCTGGTCGCCAGGAACATCATCGACGAGCAGTCACTGGCCGAACGCATGCGCTCAGTCCGGGCCCGACTCGAGGGGACCTGACCGGCATTCAGTGATCGCTGCCTTCCACCGACCGGGAATTGAGTGCCGCCGGTGTCCATTTCGGCCAGGACGGCGATCCGACGACGAATCCGCCGGCGATCTGGGCGACGATCCGCGGGCCTCTTATGGTGCTGTTGTCATAGAACGTCGCCGAGTCCACCCGCATCGCGGCGATCGCGACAAGGTCCCAAAGTCGTTGGTAGCGTTCACGAATCTTTGCCTCGGGAACGTGGTGGCCGCCGGCTTGCACCCGGTGGTGCACTCGTAGCACTGCCAGGTCTTCGGGGATCAGGATGCAGTGCAGGATCACGGTGTAGCCGGCGGCGTGCGCTTCGTCGATGAGCTCGAGTTTGGAGGGATGGGAGAACACGGTCTCGGCGATGAAGGATTCGCCGAGCTCGATGAGCTTGGCCCGGGTTTCGGCGGCAACCAACGCGGCCTCGTAGGAGTGCGGGGCCGGGTCTTCGGGCCAGCGACGCTTGGCGATTTCGTCGGCGTTGACGAATGGGCTACCGGGGAGCAGCGGGGAGAGGGTTAGTTCGACGAAGGTGGACTTGCCGGCGCCGTTGCATCCGACGACGAGATCGAGACGCTTCACCGCGCGACGGTACGGTCCGTGTCAGTGCAAGCCGCGATCACTGCTGTTGTGCCAGCGCCGCGGTGCTGCCGTCCGGCCGGTACTGCACGATATCGCCGTTCTCGTCGAGCGCGACGGTGGTGATGCCGCGGGCGGCCAGCGTCTTGCCGTAGTCGGCGCGCGCCAGACTCTCTTCGATGGACGCGGCGATCTCGGCGTCGAACACCGCGCCTTCCTCGGCGGTCAACTCCCGAAGTGGAATATCGCCTGCCAGGGCGGCTTCCACCTTGCGGCGGGCTGCACTGTGCCGACTCGACACGGCACGGCCCACGCGGGCCCAGTGGTCGAGCTGCTGCTTGGCTGACCGGCTCTGACGTGCGCCTTCCGCGGCCGCACTGTCGATGAGGTCCGCGGCGAACCGGGTCACCCGATCTGCGGTGTCAGTCATGACGAGCCTCCGTTGTAGCAGTCTGAAACAAGCGTAGCAGAATGCTACAGATGCGGGTTGTGACCGGCGTCATGCCGCCGCCAACCGCCTGGCGATCTCGCCGTACCGCTCGAAACGCTCCGGCCCGCCGAGCGCGTTGTAGAGCACGATGCGGGTCGCGACTCCGGCATATTTGGCGCTCAACGCCTCGGTCAGTCCGTCCCAGGTCGATTCGGTGGCGAAGGCGGCGATGTGGTCGTCGGTGATCTGCGCCGTCATCCCCGCGATGTCACCGGCTTTCTGTTTCTCCCGCAGGCGTGCGGTGGTGCCGTCGAAGCCTGCCTCGTCCCAGATGAACGCATAGTTCGGCGTGCTCCCGTAGAAGCTCATGCTGGCCCGCACGAACTCGCGCTCGTTGGCGCGTTCTTCCTCGCTGTCGCCGACGATCGTCATCACCGGGACGATCTTGGCGATGTCGTCGGGGGAGCGGCCCGCCTCGGCCGCACCCGCGGCGATGTTGGGCAGTACGTGGCGGGCGATGTAACCCGGCTCGCCGATCGGGTGGATGTGGACGCCGTCGGCAACCTCGCCGGCCATGCGCAGCATCCACGGATTCACGGCGGCGATGTCGACCTTGGGATCTGGTACATCGATCGGCCCGGGGCTCCACTGGGGAGTGATGAAGTCGAGGTCGTAGAAGTCGCCGTGATGATCGAGCTTGCCGGTCCGGAAGGCGGCGAAGCAAGCTTTCACGGCCAGCACGTAGTCGCGCAGGCGCGGCCCCGGATGCTCGAAGGGCATCCCGTAGCGCCGGACCACATGGGTGCGGACCTGGGTGCCGATGCCGAGCCGGAACCTGCCGCCCGTTGCTTCCTGAAGTTCCCAGGCCGACGCCGCGGTGATGAACGGGCTGCGCGGAAAGGCAACGGCGACACCGGTCGACAGTTCCAGCCCGGGAGCCGCCTGAGACGCGACCGCCGCATTGAGATATGCCGTGCGTCCCGTTTCGGTGAGCAGGAGCCCCGAGAACCCGGCGGACTGGGTGCGGCGGGCAAGGTCGCCGATTTTTGCCAGCGGCTGCGGAACGGTCATCACGTCGACGTACACGTGGGGAGCGTACGTGTCGAACATCCGTAATGCCTTAGAAGTCAACCGTTTCACGCCACCGGGCGCCTAGACTTGTGGGAGATCAGGGCAACCGGACTCGTCGTAAACCAGAGCGTGTTGCAACTGAAGGAGGGGACCCATGGTCAGGATTCATACGGTCGTGGCGGGGGAGACTCTGTCAGCGTTGGCGTTGCGGTTCTACGGAGACGCGGAACTGTACCGGCTGATCGCTGCGGCCAGCGCAATTCCCAATCCGGACGTCGTCAACGTCGGGCAGAAGCTGGTCTTTCCCGATTACGCGCGGCACACCGTCGCCCCCGGAGAAACGTTGTCGGCCGTGGCTTCGCGTTTCTACGGGCATGCGGAGTTGTCCCGGTTGATCGCCGCCGCCAATGGGATCGCCGAGGGCGCCGCCCTCAGCCCGGGGCAACGGCTCATCGTCCCGGAACTCAAGAGATACACGGTTGCTCCGGGGGATACGTTGTCGGCGTTGGCATCACGGTTCTACGGTGACGCCTCGTTCTACCCACCGATCGCCGGTGTCAACGGCATCCCCGACCCCGGCCACATCACCCCGGGACAGGCGCTGGTCATCTTCAGCGGTCGCAGCGACGGGTTCGGCCTGCGGATCGTCGACCGCAACGAGAACGATCCTCGCCTGTGGTACTACCGATTCCAGACCGCCGCCGTCGGCTGGAACCCCGGTGTGAACGTTCTGCTCCCCGATGACTATCACACCAGCGGCCGCACCTATCCCGTTCTGTACATGTTCCACGGGGGTGCCGACGATTTCCGTCAGTTCGACTTCCTGGGGATCCGCGACTGGACGGCAGGCAAGCCGATCATCGTGGTGATGCCCGACGGCGGGCACGCCGGTTGGTATTCCAACCCGGTCACCTCATTCGTCGGACCGCGCAACTGGGAGACATTCCACATCGCGCAGTTGCTGCCGTGGATCGAGGCGAATTTCCGGACGTACGCCGAGTACGACGGCCGCGCGGTCGGGGGATTCTCGATGGGCGGTTTCGGCGCGCTGAAGTACACGGCCAAGTACTACGGCCACTTCGCGTCGGTCAGTGCCCACTCCGGTCCGGCGAGTCTGCGCCGCGATTTCGGCCTCGTGGTGCACTGGGCGAACATCACGTCGGCGGTTCTGGATCTGGGCGGCGGAACGGTCTACGGCGCTCCGTTCTGGGACCAGGCCAGGGTCAGTGCCGACAACCCGGTCGAGCGGATCGAGAGCTATCGCAACAAGCGGATCTTCCTGGTCGCCGGCACCAGTCCCGATCCGCTCAACTGGTTCGACAGCGTGAACGAGACGCAGGTGCTGGCCGGCCAGCGCGAATTCCGCGACCTCCTCGGCCGCGCAGGCATCCCGTTCGAAGCGCACGAGGTGCCCGGAGGCCACGTCTTCCGTCCCGACATGTTCCTCCGCGATCTCGACGGGATCATCGCCCGGCTGCGGCCCGCCAACATCGTGAACACTGACCTGTAACAGGAACCCCACCTTTCACAATTGTCACATCTGCACCAGAATTCAATTCTTTCACTGCTATCGCACTGGAAACTGAATTCACAGTAGGTTGCAATTGCCACAGTGGTCCCGGCGAAATTTTATGAAACAGGGGCCGCATGTCCATGGATCGCCCCGCGGGCCAGGTTGGCGTTTGACCTGTACTTACAGGGCGTGCAGGTGTGGTCCCACATGCCTCACCGGCCACTAGAAGCCCATAACTATTAAATAAACTCAAAGAAGATAATTAGACTCTCTAGCACGGCTATTTTACTTTCGCCCCATCGGTAAACTCTGTATCACGATGGGCTGCAAATAGTCTTTCGTCCCGCCATTACCGGCGTGCACAGGCAGTGCCCGCCGCCAGGAAGGGATCGACATGCGCGTGCGCAAGGTCGTCACCGTCTTCGGGTTCATCGGTGCGATCGCCCTGGCTCAGAACCTCCTGATGGTTCCGACTGCCGGCGCCGAACCGAACTGGGACGCGATGGCGCAATGCGAGTCAGGCGGCAACTGGGCGGCCGACACCGGCAACGGCTTCTACGGTGGGCTGCAGTTCACTCCCGCCACGTGGGCTTCCCATGGGGGCATCGGATCGCCCGCCATGGCGAGCCGCGAGGAGCAGATTCGCGTCGCACGCAACGTGTTGCAGACTCAAGGCCTCGGCGCCTGGCCCGTCTGCGGGGGCCCCATCGGCCAGGCCACAGGAACCTGCCGCCAGGTGATGGTCTGGATTCCCCTGAGGAACCTGCCACGGCTGTGCACCTTGGTGCTCAATCCGCTGGGATGATCGCACATTCGCCCCGGAGCTGATCGAGCGCGAATGGACGACCAGCCCACACTCACCGCCACCCGCATCGAGGCCGGCAGATTGCTGCTCAGAAAGGGCCGCGACGACGACGGCGAGGGGCTCGTCGAGACGCAGACCGATGAGCGGGTGCGTCGCTTCCTCGGCGGGCCGCGCGCCCAAGCGGAGGTGCGCGCGACGGTGGCCACCGTAGGCGCGGCAACCTTGTTGGCGGCCGACGGCTGTTACATCGCGGCCGACCGGGAATCCGACGACATGCTCGGCGTGGTGACGCTCAGTCCACGTGATCCGGAATTGCCCGGTCACGTGAGCGAAGGCGGCGGCGAGCTGGAGCTCAGCTATGTCTTTCGGGCACGTGCATGGGGCAAGGGCTATGCGACCGAGGCTTGTCGCGCGTTACTACGCTGCGCCGCAGAGCAACTCGCCGACCAACCGATCGTGATCGTCACCCAGACGGCAAACCTGGCGGCGCTTCGACTGGCTGACCGGCTCGGTTTTGCTCAGCTGGGCACCTTCGAGCAGTTCGATGCCGAACAGGTACTGGCATCGGCGCGGCTGGGGACGTTCCTGCCGCAGTAGGGCTTTCACTCCGGTCGCCTCCGCAGCGTGTGACGGAGCGCACGGGTGACGGATACCGCACATTTCCTCCCTCGGCGTGAAAAAGTCTTGGGCGGCGCTGAACTCACTCTCAGCAAACCCTCAGTGCGAGGCTGCACCATCTACGTAGGCGCCGGCGCGGCGCATATGAGTCGGTGTCGCAAGGAAGAAGCAAACGGAATGAATCAATGGTCGGGGATGCCGTCGGACAACAGCAACCGCGAATGGGAGGCGAAACGGGAGGCGGATCAACGGAATCCAAGTCCCTGGAGCCGCAAGGGCTATCAGCAGCCGTACCCGCACTACGGGCTGCACCCCGAGATGACCCAGAAATTCGACGCGCCGCTCGTCGACGCACCGCGGGGACAGGAAGCCGCACAGCCGAAGAAGAAGTCCCGCGTCGGTGTTCTGGTCGCCGGCACGGCCGCGGTGGCCATGGCTACGGGCGCGGTCGCGGCGGTAGCGGTGGTGGATCATTCCGGACAGTCGGCACCCGTGGCCCAGGCGCCGGTCGCTGACCGCGTCGGCAAGCCTTCGCCCATCACCGGATCCGCTCCGGCGCAGCCGAAGGGGTCAGCACCGGCCGGGTCGGTCGAACAGGTCTCGGCCAAGGTGTTGCCCAGCGTGGTGAAGCTGCAGATCGAAACCGGACAGGGAAGCGAGGAAGGCTCCGGCATCGTCCTCAGCGAAGACGGCCTGATCCTCACCAACAACCACGTCGTCGCCTCCGCCGCCAGAGGCGCCGGAGGTCAGGGCCCGATGGCCGCCGAGGCGTCACCCGACGGCCAGTACCCCGGCTTCCCGCGGGGCCTGTTTCCCGGTGGCCAGTTCCCCGGTGACGACCAGTATTCGCCCGGCGGGCCTTCGACCAACAGCTCCGGCCGGACCAGCGGCGCCATGCAGGCGACCGTGACGATGTCCGACGGGCGCACAGTGCCGTTCACCGTCGTCGGCACCGACCCTGACGATGACATCGCGGTGGTCAAGGCGCAGAACGTTTCCGGGCTCACCCCGATCTCGATCGGCTCGTCTAAGGACCTGAAGGTGGGGCAGAACGTCGTTGCGGTCGGTTCACCGCTCGGCCTGCAGGGGACGGTCACCACCGGCATCATCAGCGCGCTGGATCGCCCGGTGGCGACCGGTGACGGCCAGAGCGGCCAGCAGTCGGTGATGAGCGCGATTCAGACCGACGCGGCGATCAATCCGGGCAACTCCGGCGGTGCGCTGGTCGATATGAATGGTGACCTCATCGGGGTGAACTCGGCGATCGCATCGTTGGGCGGCGGCCAAGGTTCGCAGGGCGGCGGGCAGGCCGGATCGATCGGTCTCGGCTTCGCCATCCCGGTCGACCAGGCCAAACGCATTGCCGACGAACTGGTTTCGACCGGAACGGTCCAGCACGCCTCGCTGGGTGTCCAGCTCTCCGGCAAAGGCGCCCGGGGCGCAGCCGTCGCCGGTGTCGTCGAAGGCGGCCCCGCCGCCGCCGCCGGCCTGCCCGACGGCGCGGTCATCACCAAACTCGACGACCAGGTGATCGACGGTCCAGATGCCCTGGTCGCCGCAGTGCGCTCCAAGGCGCCGGGCGACACCGTGACGCTGACCTACGAGGACCAGTCGGGGGCATCGAGCACTGTGGACGTCACCTTGGGGCAGTTGCAGGCATAACGATCGGAACATGAGCCCCAGCACGGTATTTCAGGGCTGGGGCTCGTCCGGCGAAAATGGCATGACGGGCAGACGGCGGATGTGTGACGATTCCCGGATGCCCAGCACGCTCATCGAGGTCAGACGGCGGTACACCGAATCGGAAGAGGTCGCGATCATCGACGCGGTGCACGATGCGCTGGTGGCCGCATTCCAGATACCTCCCGGCGACAAGCATGTCCGGTTGGTATCCCATGAACCACACCGGCTCTCGTATTCGCCGGGCCTGGCAAAGCCTGAGCTGTACACGCTTGTGACCATCGACTGCTTTGCCGGCCGATCGGTACCGGCCAAACGAAATCTCTACCGGGAGATCGTCACTCGCCTGGAGGCTGTCGGCATCCCAGCCGACCACATCACGATCGTGCTGCGGGAGAGCGCGCTGGAGAACTGGGGCGTTCGTGGCGGACAGGCCGCCTGCGACGTCAGCCTGGGTTTCGACGTCAACGTGTGATCGGGCCGAGCGCTATCGATCGGAGTTCTCGTCCCGTCCGATACCGGGCAGGAAACGTCCGACGACGCTGCGGTAGTCGCGATACGCCTGACCATGGGCGCTGAGAAGGTAGGGCTCCTCGACAACCCGGACTTGCAGTTCGATCGCGGCCAACAGCACGACGAAGGCCGAGAGCGCGACCGGATTGGGCGTCATCAGGGTGATGCCGGCGGCGAACACGAGCATGGCGGTGAAGATCGGGTTGCGCACAGTTCCGAATACACCGGTACGCACCAACGTCGTTGTCTCGTCGGGATCGACGCCGATTCGCCAGGATTCGCCCATATCCAGTTGGGCGTAGACGGTGGCGACGATTCCGACGACGGCCAACACTGTCCCGAGCGCCTGAATCCACGGAGCCTGCAGGACGGGGACCGGGGTGAGGACTCCGAGGATTTGCGCGACCGGAGCGCCCACGCCCACGGCGATCGCGACGATGAACCCGACCCCGGCCAGCCATTCGAGCGAGCCGGGTTGTCCGTGAATGCCCCGGAACCCGGTCGACCCGGTTTGTCGGTATTGGACCCAACTGCGCCACCCGAACCCCAGCACCGCGAAAACCAGGTAGAGAATCAGTGCCGAGACGGCTATGACCATCATCTCCTTGCTCCGTCAGTCACCGCAGTCCAGGCAGCAGTCTTCTCCGGCGGTGGTGTCGGGAATGGCTGTGTTGCAGCAGGTTTGGCCGCGCCACGCTTCGCGCCCTTCGTGGACGGCGACACCGGCGAGGATGAGTGCGGCGATCGGGTCGGCCCAACTCCAGCCGAACAGGCTGTTGACGACCAGCCCGGCGAGCACCACGGCGGACAGGTAGGTGCAGAGCAGCGTCTGCTTGGAATCGGCGACCGCCGATCGAGAGCCCAGCTCACGGCCTGCCCGGCGTTGAGCCCAGGACAGCACCGGCATGACGATCAGGCTGGCCGCGGTCAGTGCGATGCCGATTGCCGAGTGCCGGGCCTCGGCCGCTCCGGTGAGCGAGCGGATCGATTCGACCGTGACGTAGCCGGCCAGCGCAAAGAACGACACGGCGATGATCCGCAGTGCGGTCTTTTCTCGGGCTTCCGGGTCGGAGCCCGAAAACTGCCATGCCACCGCAGCAGCCGAGGACACTTCGATCACCGAATCGAGTCCGAAACCGATCAACGCGGTCGAGGACACCCTGGCGCCTTCGGCGATGGCCACAATCGCCTCGATCACGTTGTAGGTGATGGTCGCCCCGACGAACCATCGGATCCGCCGGTGCAGCAACGCCCGTCGCGCCGGGCCCAGGTCAGCGGGTGGTTGCTGAAGGTCAGACGCCATCAGCAACACCCGTCCGACGCGGCATTCGGGCAGTGCTCCGAGTCGGCGGCCAGCACCACATGAAGCAGATCGTTCAACGCGTGGGCCAGTTTGGGGTCGGCGAGTTCGTAGCGGGTGCGGCGGCCCTCCGGAACAGTCACCACCAGGCCGCAACCACGAAGGCAGGCAAGGTGATTGGACATGCTCTGCCTGGATACTCCCGCCGCTTCGGCGAGGTCGGCCGGATAGGCGGGTGAATCTTTGAGCGCCAGCAGGACCTTGGACCGGGTCGGATCTGACAGGGCATGCCCGAACCGAGCCAATACCGCCACCTGGGTCAGCGTCTCCACGACCTGACTGTACATCTTCTGATGTATTCAGAGAAGGATGAATCATTGCCGGGCGTGGGACGGCAAAAAGGGGAGTGGAACGCTCCGCGACCCGTCAGGGAAAGCAAGCAGTCGTCACAGGCCCAGGATGTTGACCGTCGATGCGTGCCTCATTGATCTGGTGCACGCGAACGCTGACCTCCAACTGGAAGCGGTCGGCGGGGTCCTTGAGTGACAAGCCCGTGAGTTCCTCGATGAGCTTGATCCGATAGATCAGGGAGTGCCGGTTGAGGTAGAGCGCTCTGGCTGCGGCGCTGATGTTGGTGGCCTCGTTGAGGAGGATTTCCAACGTGTGGACGAGTTGACCTCTGCGCGTCTTGTCGTAGTCGATGAGCGGCTGCAAGGTCTCGAGGATGGTCGCCATGGACTGTGGGTCCTGGCGCAGCACCTCAGCGAATTGACGCGAGCCGGCCGGCCGGCCGGGCAGGGCCGGCGGTACCGGTGCCGTCACCGGGACCGACTGTCCGTGGACAGGAGGGAGCAGTGCCCAACTCACGAGATTGTCGGGAAGCGCGCTCAGCCGCTGAGCGGACGCGACCAACACGGAGACGGTGGAGGCCGACGGGGCCGAGGAGAAGTGGCACATCACGAGGTCATCGGTGACCGAGGAATGCACCGAGACACCGGCGGAGAGCGCCAACTCGTCGAGGGCTTCGCCGAAGGCCGAGGCAAGGTCGTTCCAGCCGGCGTCGTCATGTTGGCGCCGTCCGATGGCCATCTCGACCTGGGCGCCGGGAATTGCGGGACTCAACAGTGGGAGCAGGCGTTTCTGAACATCGGCGAAGGCGATCTCCCATGGCAGAAGTACCACCGGGAACTCATGACGATCGGCGAGCGGAACCAGCGAGCTGAGGAGTTCGCGGACGGTGACCTCGGGGGGAGGGCTCAATATGAGCCCCGCCGCATGGGAGGACACGAGATAAGCGAGGAACTCCCGGTTGCCGGGCTGCCGGATGTCGGCGCCGGTGCACAACACCAGGTCGCCGGGGCGGATGAAGGACTCCGCAGGCGCGTGGATGATGTCCACCCAGGTGACTTCACGGGTCAGGCCGCGATGACCGGCGACCACGGAACCCCGGTCCAACGGCGCCACGGTCAAGGCCGCCGCCACGCTCAGCGGCGAGTCCTGGGACATGTCGCGCCTTCTCCTGATCTACCGTTGCGGTCCGCTTGTTCGTCGTTCTTGTCGGCGAGACCGCGGCGGCACACCCACACCCCCGAGCTCGACGGTACCAGCAAATCGCGGGCGTTCTCGCAGCACGTGAGGGGCATGCTCGCGGACCGGAGAGTCCGCGAGCATGCCCTCGTCGATCAGACCTCGGCCAGGTCTGCGGTCGATCGCCGACTCAGCAGCATGCCCCCTCCGAAGAGCACCAGCGGCATCACACCGAAGATCGCTGCGAGGGTTGAGCTACCACCGACGATCAGGGTCAGATTGGACACGACCAGCACCAGTGCCCCGGCCAGGGCGAGCGTGGCGGCCGAGCCCAACACCACGTTGCGGGTCGAGTCGCCGCGGCGGCGGAAGAAGATCACCACGGAGATCGTCGTCAGCAACCACAGGATCGCCAGTGCGTAGATGCCGAGGCCTCCCAGGGGGCCGAAAATCTGCAGTACCGGGTCCAGCTGGAGCGCGGCGAAGATGCCCATGGCCACGAACGAGGCGACGGTGATGGCGAGCGACGCGTTCGACGGGGCACCGTGGCGGCCGTGGACCTCGCCCAGGCGCTTCGAGAAGACGCCGCTCTGTCCCAGCGCGAAGGCGTATCGCGAGGCGATGTTGTGGAAGGCCAGGGCGCAGGCGAAGACGCTGATGAACCAGAAGCCGGTGGTGAGGTCGCGCCCCAGCATGCCGAGGTATTGCTGGGCGGTGTTCACCATGAAGTTGTCTGGATCGGCTTCGGCTGCCGCGATGGCGTCCGGGCCACCGTTGCCCTCGATCAGGGCCCAGCTGGAGAAGGCGTAGAAGCTCGCCACGATGCCGACAGCCCAGTAGGTCGCCCGCGGAACCGTTCGGTCGGGGTCCTTGGCCTCGTCGCGGAAGACCGCGGTCGCCTCGACGCCGACGAAGCCCCACAGCGCGTACAACAGAGCGATTCCCACTCCGCCGGCCAGGCCCTGCGGGGTGAAGGAGTCACCGGTGATTCCGTGCTCACCGCCCCGCAGCACGATGACCAGGTCGAGGACAACCAGGATGGCCACCTCGGAGACCAGGAAGATCCCCAGCACCTTGGCGCTGAGATCGATGTCGCGGTAGCCCAGCCATGCGACGGCCGCGAGTACCAGCGCGGTCAGCAGCCACCACGGAATCTCTGGCCCGCCGAAGCGCTCGATGAGGCCGGCAAGGATGACGCCGTCGTAGGCCGCCACGCCCAGCAGCGTCGCCATGTATGCCGGCAGGGCGAGCACCGCGGCCCCGGCCCCGGCTGCACGGCCGAGTGCCATCTGGATGTAGGCGTAGAAGGCGCCTGGCTTGGTGACGTACTTCGACATCGCGACGAAGCTGGCCGCGAAGAGCAGGAAGACCGCTCCGGCCACCAGGAAGGCGACCGGAATACCCGTCGTCTTTCCGAGCACCATCGCGATCGGCACGTTGCCGCCGATGGTCGACAGTGGCGCCGCGGCGGCCACCACCATCAGCACGATGGCGGGCACACCGAGGTTCCCGCGCAGCTTGGCGGGGCGGCCGTCGGGTGACGTGTCGCGACTCCTTGTGTTGTCCGCGTCGACAACCTGGGACATGGGCGATCCTCTCTGACCTCTGGCACGGGAGCGGCAGACGCGCCGCTCGTCGAGTTCCGGGGATGAAGTCTGCGAGAAGGACGTGGCGTCGGCCAGTAGTGGGGCGGCTCTTTCCAACACCTTGTTGTAGGCCAGGTCACATCGGGTGCCGGAGGTGGCGTCCGCGTCAAACAGGTTGTTGGAAGCTCCGCGCGGGTCGTTGTTCCCCCGACACCGTTGCGTCAATGCTGAGCCTCGTCACGCAATAGAGAGGCACGGCGAGGGGCATGCACCTGAACAGCACCGACATCGAGCAGGATCACCGGCTGGGACGCATTCGGCTGTTGGACGAGCAGCGCGTCAACCTCGACGGGTTCGCCGAGCCCGACCCGGACCTGGGGATGATCTCGCACCTTTCGCCCCACGACCCGGCACCGTCCTGGGTCGTGGCCGACGACGGCAGCGTGCTCGAGATGGACTCGACCCCGGCCGCGAGCTTCGACACGATCGACGAGTTCATCGTGCGGTACGCCATCGACCACACCGAGGCGCCCCGGTCGATGGCGATGGACGAGACCGATCTGGCGCGGATGATCGTGGATTCGAGCGTGCCTCGTGAGCGGGTGCTGCGGGTCTGTGCGGGGCTGACCCCCGCCAAGATGGCTCGCGTCGTCTCGATGCTGCAACCGGTCGAGATCCAGATGGCCATGATGAAGATGCGTGCGCGCCGGACGCCGGCGAATCAGGCCCACGTCACCAATCGGCTCGACGATCCGTTGCTGATCGCCGCCGATGCGGCTACCGCCGTGGTCTACGGGTTCCGGGAACTGGAGGCGACGGTGCCGGTGCTCGACGATGCCCCGGCTGTTGCGGTGGGGCTGCTGATCGGTTCCCAGGTGCCCGCGCCCGGTGCCCTGACCCAGTGCTCTGTCGAGGAGGCGCGCGAGCTGGAGCTGGGTGTGCGCGGGCTGGTGTCCTACGCGGAGACGGTGTCGGTGTACGGCACCGAGCAGGTCTTCACCGACGGCGACGACACTCCGTGGTCCAAGGCGTTCCTGACCTCGTCGTACGCTTCGCGCGGGATCAAGATGCGGTTGTCCAGTGGGGCCGGCTCCGAGGTACTCATGGGCCAGGCCGAGCGAAAGTCCATGAACTACTTGGAGTCTCGGTGCGTGGCGCTGGCCAAGGGCATTGGAGCGCAGGGTGTGCAGAACGGCGGTATCGACGGTGCCGGCATCACGGCCTCGGTGCCCGGAGGTGTTCGCGAACTGATCGCCGAGAACCTGATGGTCATGCTGCGCGGGCTGGAGTCGTGCAGCGGCAACGACAGTTTGATGTCCGAGTCGACGATGCGCCGAACCAGCCGGACGTTGCCGGTGCTGTTGTCCGGGTCGGATTTCATCTTCTCCGGGTTTGGGTCCGTATCCGCCTACGACAACATGTTCGGGCCTTCGAACTTCAATGCCGACGATCTCGACGACTACCTGGTGCTGCAGCGGGACTGGGGCGTCGACGGGGGATTGCGGTCGGTCGACCCGACCACGCTGGAGGCGATGCGGCGGCTGGCCGCCGAGGCCACCCGTGCGGTTTTCGAGTATCTCGGCCTCGCCGACTTCGACGACGATCACGTGGAAGCCGTTGTGGGAGCGCAAGGTTCCAAGGATCTTCCGCAGACCGACGGGGTCAAGGTGCTCAGCGCGGCCAGGATGATCGACCAGTCGGGGCTTACCGTGCTCGATGTCGTCACCGCGCTCGCCGAGACCGGTTTCACCGACCTCGCCGACCGCGTGCTGGGCATGGCCAAGGCCAGAGTCACCGGCGACTATCTTCAGACCGCCGCCATCTTCGACGAGGAGATGAATGTACTGTCGGCGCTGCAAGATCCGAACGACTACCGCGGACCCGGGACGGGCTACCGACCGTCAGCGGAGCGCCAAGCCCAGATCGACGCGGTACGGCAGGCGAGGTCGGTAGCCGATCTGGTCAAGGAGCAGGCCACCTTCGCCCAGCCGGAGCGGCTCGTTGCAATCGGCGCCGCCGGGGTCGGCGACGACCCCCGCGAGGTCGTCATCGGCGTCTCACCCGCGTTCGGTACCAAGCTGTTTCAGACTCTTTCGGGTCTGACCATCTATGACGCGCTGGAGCAGATTCTGGCTGGGCTCGAGGAGGAACAGTGCGTACCGCGCCTGGTCCGGATCACCGACAGCATCGACCTGGGGGCCATCGGTAAGTCCGCGGCTCGGTTGTCCGGATCCGGCATCGCGGTCGGGCTCCAGGCCAAGGGCACGACGATCATCCACCGGCGTGACCTCACACCACTGGCCAACCTCGAATTGCTCAGCGTCGCACCGCTCATCACACCGGAGATGTACCGGCTCATCGGGATCAACGCCGGTCGGCACGCAAAGGGCGCTACGCCGGCCCCGATGCGCAACGCCTACACGGAGGAGGCGATCACCGCGAGATACCACACCAGGGTGGTGTCGATGGTCGCCATCGAGCGGGAGCAGTCCGAACACCGCGACGAGAACCGCAACCCCCACATCGAACTGGAGTTCACGCAATGACCGTCTCCTCACACTCCGGCCGGAGCGTTGCCGAGGTGACCGTCGAGGCTGCCCGCAACGGGGATCTTGTCCTTGACGACATCCGGATCAGCCGAGAGACCCTGCTCGTTCAGGCGGCGACTGCCGAGCGCACCGGATCGGCGCAGCTGGCCATGAATCTGCGGCGAGCGGCCGAGATGACCGCGCTGAGCTCGGATGACATGCTGTCGGCATACGAGGCCCTTCGACCGGGTCGCTCCAGTTTCGCCGAGTTGCAGGATCTTGCACAGAGGTTGGCCGGACAGCAGGCGCACATCTGCGCCGAGTTCGTCCGTGAGGCCGCGGAGGTCTACCAACGGCGCGGCCTGCTGCGATGACCATTTGGGCCGGCGTCGACATCGGCAATTCCACCACCGAGGTGGTCCTCTGCAGTGCGGGCGCCGAACTCGACGTATTGGCCAGCGCGCGCACACCGACGCGCGGCGGCAAGGGGTCGCCGAGGGCCGTCCAGGGCGCCGCTCAGCTGGCACGACGCCTGGCTGATGCGCATGGGCTGGCAATCGAGCGGGCGGCATTCGCCCCAACCGGTCCCGTCCGCTCATCTGTCGAACGGGTCAAGCTGGAGACCCGGCGCACCGGGCGCCTCACCATCGCCACCCGGTCGGCGGCAACCACGGCGGGCGATGCCGTCGGCGTCGGTGTTCCTGTACCGGTCGACCGTCTCGGCCAGGTCGACGGTCGCCCGGTCGTCGCCTGCGCGACCCGGGATCGGGGATACCGCGAGGTGGCCGGCGCGGTGAACGCGGCCATCGAGGATGGCCGGAACGTCGTCGCGGTGCTGACGGAGAACGACGAGGCGGTGCTGGTGTCGAACCGGCTCGGTACCGCTCTGCCGGTGGTCGACGATGTCGATGTGCGGCAGCTGCTTTCGGCGACGCTGATCGCCGTCGAGGTGCGCCAGGGTGTGGCGCCACTGCAGCACCTCACCGACCCGTTCTGGCTGGCCGATGTGTTCAGCTTGCGGGACGACGAACGGGTTGACGCCCGCGTCGTAGCGGATCGGCTCTTCGACAGCGCGTGCGCCGTCGTCTCGCTCGACAGCTCTGCGCCGGCGCGCGACACGCCACCCCTGCGGACGTCCGATTCAGCCTCCGAAGCCGGTGGACCGACCGGACTGGTTCATTCCATACATTTGGCAGATATTGCGGCACAAGCAAATTCACGACGGGGATCGGTCACCGTCGACAGTGTGGTGATGGCCACCATGGGCGGTGCCGAGGCCCCGCCGGCCGGCGCCGATGAGCTCGGGGAAGCGCTCGGGGTCGACGTCACCCGAATCGATTCGGAGGCCGCTGCGGCGCGGGTCGGGGCCGTGACCACGCCCGGCGTCACCGACGACGTCGTGGTGGTGGACATCGGCGGTGGCACCGTGGACGTCGTCACGAACGGATCCCGCGTGGTCCTGCCTGGGGCGGGGCAACTGCTCACCACCGCCACCTCCAGCGCCCTCGACATCTCCAGAAGCGCCGCGGAGTACGCGAAACGCGCGGAGGCGGTCACGGCGGTCACTGTTCAACTCGTCGAGGATGAGCATGGCCGTCGCCAGTTTCTCGACAAGCCGATCAGCGGCCGGTGTACGGGGTGGCTACTGACCTCGGCTCCCAGCGGCCTACTGCCGTTCACGTCGCGGATGTCCGGAACGGAATGGCGCAGTTGGCGACTCGCGGCGAAAAGGCTGGTCATCGGCGGTAACGTGATGAGGGGACTGGAACAGGTGGCACCTGGTGCAACCGGAGTGCTCCTGGTCGGTGGGGGAGCCAGTGACGACGAGCTCGTCCGAGCGGTCAGTGAACAACTCGGCCATCAGGTCAGCGTGGGCCGGGGCAATGTGGGTGGACGGCTTGGTCATCGCTTTGCGGTGGCCTACGGGCTCGTAGCCATTGCGACGAGAGGGTAGACGCGAGGACTCTACGGTTCCTCGCCTGACTGCTCGTACAGAATCCCGAGCCGATCGATGCGCCATAGCTGACCGAGGACGATCAGCGCGGCACCCGATACTGTCGGCCACGCGTGGAGCGCGATCAAGCCGTAGACGAGCATGGCGAATCCGGCGACCGCGTTCAGTGTCCAAATCCGTTGGACCACGCTGAATCCCTGCGGAATCCGGGTCCGATCACGCATCCACATCCGTTCGCCGTAGATGCCCTTCGACGACCACGCCGTCGGCTTGTCGATCGGCGCGAACGCGTGCGGATTCCACCACAGCCACAGTGCGACCACCGCCAGCGGGACCAGTGCCCACCAGCCGATCCATGTGCGGCTCCAGATCGCCAGGATCGCCGGCGGAATGGCGGCGAATCTGGTCCACACGCTCCACGGATTGGCATGGCGGCGCCACGCTTCGTCGCTCATCCCGGCCATGCGGGCGTACCTGTCCAGAAGGCTCATCGAAGCATTCCTCTCGCCAGCGTGCGGATGGTGGCATCGAGTACGGAGTCGTAGCCGGGTTCGAAGCGGTCGCGGTGCATGACCACCAGGCCGATGGTGCGGATGACTTGGAGCAGGACCGCGGGCTCGATGTCGTCGACGAGTGTGCCTTCGTTCTGGCCCGTCGTCAGATAGTCGAGCAGTGGTGTCACCAGATGTGGTGTGACGCGGGCGATCTGCTCGCTGCCGAGGCGGTGGGTTACGGCGTCGAGTTCTTCGGGGCGCGTGATCAGCCGCCGGTACATGGGATCGTCGGCCAGTGCGTCGGTGACGCCCCGCAGGACCGCGACGAGTCCGTCCTCGCTCACCGGGGCCTCGAGCGTGGCGGCGACGCGGGCGGCCACACTCGGTGCCCGCTTCAGCATCACCTCGAGGTACAGCGACTCCTTCGAGTCGAAGAAGGCGTAGAAACTGCCTTTGGCGATGCCCACCGCCGCGACGAGTTCGTCGAGCGATGTCTTCTTCAAACCGTGCGCGATGAACCGCTGCTCGCCGACGTCGAGCAAGGCGTCGCTGATTCGTTGTTTCTCGTCCTGTGTGAACGCCGTCGCCATATCTATGACTCTTTCTAGAGTTTAGTCATAGCCTACCTCCGCCTGGCGAGCGGCAAGAGCCTCTTGAGGGCCGGCAGAACCGGTCTTCGGGGTTGGCCGAGATGGACGCGTTGCGGCTAGATGGCCCCAGGCGTCCCAGGCGGGCTCATCGACCCGTCGACATTCGGCACCATTGCCGGAGCGGGTATGCCGCCTTCGGCAGCGTTGTCACCGGGTATTCCGTCGTCTGGCACTTGGTCGTACATGCCGCCGAAGCAGTCCGGATTCCACCCCTCTGTCGCGCACGCCGGATCGTCCGGGCTGATGGGGGATTCGGGAGCGGCGGGTATGCGGGGTGCTGCTGAAGCGACGGACATCATGTTCGCCGGGACCGCGCCCAGCACGAACACTCCCGCGATCGCCGCCACGGCTGCTCTCGTCAGTGCGTTTCGCGCCTCAGAAGCCATCATCCAACTCATCTGCCGCTCCTTCGCCTGGGACTCAAACGGGCCGGCGTGACGTTTGCCGTTGCCGCACCGTCATCGCCATGCTCGCAGCTCCGCAGGGGTTGCGGGTGGAAATCCGAACTTCGCTGGCAAAAACTGCAACGCCGCTTGAAGTTTGACGTAGATGTCAAAAATCAAGGTGCGAGTCGGCCGGCGCCCTCCGCAGAGGCGCCGGCCGACCGCAGCAAGCGATCAGTAATCCCAGGTGGCCGGCACACACCGGAAGACGTCACCGGCGGTCGCCACGTGGCAGACGGACGGGAACGGCAGGTGTGTGGCCACCAGAGATTCTCCGGTCGCCGCCAACTCGCGCAGAAGCTGGACCCGGACGCGGGCGGCCTCCTCGGGGTCATGCTCGAATCCGTTCTGCCACTCGGGATTATCGAACCCGGGTGCGAACACGGCGTCACCGGCGAACGTGAGCTTGTCGCCGCGGGATTCCAGGCGGACCACGCTGTGCCCGGGGGTGTGACCGCCGGTGCGCGAGATGAGCACGCCCGGTGCCACCTCGTACTCCGTCTCGAACGTCCGCAGCTGGCCCCGGTATTCGTCCAGGAACTGCGTCGCGACCCGGCGGAGCACGTCGGGGATCGGCTGGGGCATGACGGTGTGGGAGAAGTCGGGCGCCTCCCAGAACTCCGCTTCGGCGGTCGCGGCGTGGACCTGCAGGTCGGGACGCAGTCGCTCCTTGAGTCCCTTGGTGACCAGCCCGCCGACGTGGTCCATGTGCATGTGGGTGAGGACCACATCGGTCACAGAACCGAGATCGACACCAGCGGCCTCGAGTCGCTGGACCGTGTTGCCGGCCCGCGGGAAGTCGGGGAACTCCAGCCCCAGCCCGGCGTCGACGAGGATGGTCCGATCGCCGCTACGCACCACCACCACGTTCAGTGGCCAGTCGACCACCTCGGGCGGCAGGAAGTTGTCGCCCAGCCAGCCCGACAGCTCGGCCGGCTCCACGTTGGTGGCCAACGTCGACGCGGTGATCGGCAGAACCCCGTCGCTGATCACCAGCACCTCGATGTCGCCGACCTGGACCGCATAGCGCGACGGCACCAGCTCGTCGACGGGACTTCCGAGGCGTGAAATGTTGTCCAAGCTCATGCGTTCTCCTCCTGGGGGCTGTACCGGAAGACATGGTGAAATGACCTGTCTTTCCCGGGGAACGCCCTCCGGACACGAGATTCATCCGTCGATCGAACAGAACGTGTCGGGCAACGGCAGAGTCGGCAGGCGCCGATATGGTCGACCGATGGCCTCGGTCAGGCAGTTCCAAGTCACCTTCGACTGCGCAGATCCGGAGCGTGTCGCTCGGTTCTGGTGTTCCGTCCTGGGGTACGTCGTCCCTCCGCCACCACCGGGGTTCGACGCATGGGCGGATTTCGATCGAACGCTGCCCCCGGAGCGTCAGGGTTCGATGTACGCCTGCGTGGATCCCTCGGGCATCGGTCCGAGACTGTTCTTCCAACGCGTTCCCGAAGGCAAGGTCGTGAAGAACCGCGTGCATCTTGACGTGCGCGTGGGCACCGGACTGGTCGGTCAGGAGCGTCTGGAGACGCTTGAGGCCGAGTGCTGGCGGTTGGTCGAGTTGGGCGCGGTGCGCGTGCGACTGTTGGCTGCCGATGGCATCAACGAGTCGTGCATCGTGATGCAGGACGTCGAGGGCAACGAGTTCTGTCTCGACTGACCCTCCACCAACTCACAGCGGAGCCGACACCGGCGGGAGAGTATCGACGACGGGCGTGTTCTGCGCCGCGGCGACCCACCATTTCCCGCCGTGCTGAACCAAGACGTACATCGCCATCTCGCTGAAACCACCGTCCAGCGCACTGCGGCGAATCTGGGCAACCACTACGCCCGGTGCGGGATGGCTGACCTGCGCCGGCTCGAAGCGCGAAGCAGGCACAACCGGGGGACCGCTCATCATCCGACGATGGATCGGGTTGAGATTCGAATAGTCCTTGAGCACCATGCCTTTTGGTGTTCCCCATAGGATGTCGGCCGCGAACATCCCGTCGTATACGTCGGCGTCCCCGGTTTCACCACCGCGCTGGAGATGGTCGATCAGTTCCCGCACCGCCTGATCGCCGTCGGCGGTCGGGGCATTCAGGGATGGACGCTGCGTCGTCATGGCTCAACCGTAGAATCCCAAGCGCACTTGAGGTCAAGGAGTTTCCCGGCTCGGCTACCGCCCGGTGGCCTCATCGATCTGTTCGCGCAGGATGTCGCCGTGACCTGCGTGCCGCGCGAATTCCTCGCTCATGGCAAGCACGGTCCATCGCATGCTGACCCTGCCCTCACGGGGATTGTCCTTGGTGTCATCGAGGTCGAAACGGGATGCGATCTCGCGTGATCGGCGGCTGGCACGTTCGAACTCGGCGATCACGTCGGCGAGCGACTCGTCGTCGGCCACGGCGAAGGTGCCCTCGTCGCGGTTCGAGTATCCGTCGCATTCAGTTTCGCTGAGTCCCGCCCAGAATCGTTGGAACCAGATCCGTTCCGCGGCGGCCGCATGCTTGATCAACGAGATCGGTGTCGTCAACGACGTAACGAGTCGTCGGCGGGCGTCCGCGTCGGACAGACCGCGTACGGTTTCGATGAGCGCCTCGCGATTGCGGTCGAGCATGTTCTCGATGATCGCTCGTTCTCCTCCATCGGTAATTCGTTTGGTAATCAAGTGAATTCACTCCATTCTGCTACCTGTTGGGTGGTCTGGATCGGTCAGGCTGAACGACACAGACCGCGGGTGCCGCGATCTGCGTCGGAGAGGGATGAGGTGCCCGCGCCGGGGGAATGGCCCAAGGGCGCGCTCGCCGCGTGGATTGCGGACCGAGCATGGAAGATGCGTACTGCATCGATATGGCAGGTTCAGCCTGTCAGGAAGACCTGCCGCCTAGGTCAGTATGTGGGTCCGACGGCGTCCTGGCAATGCTCCGAGGTGTCGTGGGAAGAACCGCGTGTCGATCCGGCCATCTGTGGGTACCTGGTGATGCCCACCCGGGAAGGCGTGCAGCACCTTGTCCTGCGAGGCGAACGCGTCGAACAACTTGAGACCGAATTCGCGCGGGATTTCCTTGTCGTCCAACGGGAGCAGGTACTCGATCGGGATGGTCAGCCGTTCTGCGGCGTCGAGCAGAGTGTCGTGCGCCGACACCCAACCGAAGACCGCGGCGGTGATCCGAGGCTCGATCGCGGCCAGCGTTATCCCGACCGCGCCGGACAGTGACGCCCCGGAGTAGCCGATCGGTGCGTGCACGCCGACGTCGGGCAGCGCCTGCAAGGCGTCGATGGCTACCTGCCACTCTGGGACAGCGCGCTCGGCCACCGATTGGCAGTAATCGGAGAGGATCCGACCGAACGCGGGACTGCCTTCGTCGCGCGCCTTGCGAAAACCGTCGATCCGGCGCTGGTCTTGTGAGCTCCGCGGCCGATCACCGTGTCCGGGCAGGTCGATGGAGGCGACATGGCAACCGTCAGCGGTCACCGCGGAATGAGCCCGGGCCACGTGCTGCGGGGCTTTCTTGTCCATGCCGCCGGGATGGCCGGCCAGGATCAGGGGAGCGCCCTGAGAATCGGAGTCCGGGGACCAGAGCACACCGGTGATGCCGTTCAGGGCGAAAGTGCGTTCAACGACGCCGTTCGAGGTTGTATGCGAGGTGAAATGCATGGTGTTGCCTTTCGGGATTGCCGTGTGTCAGGCGCTCCCGGCGACACCTTCGTCGATCCCTCAACCGTGAACACGAGTGGGGAGCACCCACATGGTTGCTGCGTACATGGGTCTCACCTCCTCGCGGTATCTCACGGTTCAGGCGCACGGTATCAACGTGAAGGTGGACCCGTCCAACGGTTTTTCTCGTCGCTCGGCGGACCGGCTGCGGTCAGGCCCGCGATTGCGTCGGCGATCGCCGCGGCCATGGCGGGGCTGCCGGTGTGCCCCGCGTCGTCGATGATCTTCAGCTTCGCGGCGGGCCAAGCCTGGGCGAGTTCCCACGCGGTGAGCAACGGTCCGGACAGGTCGAGACGTCCGTGAATCAGCACTCCCGGAATCTCGGCCAGACGATCGGCATCTCGCAACAGTTGTCCGTCGTCGAGCCACGCGTTGTGAGCGAAGTAGTGCGTGCAGATACGGACAAACGCCAACTTCGCCGTGTCCGGCTTGTCGCTGTATTGTCCTGGCTTGCCGAGGTTTTCGTGTGCGATCACTGCGTCTTCCCAGGCGCACCAATCGTGCGCGGCCTGCTCGCGGGTAGCGCGATCAGGACTTTCCATCAGCCGTCGATACGCCTCGACGAGGTTGCTGTCGCGCGCTTCGACAGGCACGCCGGAGCGGAATCGTTCCCATTCGGCGGGCAACAGCAGACGGAGCCCGTGGTAGAGCCAGCCGATCTCTTGTGGCCGGCTCATCGTGACTCCGACCAGGATGATGCCGGTAACGTGTTCAGGGTGACGCTGAGCGTAGGCAAGGATCAGCGTCGACGCCCACGACCCGCCGTAGAGCAGCCACTGATCGATCCCGACATGCTCACGGAGGAGTTCGATATCGGCAAGGAGATGTTCGGTGGTGTTGAATCCCATGTCGGTAGTGGGATCGGCAGCGCTGGGGACGCTGTCGCCGCATCCTCGCTGGTCGAACGAGATGACGCGAAACTGTTCGGGATCGAATGACTTGTGAGCGTTGCGCGATCGTCCTGACCCCGGCCCGCCATGAACGATCAACACCGGGCGACCGTCCGGGTTACCCCTGCACTGCCAATACATCCGGTTGCCGTCACCGACATCGAGCAAACCCTCGTCATCGACCGGGGCCTCACGGAACGATTCAGCAGCCACAAGTTGTGACGGTACCGGTGGCGGTGCGGCAAGAGCCAGGAGGTGGGGCTCCCGGGATGGGATGCACTCAAATCTGTTGACACCAAGACGCTTTCAGCGTCACTGCGCACCTTCGGTGAATCGCGCTAGCTGGTCGGCGACGGTGCCCCAACCGTCGGCGAAGCCCAACTGGGCGTGGCGGTGCCTGGCGGCGGGGTCGCCGTGCCGCGCGACGATGCGGTAGTCGGTGCCGTCTGCGTGGTCGCACATGGTGACCTCGGCCGTCATTGCGACGGGAGCGGGGTTCGCGGGGCGCCACCTGCTGTCGACGGCGTTGGTGAACACCAACCGCTCGAACTCGTCCACCAGTAGGAAACACGCATCCAGATGCGGCATGAATGCGAGGCCGTCATCGCTCATCCGCGTCACGAACGCGCCTCCCGGGCGGACCTCCAGACGCTCGACGCGACACAGCGTCGGCGCCGGTATCCACCACTGCGCCAGGCTGGTCGGATCGGTCCATGCCTGCCATACGGTCTTGCGTGGCGCGCGAATGATCCGTTCGATGCTGAGGTCGAGATCGGGGTTCATGTCGGGTCCTTCTCCTTGAGGTGGGTGACGAATTGCTCGAGCCGGTCGGTGCGTTCCTCCCAGATGCGTCGCTGCTGGGCCAGCCAGTCTTCGACGACCGTGAGCCGTGCCCGGTTGAGCTTGCAGGTGCGCACGCGGCCGACCTTCGCCGTGTGGATCAGCCCGGTCGACTCGAGCATCCGCACGTGCTTCATGAACGAGGGGAGTGTCATCGTGGCCTCGCGGGCCAGATCGCCGACGCTCGCCGGTCCGCGACCGAGGTGGTGGATCACCGCCCGTCTGGTGGGGTCTGCAAGAGCCAGGAAGACCTCGTCGAGTTCGGCTGAATACTGTGCCACAAGGCTAAGTATTCATCGCCACAACACTTAGCGCAAGGGCTAAGTATTGCGAGAGCGCACCGAAATCTCGGTCGAAACGCGTTCGGATAGACGAGGCGTGGCTGATGCTGATCGGAGATGCCCACTGCAGGCCGATTGCACATGTGGGAGAGACCGATGAACGACGACACCTGCGGCCGCCGGCGACCGATCGGCGCGACTCGCATCCTGGCTGTCCTCGCCGCGTGTGCTGGGGCGGCCGCGATGGCTCTTGCACTGACCTCGTGTGGCGCAGGAGATCACGATGGTGACCGGAGTCAAGGCAACGCGACCACCACCGCGGGGATGACGCCCACTCGGATCGTCAACGAAATCGCCGTGGACTCCAGTGGTCGGCCCGCCAACGGCTACCGCGAATCGGCCGATGCCGTCCCGGACCGTGCGGCTGAGTGCGATGAACCGTCACCCGCGGCTGTCAGCGACAACATTTACGGGTGCGCGCCATCGGCCTACGCCGCTGATGTGTGCTGGCCCGCCGCGGACTTGGATCTGCTCTGCATGAACGATCCCTGGGCAAAGGAAGTGCACCGCATTCACGTTGCCGCTCCACTGGCCCCCGTGACCGCACCCGTTGCGCCCCAACCTGTCGCGTTGCTTCTCGATGACGGCACTCACTGCAGGCTCCGAAATGGCGGCTCGTGGGGTGGTCGTGACGACGGCTACGTCGGCGCCTACCGCTGCGACGCCAATCAGGTTGCGCTTACCAGGGTGGACTCCGAGCCGATAGACCGGTCCACATCATCGTGGACCGTCGAACTTGGCGATCTGCCGGGATTTGGGCAACCGGCGCAACCGCCCGCCGCCCACAGCGTGGTCACGGCTTGGTTTGCCGGTAAGTGACAGATGTCGGGCAGTCCCGCCCGTCCGTCAGTGCCGCGGCCGGCCGATCAGTTCCTCGGCCAGCGTCCGCGCTGCGACGATCGGCTCGGTCGACCGGTCCAGCTTGGAGCCCAGCAGAGCGCCGTCGTAGAGCAACTGGATGCGCCGGGCCAGCAGCGCGGAGGAGCTGACGCCGGCCTGATCCAGCAGTGCGGCGATCGTGTCCCGTAACCACTGGCGGTGTGCCCGTACGGGTTCGAGCTCCACGCCGGGGTATTCGGTAGCGGCATTGGCGTAGAGACATCCGCGGTAGTCGCGCCGCGTCGCGGCACCTGAGGCGAGGTCGAAGAAGGTCAGGATTCGATCCACGGGATCATCGATCTCGGCGACCGCGCGTTCCCAGCGGTTGCGATCAGCGTGATCCAAATCGGCGAGGTAGGCGATCACCAAGGCGTCTTTGGATCCGTAGGTGCTGTAGAGGCTCGCCTTGGCGACCCCGGCCTCGCGCAGGATCTGGTCGATGCCGACGGCGCGAATGCCCTGGTTGGCGAACAGTTCAGCCGCGGTGGCGAGCAATCGCTGTGCCGGCGGGACGGTGCCCGTCGCGGGCGCGGCCGTCGCCGTGGTGCCTGCCTGGAGCGTGCTCATGACGTCAGCCTAACCCGGAACACCGGATAGACAGACCTGTCTGTCTATGTGAATCTCGTGTCGTTCCACCCCTGCGACGCCGAGGACTTTCATCGTGACTCTGTATCTCTACGAACTCACCCCTGACGCCACCGATGACGCCGGGGTGGGACAGCTGCTCAAGACGCTCGATACCGAGATCGCCCGCGGTGGTGGGGAATTGATCGAGGCCCAGGTGACTGCGCACCGCCGGCGGGTGTTCGCCATCGCAGAGTTCGCCGCCGACGCGGCCACGCTGGACGCCGCACAGCTGGCCGCCGCCATCGCAGGCCCGCATCAGGTCCGGCTGGTCGGTGCCGATCTGTCGGCGCTGAAGGCGGCCCGGCCGCGGGCAGGCTATCTGGTCGAGTGGGATCTGCCCGCCGAACTGGACATGGAGTCCTACCTGGCCCGCAAGAAGGCCAATGCTCCCAAGTACGCCGACGTGCCCGAGGTCCAGTTCCTGCGCACCTACGTGCGCGAGGACATGGACAAATGCCTGTGTTTCTACGACGCGCCGGACGAGGCCGCGGTGCGGCGGGCTCGCGATGCGGTGAGCACCCCGATCGACCGTCTGTACGGATTAGACGGACCGCTCCTGTGACGGCCACGCTCGCAGCGTCCGCCCTGGACCGGGTGGCGCACTCCGTGGCTGCCCGGGCTGCTGATCTCGACGAACAGCGGAGCGATGTCCGCATCGATCTGGCCGACCTCGGCCGGGCCGGGCTGCTCGACCTCGAACTGTGCGACATCGTCCGCGTCGTCGACGAGGTGTCGGTGCAAAGCCTGGCCGTCGGGTTCTCCACCTGGGCGCACCACATGACCATTCGGTACCTGCGCGCCGCGTCAGAAGGCGAATTCGGCGAGCAGATCGGCGCCCTCGCCGCGGCGGAACGGATAGGCGTCACCGCGATGGCGGCTGGTCTCAAACAGGTGGCCGGCCTGGGCCAGGTTCCGGTCACCGGCGCGGCCGATGGTGCCGATCTGGTGATCAGTGGCCCGATTCGTTGGGCCTCCAACGTGTTTCCCGACGCGTTGATCGTCCTGCCGGTGCGCGTCGGGGAGCGGACCCTGGTCGTCACCGTGGACGCCGGCGCCGACGGTGTGACAGTCAACCCCGCGCCATCGCTGACGGCGCTCGGGGCCACGGCGTCCACCTCACTACAGCTGGATCGCGTTCGGGTTTCACCGCACCAGGTGCTGGCCCCGAACCTGGACGCGTTCGTGGCCGGAATCCGGCCCGCATTCCTGTTGTTGCAGACCGCATTCTGCGCCGGCGTCACTCGTGCGGCGGTCGCCTCGGCCACCCAGGCACACACGGGCCCGCTGGCCCGGTTCGGCGCCGAACTCGACGATGCGGTCACCCGTGCCACCGACGTCAGATCACGGCTCTACCGCTGGGCCGCTGACCCGGATGGCGCAACGATCGCCCAGCTGATCCGGCTGCGACTGGATGCCGCGGGCCTGGCCGTCGATGTCACCCGCTTGGAGCTCTCGCTGACCGGCGGCGCCGGCTACACCCTGGGCAGCGCCACCAACCGGCGGTTCCGGGAAACCGCCTTCCTGCCCGTGCAATCACCTTCGGAAGGACAACTGCGGTGGGAACTCACGCGCTACGAATAGCCAACGGCGCCAGATACTTCGGAGAGACACCGGCACTGACCGATATCGATCTGCAGATCCGCACGGGTGAATTCCTCGCCGTACTGGGCCCGAGCGGCAGTGGCAAATCCACCCTGCTGCGGATCTGCGCCGGACTGGACGCCCTGAGCACCGGCACCCTCACCTGGTCCGGGGCCGGTACCCGGCCGCGCACCGGGGTGGTCTTCCAGCAGCCCCTGCTCATGCCGTGGTTGACCGTCGCCGGGAATGTGGCCTTCGCTCGTCGGTTCGCGGCGCAACGGAGCGGGTTCGACGCCGGCGACGCCGCGAAGCTCATCACCAGGTTCGGGCTGGATCACCTCGCCGCGCGTTATCCCGATGAGTTGTCCGGCGGGCAGGCTCAGCGGGTCGCGATCTTGCGGGCAGTCGCCACCCGGCCACAGCTGCTGCTTCTCGACGAGCCGTTCAGCGCACTGGACCCGGCCACCCGTGCGGATCTGGTCGGGTGGCTGGGCGGGCTGGCCCGCGAACTCGACATCACCGTTGTGCTCGTCACCCACGACGTGGACGAGGCCCTGTCGCTGGCACAGCGCATCGTGCTGCTCGACGGGGGACGCATTCGCGCCGACTGGGCAGTCGGCAGCGACGGAACCCCCACCCGCAGTGAGATTCTCGACGAGTACCGCACCGATACCGCGGTGGAGGTGCGGTGACGCGTTTGACCCGGCGCTCCCTGCTGACAGGAGCGGCCGGACTGACCGCGGCCGGAGGTCTCTTCGGTATCGGCGGGCTGGCGCACAGCGCGGTCAGCAGCCCGCCGGGTGCCGAGGGTGCCCTGCGGGTCGGCTATCTGCCCATCACCGATGCCGCACCGCTCCTGATCGCCCACAGCGCCGGGTTGTACCCGGCCGGGGTGGTGAGCTCGGCACGGCCTGTGCTGTTCCGCAGCTGGGCGGCGCTGGCCGAGGCCTTCATCACGCGCCAGGTCGACGTCGTGCACCTACTGATGCCGATGGCCGTCCAGCTGCGCTACACGCTGGGCGCCGGGGTCCGCGTGCTGGGCTGGAACCACACCAACGGTTCGGCGCTGACGGTGGCACCGCACATCCGCGATCTGAGCGACCTGGCCGGCGCCCAGGTGGCCATCCCGTTCTGGTGGTCGATCCACAACATCGTGCTGCAGGAGCTGCTCCGGGCACATGACCTGCGACCGGTGGTGCGGCGCAGTGCTTCCCGTACGGACCGAACCGTCGAACTGATCGTGATGAGTCCCTCTGACATGGTGCCCGCGCTGGCGAACGGCACGCTGGGCGGATACGTGGTGGCCGACCCCTTCAATGCGGTGGCTCAGATCAAGAAGATCGGCCACATCCACACCTTCCTCGGTGATGTCTGGCGCGATCACGCCTGCTGCGCGCTGGTCACGCGAGACGACGTCATCGCATCCCGGCCGGGGGCCGTGCAGGCCGTGGCCGATGCGGTGGTGGGCGCGCAGCTGCGGATCGATGCCGACCGGGCCGGCGCGGCAGCCGCGCTGACGGGCGGCAAGTATCTGCCGCAGCCGACGCCGGCGATCACGCTGGCGCTGACCTACCCGAAACCGCCCTATCCGCTGACGCATCCGGACTGGCAGCCCCAACGTCTGGGTTTCCAGCCCTTTCCGTACCCGAGCTTCACCCGTCGCCTCGCCGAGGCGATGCACGACACTGTTGTCGACGGCGACCGCCGGTTCCTGGACCGGCTCGACCCCGCCTCGGTGCACACCGAACTCGTCGAGGATCGGTTCGTCCGCCGTTCTCTGACCTCCCATGGCGGGCCCAGTGCGTTCGGGCTGACCGCCGACCTCACTCGAACCGAACAGGTGCAACCGTTATGACCATCGTCAGTGCCGACAAAGTCTCTGCATCCGAGGGCATTTCGCGTTGGTGGAGACGCTTCACACCACCGTCCGTCGCCATTCTGGTCACCATCGCGCTGTGGTGGCTGGCGACATCGGTACTGAGCGGGCCGGAGTCGTTACTGCGCCAGACCGCGCCGCAGCGGGTGGTGCCGGCCCTGTCAGGTCTCATCGACCGCGGTGTGCTGCTGAGCGATCTCGGTGTCAGCTTGTGGCGGTTGGTGATCGGCTTGGCCGTCGCGGCCGTCATCGGGATACCGCTGGGCCTGTTGGTCGGATTGTCCGGCGTCGCCGAACGCGCCGGTGGGCCGATCATCGCCTTTCTGCGGATGATCTCGCCGCTGTCCTGGACACCGATTGCGCTGGCACTGTTCGGCATCGGCAATCAGCCGGTGATCTTCCTCATCGCCGTCGCCGCGGTCTGGCCGGTGCTGCTGAACACAGCGGCCGGTGTCCGCGCCGTGGACCCGGGGCTGCTCAATGTGGCGCGTTCATTCCACGCCACGCGGTCGGAGTTGTTGATCGCGGTGATCCTGCCCGCGATCCGCACCCATGTGCAGACAGGGATACGGTTGGCGCTCGGCGTCGCGTGGATCGTGCTCGTGCCCGCCGAGATGCTCGGGGTGCGCTCGGGCCTCGGGTATCAGATCCTCAACGCCCGCGATCAGTTGGCCTACGACCAGGTAGTGGCGGTCATCGTCGTCATCGGTCTGTTGGGGTTTGCGCTCGATACCGCAGCACGCTGGTTGCTGAGCCCGGCGCGTCGCTTGCGTGCCACTTCCTCGAACACGCTCCCGGCCCGTCAGCGTCGACGGTAATCTCCGAGCGTGACGGTTAATCGTCGCAAAATCTTGGGCGGAGCGGGCCTGGCAGGCGCCGCGGCCGCAACCGGTGTAGGCGTTGACCGCCTGATCATCTCCACCGGCACCGGCGATGGCCCTGACAAGGAAATCCCAATGTCCGATGACGCTGCGCGCTTTGGTGACCCCCGCCTACCCGCCGAGACGATCACATCGCAATCACACCTGTTCCATCTCGGCGCTTCGCCCAAGAGCACACATGACGGGGGTTGGTTCCAACAAGCCAACGAGGACAACTTTCCGATCCTGAAAGGTCAGGAGGCCAGCCTCCTGCTGCTCACGTTGCAGCCCGGTGGTATCCGCGAGCCGCACTGGCATCCCAGCGCGTGGGAACTCAACATCGTCACCAGTGGAGTGGCGACCTGGATCGTCATCGACGGCAACGGCAACTACGAGGCCTTCGACCAACATGTCAATGACATCGTTTTCGCGCCCCAGGGTTCATTTCACTACTTCGAGAACCGCGGCCCCGACGACATGAGCATCATCATCATCCAGAACACCAGTGCGCCCGAAGACAAAGACAACATCGGTATAGGGGAGTCCCTCAGCAGGCTTCCACCTCGGGTGTTGTCCGCGGTATTCGGCGTTCCGGCAGACACATTCAGTTCCTTCAAGAAGATCGACAATGCCGTCGTGATCCTGCGATCGCCGTAGCCGTCCTCACAGCGGGCTGTCGCCGGCAACTGAAAAGTTGTTGGGTGTCGACGGCTGAACACCAGCCACTTGCGTCGATATGGTGGGGCGATGGTCGATGATCGTCCGTGGGAGCCGCCGCTGGCGGGAACAGAGGCAGAGCACCTCATCGGCGCGCTGGAGCGGCTGCGTGCCACCTTCCGATGGAAGGTGGGCGGCCTGGATTCGTCGGGATTGCAGGCTCGAGTTGGTGCGTCCTCGCTGACCCTCGGTGGGTTGACCAAGCATCTTGCGCGGGCCGAGGCGGAGCGCTTCGGCCCGGTGCTCGACGGGTCGCCGATCGGTTCACCATGGGATACCGCGGATTGGGACACCGATCCAGACTGGGACTTCAATTCGGCAGCAGACGACACCCCAGAGCAGCTCTATGCGTTGTGGGATGACACCGTGGCGCGATCCAGGGCCCGACTCCAAACGGCGCTTGCCGCAGATGGTTTGGGCCAACTCGTGGAACTGGAATGGCCGGATGGTCGGCGAGCCAGCCTGCGGCGCAGCGTCTGCGACATGATCGAGGAATACGGGCGGCACGCCGGCCATGCGGATTTGATCCGCGAGAGTGTGGACGGTGTGGTGGGCGAGGATCCGCCCGATGGTTGGCAGCCGGGTTAGTCGCCGGTGGTCACGCTGCCGTCCGCCATGCATGGTCCTGCAGTGATCGGTCGCCGAGAAGGCGGATCCGCAGCCCACGGATATCGTCGAGAATCTTCCGGCCGGCCCGTTCGCCGATATCGCCGCGGTGCACCGATTCGTACACGAGGGCAAGAGCCTACGAGCGCAATAGGGTGGGAGCCGCCGGGAGATTGTCATCGATTCGCCGACAGCGCAGTCACTTTCGGCGCGGATCGCCACGCGCGTCGGCCGGGCCCCTGCGGACCGTAAAATCGGCTCGTGGGTGAAGTACTCGATGAGGGGCCGTTCTTTCACGGCACGAAGGCGGAGCTGCAACCCGGGGAGCACCTGACCGCCGGGTTCAATTCGAACTATCGGCCCGAGGTCGTCATGAATCACATCTACTTCACTGCCTTGCGCGACGGGGCCGGCCTCGCGGCAGAGGTCGCAGCGATGGACGGCGCGACTCCGCACATCTACGAGGTCGTTCCCACCGGGCCGTTCGAGAATGATCCGAACGTCACAGACAAGAAGTTTCCGGGCAACCCCACGCGGTCGTTCCGGAGCGCAGCACCGCTTCGCGTGGTGCGTGAAGTGACCGACTGGACGCGGCTGACGCCGGAAGCGTTACAGATGTGGCGGGACCGACTGGCCTCGATACGCGCCGACGAACGAGGCGAGATCATCAACTGACGACATCCGCCAGCCGTTCGCCGTCTGGGGTTTCCGGTAAAGATTCTTCTCCGGCGGCTATCGGCAAACGGCGCGACAATCGTCGATCATGTGTGCACACGGCGCTCGGTGTCGGTCCTGTACTGGGGTTTTGCAATATCCCTGGTGTTCCAATACAGTCCGTGGCTAACTATCGCACTGCAGTAGTACCAGGCAGAGTGATGCGCGCCACATCGCCGCAAATGGGGGGATCTTTGCGGCAGGTGTGATGTGTTGGCCGCGGCTGACTCTTGCGTCGCCGCAGCAATAAACGCAGGCGGCAAACTTTTTCTGGTGCGGATCTGGTCGGATCGTCGCCCATCGGCGCGGAGTGACCAGTGCGCAGTCCAACCCTGTTTTCGGTGCAGAGAGACGGGTTGGAGGGGGGTGTCCGTGTCCGACATGCGGACCCACACAAGTTCACACCCCCACAGAAGAGAGCAAAAGCATGCCGAAATTCGACAGACCAACAGGTCCGTTCGGAGAACAGAAACACGTCAAGAAGATCGTCAGCGCTTTTCTCGTTGCGACTGGCCTCGGTGGTGCGACGCTCGTTTCTCCACCGATGCACCCGCATGGGGCGGTTGCAACTGAGGAGCGCCCGGTGGGCGACGCCGTCCCCAGGCCGGCCGTCGCCGTCGTTCCTCCTCCTGCCCCGGTGGTCGTCACCAAGGACTCCAACGCGCAGGACATCGTCAAGGCCATCCTGAGTCAGGGCCGGGCGGCCAGGCTGAGCGACGACCAGATCAAGACCATCATCGCCACTGCGAAAATCGAGTCCAGTTTCCGCCCGACCGCGTCCGGCGGTGTGCAGGCTTATGGCGGCCGTGGGACCGCGGCTGACGAGGTCATCGGCTTGTTCCAGGAGAAGGCCAGTTTCGGCACCGTTGCCGACCGCCAAGACCCCAACAAATCGATCGCCCGGTTCATCGCCAGGTTCACCGAGGCGTACAAGAAGTTCGGCATCACCGGCGATACCGTGCTGGCGGCCACCCTCGCGCAGAACCCGCAACTGCTCAAGTACCACGGCGGGGTCGGAACGCAGTACTACAACACCATCAAGACCGCGATGACCGCGGCTGCAGACTTGTACAGCCAGGCTGCCGGCGCCACCGTGCAACCGGTCACCTGACCGCCGGGCGCTACGGCTTCATCGCTCGCGTCAATTGCGCTTTCGCCCAGCAGGAATGACAGTCCGCACGCATGGTCCTGCGGACTCGGCAGGGAATTCTCGGAGTCGCGTGTCGCCTAGGGCTCCCCGCGTTAGTCTTTGCCGATGATTGCGGGCGAGAGGGCGCCTGATTTCACTTTGCGTGACCACACCGGTCGGCCTCGGTCACTGTCCGCGCTCCTTTCCGGGGGGCCGGTTGTGCTGTTCTTCTACCCGCTGGCGTCCTCACCGATCTGTACAGCCCAGGCCTGTCATTTTCGGGACCTGAGCAACGAGTTCGCCGAGGTCGGCGCCCAACGGGTGGGCATCAGCCTGGACACCGTCGACAAACAGGCCCACTTCGCCCAACAGCGCTCGTTCGACTATCCGCTGCTCTCGGATCCGGATGGCGTTGTAACCGAGCTGTTCGGGATGCGCCGAGGCAGGTTCGCCAAGTTGCGTGGATCCGTCGCGGCGGGTGGGGAGGCCCGGCGTGGCCGGCATGCTCGGCGTCGTGGCCTGCTGGCCCGGCTGCTGCCGGTCAGACGGGCCACCTTTGTCATAGACACCGACCGCACCATTCTCAAGGTCGTCTCCAGCGAACTGCGCGCATCGGTACACGCCGACCACGCCCTGCGGTTCTTGGAGAAACGAGAGGTGCGGCCTCGTTCACCAGATGTCCGGGACAGGCATGCCGACGCGCCTCAACCATCGGAGGGGGAGGGCGAACCGACCGACGACTGGTTCAAGGGATCGCCCAGCGTGGACGAGTCAGCCCTGATGCCGCCCGACACACCGACGGCAGGCCGGATCGACTCTGGTGTCGAACTGGCACTCGAGGCTCCGGTGGAAGCGCTCAATGTCACGGGAAATTCGCCGCGGTGGCCGAAAGACGATGTGCGGGGCCAGATCCTGACGTGGTGCGCGCGTGGCAGTACGGTCGCAGAGATCGCCGCTCGTCTGTCCTTGCCGCTCGGTGCGACGCGATACCTGGTCGACGACTTGGTGACACAGGGGCACTTGCGGGTGCACGCCTCCCTTGGTGACTCGACGTCGATCGACGAACGGCGTGAACTGATCGAGAGGACCCTGCGTGGCCTGAGGGCCCTCTGACCTGGCCTTGAGGCCGTCATACCTGGCCCGTGAACGCGCGGAGTGCCTGCACGGGGATATCGGCTCCGGTCATGGTGATTTCGCCTGTCGCCGAACGCCCTGAGAGCCACCGCACCAAGTCCGGGGGAGCGCCCACGAGAGTTACCTCTGGCCCCGAGTTTGGCCCGACCGACCATTGGTGGCGGCTGTCGCGGGTGCCCACAGTCACCCGGACACCGTTGGGGAGCTTCTTGAGCTGATAGCGCAGTACGAGGGGAATCACCTCGACCAGGGCCGCAGGCACCGTGTGCACTCCATTGTTGGACCGGATGAGATCGTCGTGATGCGTCCAGTACTCGAACAAGGCCAGTGGCGCCACCAGGGGCCGCAACAGTAGCCGCGGCACAGGCCGCCGCAGCCGGTTGACCAGTGCGGTAAACCCGTGGCGGCGCTCCAACCGCAGCGTGGTGTCGACCAACGCTCGTGGGGCCGGCACCGAAACACCGTGTGCCACCAGGGATCGAGCGATGAAGGTCGTCACGCCACCATTGCGCTCCTCACCCGCCAGGTGGGCCGCGAGCTCCAATGCAGTCCACTCACCGCACCCGGTAGGAGCCGACGGCCCCACGTTGAAAAGGGATTCCGCGAATGCCGCCCGTTCGGCTTTGACGTCCTCGGCGATCGTCACGTCCATCAGTGTCACCGCCGCGTCGGCGGGGGAAGGGAGCTTTCCGGCGATTCGACCCTCGGCAAACCACGAGTGCGGCGTAGGTGGCAAAAATTTCGCGATGGTTTCAGTTGAGCAAAGGTCCCGCAGCGCACCCGCGATGCGAGGGCCGATATCGATTGCTTGGCCTTAGTGTTGGCTGCTGTGGCCGGACTGGGCAAATATGTGAAGCGCTGGAGTACAGCGCTTCACATAACGATGGCGGCGTCGATAGTTGCCGCCTCTGGACTCGCGGTCACTCCGGTAGCTCGTGCGGCTGCGGCCGCCGCGAGGTTGTCGGTGTCATCGACGTGGCAGACCGGTTTCATCGCCCACTTCACCATCGTCAATGCGAGCGCGGTGCCGATGACGGATTGGCGGCTCGAATTCGACTTGCCGGCGGGCGAATCCATCTCACACACGTGGAGCAGCACGTTCGCGCAATACGGCACGCATTATGTCGTCGGACCCGCGAACTGGAATCGCATCATTCCGCCGGGCGGTTCCGCCACCGGTGGTATGCGAGGCGTGCTGACCGGCTTCTACTCGCCACCGTCGAATTGCGTGCTGAACAGGCAATATCCCTGCACCTAGAGGCGATTGGGCCGGCCAAGCTCGCACCGTTCTGAAGCCGATCGACTGCAGCACGCATGGGGCGACCGGGCCATAGATCGCCTGCGCCACTCAAGAGGTTCGGTTATAGTCCCGGCCGGGCGAGGGTTCGGCCGTAACTTGACCCACACCACATGAAAGACGTGAGGGGAACTGCATGAGGACGATCGCACGCCATACCGCACTCGCCGGCCTGTCCGCCGTCGCTCTCATCATCGTGGGCTGCAGCAATGGCCAGAGCGTCGATACCTCGGCGCCGCCTCAGGTCGGGTTGATCGCCACTTCCACGCCTGTAGCCCCGGCCCCGCCTGCCGAAGTGAAGCTCATCGGGGAGAGAGACGTCGAGGTGACGCTGACCGGCCCGATCGCTGCCAAATACGCGTCGGCAACTGAGGAGCAGAAGCAGGCTCTCGGCAAGCCACTGACGGGTGACCGCAACGCGGGAGCACGTGAGAGCGGCGTGGTGTTCCAGCAGTTTCAGGGCGGGGTGATCACCGCCAAGAACAAGGAGACGGGCACGCCTGCATATATCACCCGGGGCAAGATCCGGGAGGCCTGGAATGTCCCACGCAATCCGGACGGCGTGCCCGCGGTCACCGGCGACAACGGCTCGGTGGGTCCGTTGGGTGCACCCACGAGTGACGAGACCGCCGACGGGGATCTGCTCGTGGAGACATTCGAGCACGGTCAGATCGCGTACAACACGAAGACCAGCCAGGTCGAGGTGACAATCAACGGCAAGGTCGTACCGTCGGGGCTGTAGTGGGCGGGCTTCTTGTTCTTCGTCTTGCACGCTGACTAATGCCGCGACCGCGGCGGACGGACACTCGAAGGTTGCCACGGTTATCACGATCGGTGCCAAAGGGATTGGTCAGTGGGCGAGCTCAGCAGCCAAATAGGGGGCGGTGGCGCTGTCCGGGCACACCGCAATCTCCGCAGGAGTACCCGTGGCGACGATGCGGCCACCTGCCGCCCCGGCACCGGGACCCATGTCGATGACGTAGTCGGCCTGTGCGACCACTCGCATGTCCAGTTCGGCGGCAACCACGGTGTTGCCTGCATCGACGAGTCGGTGCAGATGTGCGAGCAGCCGGTCGGTGTCGGCGGGGTGTAGTCCCGCAGTGGGCTCGTCCAGCAGATAGAGCGTGTCGCCACGGTGAGCGCGTTGCAGTTCGCCGGCGAGCTTGACGCGCTGCGCCTCGCCGCCCGACAGCTCAGTGGCTGGTTGTCCGAGCTGGAGATAGCCGAGTCCGACATCGCAGAGGGCCTCCAGCGCTCGAAGAATGTCGGCCTCGCCGTCGAAGAACTCTCGGGCCGCTGAGGTGCTGAGTTCCAGCACCTCAGCGATGTTGCGTCCACGCCATCGGATGGCGAGAGTCTCGGCGTTGTAGCGGGTTCCGTGGCAGTCCGGGCATGGGCTGTAGACGCTGGGCAGGAACAGCAGCTCGACCATCACCCACCCTTCGCCTTCGCAGGTTGGACAGCGTCCGCCAGCGACGTTGAAGGAGAACCGCCCGGGTTTGTACCCGCGATCTTGTGCCTCCGGGGTCTCGGCGAACCGTCGTCGGATGTGGTCGAAGACCCCGGTGTAGGTGGCGACATTGGATCGTGGGGTGCGGCCGATCGGTTTCTGGTCGATGCAGACGACTCTGCGCACGCCGCGGGGGTCGCCTACAACTTCACCCGAGGCGGGAGGCGCGGCCTCGGCGAGTAGGTCGTCGTCACCCGAGTCGTCGAAGCGGACGGGGCGGCCCAGGTGGTCACCGACGATCTCGGCGAGCGCGTGCGCGACGAGGCTCGACTTCCCCGACCCGGACACTCCTGTCACGGCGGTGAGGCAGCGCAAGGGGACCGAGACGGAGATGTCGTGCAGGTTGTTACGCCGCACATCGGCGAGTTCCAGCCAGTCGTTTCGGTCCCGTGGTGTGCGCGGATCGATCCGCGCACCCGTACTGAAGAGATAACGGCGCGTGACGGATTCAGTGACGTTCGCCAGGCCCGCCGGCGGCCCGCTGTAGAGAATCTGACCGCCATCTACGCCGGCACCGGGCCCGATATCGACCAGCCAGTCTCCGGCGGCGATGACATCGAGCGAGTGCTCGACCACGAAGACGCTGTTCCCGCTGCGCTTGAGTCCCTGCAGGATGTCGCGCAACGCGTCCCGGTCGCGAGGATGCAGACCGGCCGACGGCTCATCCAGGACGTACACGACGCCGAAAAGTTGAGATGAGAGCTGCGTCGCGAGCCGGACGCGCTGCAACTCTCCTCCCGACAACGTTGGTGTGCTCCGGGCCAGTGACAGGTATCCCAGACCCAGGTCGATCAGCGGTTGCAGTCGCTCCTGAAGGTCGGACACCAATCGTTGTGCCGCGGCGCGCTTTTCGGCCGACATGTTGGGCGTCTGCCGAACATCCGGTGCGGCGGTATGTGCGGCCCCTCCCGCAGCGACCCGGGCCTCGACGGCTGACTTGCGCGCTTTCTGGTCGAGTACCTCACCGGAGGTGGCCGGCGCCCACTGCGGGCTGAGCACGGTGCTGCAGAGCGCGGCGAGTTGATCCAGCGTGAGCCTCGACAGTGCGGCGATGTCGAGACCTTCGAAGGTCACCGAAAGCGCCTCGGGTTTCAGGCGCTTTCCGTGGCACGCCGGGCATGGGCCGCTCCCGACGAACTGCGAGACGCGCTTCTTGACGCCGGCGCTCTTGGTGGTGGCGAACGTGTCGAGAACGTATCGGCGCGCACCGATGAAGGTGCCCTGGTAACTGGGTTCCCAGTCGTCCTTGATGGCGCGGCGGGTTTCCTTCGGGGTGAGGCCGGCGTAGACCGGCACCGTTGGGCGATCTTCGGTGAACAGGATCCACTCGCGATCTTTGCGCGGCAGCTTTTCCCACGGGGTGTCGACGTCGTAGCCGAGCGAGACCAGGATGTCCCGCAGGTTCTGGCCGTACCAGGCGGGTGGCCACGAGGCAATGGCGCGCTCACGGATCGTCAGCTTCGGGTCCGGCACCATCAGTGCTTCGGTCACTTCGTATACGCGGCCCATGCCATGACACTTGGGGCAGGCGCCTTGAGGCGTGTTGGGGGAGAAGTCTTCTGCGAAGAGCATCGGCTGATTCGCCGGATAGTTACCCGCCCGTGAGTACAGCATGCGGATGAGGCTGGACAGTGTTGTGACGCTACCGACCGATGACCGTGTGCTGGTCGCACCGCGCTGCTGTCGAAGTGCGACGGCGGGAGGCATGCCTTCGATCGAATCGACATCCGGAACGCCCACCTGGTCAATCAGACGACGGGCATATGGCGCAACGGATTCCAGATACCGACGCTGGGATTCGGCGAACAGTGTCCCGAAGGCCAGGGAGGACTTGCCCGATCCCGACACACCGGTGAACGCAACGAGGGCGTCGCGCGGCACATCCACATCGACGTTCCTCAGATTGTGCTCGCGCGCGCCGCGAACCCGAACCTTGTCGTGAGAGCCCATCACCCACGTCCTTCCCGTTCTGACCACCTCCAAGTCGAATGCCCATCATGTTGAGCGACTATGCAAACTCGGCGGCCAGAGGTGTCGTTAATGCACGGTGCCCTAAGTGCTAGGCCGAACTCAGTGCCGACTGTGCTCGCCCTTTGAGTGCCGCGACTCCTAATCCGGCGAAAAATGCAGCGCCGCCTCCGGCGAGGATGGCGCCAGTAGCCGACAAGGTGCGGGCTCGGACCCCGCGCACGGCGGCGATGACGTCCAGGAGATCGGTGAGCAGTCCTAGCTGCAGCGCTCGCGTCTGCAATCGTGGTGAGGCGGTATCGGTGATCGCGACTGCCAACGTCAGCTCACGCGAGCCGAAAAGTTGAGTGGTGAGGGGCTGATCGCGGCCGGAATTGAGTCCGATGAGCCGACCGGTGGTGTTCGGAGCCAACCACGCGGCGATACCGGTAGTGAACCGTAGGGCGGCAAAGATGCGGATGAGCACGTTGCGATTCATGCTTTCCAACACTTCAGGAAAGCCGGAGACCCTTCAAGGGAAAACGTATACCCATAGCGAAGGCCACGTTGGAGGAGTTCTCAGAATTCGCCGCCTTATCCCAGGATCGCCCGCGCCGCGCGCTCTGCGATCAGCATGACCGGCGCGTTGGTGTTGCCGGAAGTGATGGTGGGCATCGCAGAAGCATCGACTACTCGAAGGCCGGCTACGCGGTACACGCGGCAGTCAGTGTCGAGCACCGAGGCGGCTGACTTCGGGATGCCTTGTGCATCAAAGGATCCCATCGTGCAGGTGCCCACCGGGTGGAAAATGGTCGTACCCAGTTCGCCAGCCGCCTGCTGCAGGTCTTCGTCGCTCACCAATTGCGGGCCGGGAAGCAATTCTTGCGGTTGGTAGCGTGCCAACGCCGGCGCCGCCATGATCTGCCGGGTCATCCGGAGTCCGGTCACGGCGGCCTGACGATCGGCGTCAGTGGACAGGTAGTTGCAGAGAATCTTCGGGTAGGTCAGCGGGTCTGCATCGGCTATCCGCACATGGCCACGCGAGCTCGGGCGCAGATTGCAGACCGAGGGAGTGATCGCTGCGAAAGGGTGTAGTGGATCGCCGAACTTGGGCAAGGACAAGGGCTGCACATGCCACTCCAGATCGGGACTGGCCAGCGCGGCATCGCTTTTGGCGAAAGCCCCCAAGGTAGAGGGCGGCATGGTCATGGGTCCCGATCGCAGCATCAGGTACTGAAGCCCCATGCCTCCACGGGTGATCCAATTCCGGTACAGCGTGTTGACGGTCGGAGCTCCCTTGATCCGGTAGACCGTTCGCAGCTGCAGGTGGTCCTGGAGGTTTTCACCCACCCCAGGCAGGTCGACTGCCACCGGCACGTGATGCTGCGTGAGCAGCTGGGCTGGGCCCAGACCCGAGACCTGCATGAGGTGCGGCGAGCCAATCGATCCAGCGCTCAGGATCACCTCGCGGCGGGCACGGACGTCGACGATTTGGCCGTCTTTGAGCAGCCGCAGGCCGGTCGCGCGGTGCTGAGCCGTGGTCCAGGCGCCGCGACGCTGATCTTCGTGGACCTGATCATCCATCAGCAGCTGCAGGGCTTGGGTCTGGGTGTAGACGGTGAGATTGGGTCGGTGGGCGATGGGATGCAGGAAAGCATCGGCCATCGACCAGCGCCGGCCGCGCCGTTGGTTGACATGAAAGTACGCGCTGCCGGCGTTGTCGCCGCGGTTGAATTCCTCGATCGCGGCGATGCCCAGCTGGCCAGCGGCCGCCTGCCAGGCGTCCAAGATCTTCCAGCGCACCCGCGGCCGTTCGACGCGGATCTCCCCGCCGGCGCCGTGCCAATCGTCGGCTCCGCCGAAGTAGTGCTCTAACTCCTTGTAGATCGTCAGTGTCTCGCCGGGGGAGTCCGGGCCACCCCAACGCCATCGGTCGTCACCGGTGGCCTGTGCCCACAGGTCGTAATCGCTTGCCTGTCCTCGCATGTGGATCATGGCGTTGATCGATGAGCACCCGCCGATCACGCGGCCCCGCGCGTAGTGAATGCTGCGGCCGGCCAGACCCGGATCGGCCTCGGTCGTGAAGCACCAGTCGGTGCGGGGGTTGGCGATTGTGTACAGATAGCCCACCGGCACCTTGATCCAGAACCAGTTGTCGTTGCCGCCCGCTTCTATCAAGAGCACACGGTGGGCAGGGTTGGCACTGAGCCGATTGGCGAGTAGGCAGCCGGCACTGCCTGCTCCCACAATGATGAAGTCGAATTCGGCGACGGGGGTCATTTCCGGGATCGTTCCTCCATGGCGTCGGATGCGTGTCCTAGTTTGTCCGATGGCCGCCCGATAAGTGCACATTCCCGTGCTGGCCCCCTGCCGCAACCGCCGCAAACGATGCACTTGCCGCGATGGGCCATCTGCCACAATCTGCAGATGGCCCATCGGTCCACTGTGCGGCTTCGGGCAGCAACCGCTGACGACCACGCCTTCGTCGTTGAGATGGCCCGCCACGCCTGCATTATTGAAGACCGGCCTCTTCCCGACCCGGATGACGACGAAGTGCTCGCGATGCTCCCGCCGCCGGGGGTCATACCGATCATCGCCGAGGATCGGAGCGAGTTGCCCATTGGTGCGGTGTGGACGTACTACAGCAGTCCGCCACTGCGCTCCGGTGCGGATGGCGCGCCGCTGCCCGAACTCTGCATTGGTGTCGCACCCGGACGGCGTGACGGTGGGGTTGGCGGCTTGCTTCTGGACGAGCTGTTCGCAGACCTTTCACCACAAGTCGAAATGATCTGCACCAACGTTCACGTACGCAATCCCGCTAAGCGCCTCTACGAGCGCAAGGGATTTCGCGAAGTCGGCCAGGGAAACGGCCCACTTGGTCTGGTAATGATCAAAGACCTCCGGTGACGACGGCAGTACAGCGCAAGCCGTTCCGTCCCAACAGAAACCACCAAGGCCGAACGCTCAAGCGTCGGTCGTGGTCATCCGTTGTCCCGCCATGTGAGCACCTCCTTGAGAGACGTGAGGTCGTAACCGTTGTCGGAGGTGAGTTCGGTTTGGAACAGCGTGACGCCTGCCTCGCGGAAGGCATCGGCACTGTGCGCGTTCTCCCAGAGTGTCGAGCGTTCGATGTCGGCGCCGTTGCGGCCGAAGGTTGCTGCCAGCTCGTCGACGCGGTCGCTGGACCTGCGGAAAGCGTCGAGGTCCTGGAACGCGTGCCAGATGTCGGCGTGCCGGGCAACGGCGGGCAGCGAGCGTTTGGGCCCTGTGCCGCCGATGAGGATTGGCAGTTTGCGCACGGGCGGCGGAATCAGCGCGGCCAGCCGGTTCTCGATGCGGATCAGGCTCTCGTCGAACAGGTCGAAGCGGGAGCCGAAGGTGCCGAAGTCGTAACCGTAGGTGGTGTAGTCCTTTTCGTACCACCCCGCGCCAAGACCAAGGATGAGCCGGCCACCGCTGATGTGGTCGACGGTGCGTGCCATGTCAGCGAGGAGGTCCGCGTTGCGGTAGCCGACGCCGGTGACGAGAAGCCCGATCTCGGCGTGGGAGGTGATCTCGCCCCACGACGCGAGCGCGGTCCAGCCCTCGAAGTTGGCGACGTCGGGCTGCTCATCGTTCAGGACGGGCTTGCCGTCGACGATGGCCTCCATCGCCGGGCGGTGGAAGTGGTCGTAGCCGAAGATTACGTCGACGCCGAGGTCGTCGGCGGCCAGGACGGCCTCGCGCCACGTGGCGTAGTCGGGCGTACCGCCGGGCTGGATCTGCACGGCGACGCGGATCTGACGAGTCATGGATGCTCCTGAGACGGGGACGGGCGACTCTTGAGCCAAGTTCATCGGGTGCGGGGTTTATTCCGGATCGGCACGCGATGGAGGCGGAACCCCCTCAACACCGGCTCACTACAGTCGTGACGTCCAGCGGCGTCGCTCACTCGAGGTTGGGAAAAGTGGATTGCCCGCCGGCGGCCAGTGCGCTTACCGTCGGCGCTATGCCTGCTGACACGCCGACCATTCTGGCGACCAGCGGCGGGATAGGTCCGGGACAGCGCACGCGGTTCGAGTTCACGGCCATGACCGACTATGCGGTCGAGCTTTCCGGCGTCACCGGACGGCCTCCGCGGGTTTGCCTGTTGGCGACGGCGATGGGTGACGATAAAGCGGTGCTGCATTACCTCACCGAGGCGGCACAGGTCCGTGGCTTCGTCCCGTCGCATGTGGCGTTGTTCCCGATGCCAACGGTGGACGATGTCACCGCGCATCTACTGGAGCAGGATGTGGTGTGGGTGTTCGGCGGCAGCGTCGCAGGACTGCTGGCGATGTGGCGGTTGCATGGCGTGGATGAAGCGCTGCGGGCTGCGTGGCAGGCCGGTGTGGTGTTGACGGGCGTCTCCGCCGGCTCTATCTGCTGGCATGCCGGCGGCACCACCGATTCGTTCGGCCCGCAACTAAGGCCTGTTACCAACGGGCTGCGGTTCCTGCCTTACGCCAATGGCGTGCACTACGATTCCGAGGATCAGCGTCGGCCGCTGCTGCATGAGCTGGTTGGCACCGGAGTCCTACCATCAGCGTTTGCCTCCGATGACGGCGCCGGCCTTGTTTACCGCGGTACTCAGTGCGTGGAAGCCGTCGCCGAGAACGACACAGCGGGAGCGTACTTCGTCGAACGACGTGGCACTGCCGAGGTGAGAGAGACAGCCCTCGATGTCAGGCGGTTGTAGCGCCGAGATCCGACCAGCCCGATAAGGCTGACTGCCGGACAGGTTGGCCAACCTAGGCTTGTCGTAGGAGATAGATCAGCGCACGGCCACGATCGTCCGTCGTTTCGTGGTGGTGTTCAAATCCGATCTTCGCCAAGACGCGCAGCGAGGGTTTGTTCCACCCGCCCACCGTCGACCAGATCCGGCGGCGACCCGTGGCGAAGGCCGCGTCCATGACCGCGCGGGCAGCCTCGGTCCCGTGACCCTGATTGTGGAAGCGTCTGAATAGTTCGAAGGCGATCTCTGGTTCATCGAGAGTGCAGCGTCCGACGATGAGCCCGCAATAGCCTAGGGGTTCATCGTCCGCGCGACGGCGAATCGTGAGCAGTCCTATTCCGTTCTGGTGGGTGGCGTGTGATGAGCACCGCTCGTGTCAGTTGAGTCGCGATGTCACAGCGCGTCGTACACCGCGGCGATCAGCCGATAGGCACGGCGATCTCCGGCCAGCCAGTCACGGCGCAGATTGGGCACGAAGGCGAAAGCGACCTTGTGTTCGAGATCTGCCAGTCCCACCGAGCCACCGGCCCCCGGGTGCCCGAAGACGGTCGATTGCGCTGGTTCGGGCACCACGAAGTTCTGCGACGGCAGCATGTAGCCGAGCCCGAATGCACTTTCCAAGCGCAGCACCCGGTCGCGGCCGCGTACGCGTTCTGTGATCGCTTCCCGCAGAGGACCCGGGGCTACCAGCGTTCCGCTGATCAGGTCGCCATAGAACTGGGCCAGATCACGAGCGGTGGTGACGAGGCCGGCCGCGGGCCAGCCGGCCGCCAATACTTCTGGATCGTTATAGGATGCAACGGGATTCGATGATGCCCGGATGAACAGCGAATCTGAATCGGCGATCGCGGCCACCATCTCGGCGACTGCGTCCTCCGATATCGGCGGCGCGTTCTCGGCGCTCCAGACCCGCTGCTCGGGCGGTGGCGAACTGACCCGGGCAGCCTCGCGCACCGCCGCGCCGGAAGCGCCGATGAGTAACCGATCGCCCAAGTGGCGCCGGGTGAACTCGCCGACTGTCATACCAGTGTGGCGGCGCACGAATTCGCCGACCAGCCACCCGAAAGTCAGAGCGTGATAGCCATGTTCGGTCCCGGGCTGCCAGAGCGGGCATTGGCCCGCCAACAGGTCGGCCATAGCCGCGGGATCCGCGGCTTGGGCCACCGAAACCGGGCGCTCCAAGACGGGCAACCCGGCCCGGTGGGCCATCAGGTCGCTCAGCGTGGTCTCGTGCTTGTCGTGCTGTGCGAATTCCGGCCACCAGGCGCTCACCGGTTCCTCGGCGCCGTGGCCGCATTGCTGGGCGACCATGAGGGCCGCGGTCGCCGTCACACCCTTGGTACAGGAAAAGGTCGGACAGGTGGTGTCGCGCGTCCATGGACGTCCGGTCCGTCTGTCGGCGATGCCTCCCCACAGATCCACCACTGCACGACCGTCGACGAATACCGCCACCGCGGCACCGAGGTCGTCGCCGTTGGCCAAACCTGCTTCAAAGACGGCTTTCACTTCCGCAAACGCGGGGTCAACGTGCCCCGCTGCTGGACTGGACATAGACCGAATTAGAACACGTTCTAGTGTTGGCCGAGTGTGGATCCCGGACACTACCCGCGAATCGTCGCGGTGTGACCGTCGGGTCCGCCGGCAACGGGCTACTCGGGGCTGGGCCAGGTCATCGGGTACGGGTGATCGGGGTTGGCGGCGGCGGTGCATCGTTGGACGATGACACTCATGGGCGTGGGTGTGCGGTCGATGATGCCGTGGTCGAGCGGTAGTGCCTCGACGGTGGTTTCCCAGCCGGGCCAACGTGATTCGCGATAGTAGGTGTCGAGTCCTCCGGACAGTGCCCAGGTGAGGAACTGTTCGTAGGTGAATCCCAGGGGCTGCCATTGTGCGGTGGCTGGGCTCCAGTGCAGCATCGTCTCGACCTCGGTGCTGCTGAAGTGGCCGAGGTTTATGGCGTAGAGGCCGCCGAGGACGTCTTCGCCGACCAGCCACATGAAACCGCGGGCCAGTCCGCCGATCAGATCGCGGGATTCGTTGTCGTCGCTGGTGCCGCAGCCGTACAGCCGCAGCCAGCCGTGGTCGACGAGCAGGGTGGCGCAGTGATACACGATGGCGCCGATGCCGGTGTCGACGCCGTATTCGAGATATTCCAGGCGTCGTTTCGCGATCTCCGCGTCGGCAGGGACGACCTGGTGGGCACCGGCTTCGATCAACGGTTGCAGCTGCGGCCACAGGGGATTGTCGACGTTGAGGAGATCGTCGAGGGTGATGAATCGGTCGATGTCGGGACGGTAGTGGCGACCCTTGGTCCAGTACATGGGATAGCGGGGTGAGGTCGTGGCGAACAGGCCGCCGGGGCGGGTCAACATCTGCATGACGCGACAGATCTCGGCCATCGGCACCACACCCTTGTGCACCTGCGACTTGTCGCGCCCCTCAACGGTATACGGGTCGGGCGTGAGGGTGTATCCCTCGTCGACAGCGAGAGCGGCGACGTCGTCCTGCCAGCCCGGCCAGCGCAGATCGGCGTAGAACTTGTCCATCTGCCCGGTCAATGCGGCATACAACAGGTCGACGTGTTTCCACTCGCCACAGGGTTCCCAGTCGAGCGCATCTGGAGCCCAGTACCAAAGCATGTGGTGCTCACCGGGAAACGCGCCCCAGTTGATTGCGAACACTCCGCCGAGGACGTCGATGCCGCACAAGCCCGCGCCACCGATGCCCTCGATGCCGCTGATGAGATCGGCCAAAGCCGGCATGTCAGCGGTGCCCCCGCCGAAGAGTTTCAGCCAGCCGTGGTCGGCGAGGATCCCACCGCAGTTCAAACTGACAGCACCTGGTGTGGACAGGGTGGTCATCTGCAAGTTGAGTAGTTGGGCCTGGCCCTCGGTGGCGGTGATGGGCAGGACGCGGTTGGTTCCTTGCTGAGCCCACTGTTCAATCTGAGCCCACACGGTCGACTCGGCAAGGTCCAATTCGTCGAGCCCACGCCGTTGCTCGGCCACCTTTGGTCCTTTCTGCCGAGGGCGATGTGCTGCGGGCCTGCGCCCGGCACGGTTCAATCAAGTTACCCCGATAGCGGACAGTTAATAATCTTCAATAGCGACAACAAACTGTTCGTGGCACTTCTGCCACGTGGATGGCGGGGTGAGCGGAAGCACTGGACCGGGCAGATGAACGGTGAAATGCCGCTGTGTGCCGGGCTAATGAGCAGCGTTCAATGGCAATGCGCTGCGCTGCGCGCCGGGGGCCTAGCGCTTGACACTCGCAGGCGTGTGTGATTGGTTCGGCGTTTCTCAGCAAATACTCTAGCGGCTAACGCCAAGACTCGCCGACGGTGCCTTGCGGGCCGGTGACTTCGAGCCACTCGTTGAGCCCGGCGAGTTCGCCTGCGAGGGCGTAGGCATCGCGGCCGCGGATGACGATCTTGATCCGACCGTCGGGCGTGGAACCAAGCATGGATCTGCACAGGCTTGAAGGTCTACCGCTCCTTCGCCCCGATGAGGGCTTCCGAGATCACGCCGGTCGCCTTCTTCAGTGCGGGAACGGCTCGAGCGATCAATTCCTCAGTGATATGAGCCGAGGGCCCGGAGATGCCGATTGCCATCGGCGTCGGAGCGCCGGGCACCGCCATCGCGACGGCGCGAACACCGATCTCCAACTCCTCGTTGTCGATCGCATAGCCGTCGATGCGCACGCGCTCGACGTTCGCGAAGACCGCAGAAAGGGTGGACGCACTGTTCTCGGTCGGTGCGGGAAGTCCGGACTGCGTGACCAGTTTCAGAATGCGCGCATCGTCCAACTCACCCAGAACGGCCTTGCCCACGCCGGACGTGTGCAGGCCGACGCGCTTGCCGACTTCGTTGTTCGGCCGCATCAGCTTCGAAGGCAGCACCTGCCCGGTGTAGATCACCATGTCACCGTCGAGCACCGCGAGACTTGCCGTCTCCGACAATTCATCGACCAACGACTGCAGTACCGGAGCTGCGACCGCACCCAACTGGCGGTTCGCCACTTCACCAAGCCGAATCAGTCTCGGCCCGAGGGCGTAGCGGCGATTGGGCAGCTGGCGCACGTAGCCGATTCCGACCAGTGTGCGCAGGAAACGGTGAATGGTCGGCGGTGGCAAGGGCGACTCCGCCGACAACTCGGTCAGCGAGCACTCTCCTCCAGCACGCCCGATCAACTCCATCAACTCGAACGCGCGCTCCACCGACTGCACGCCGCCTGTCTTCTCCGCCATTCAGTCCACTCCCGGCCGACGATTGTCGTTCCATCCAACATGCGCAAGATCATTTCCGCAATATGGAAAAAGTGTTTCGATGAAGAAACGTACACCGTGCAACGATTACACTCGCGTTAAACTCCACAATGTGGAATTCTGTCCTTACGGGAACTTCCAGACAGGGGAGGCACATCTGTGACACGACGCCTCGACGATGCGGTGCTGGCCGACGTCGACCGCCGCCTCTCGGCCGCCGACGCACAACTGGTGAACCAATACCCCGGTGATGACGGCCGTCGGCAGCCGATCCACACCGTCTACATCCCGGGCAACCGGTACTCGGCGACGATGCCCGCTGACTGGGGCTCCACCGCTGTTGCAGCCGCGAAAGACGCAGGCGGGCTCGACGCGGTGGCCGCACTCGTCGGTGCGAGCAGCGAAACCGACTGTGCGCCCGAGACGCTGGCAGCCCTCGTCGAGAACAAGCTGGCCACCGAGCCGATCGAAGACCTCCGGATCGACTTCGAAGACGGCTACGGCACCTTCGACGATGCGACGGAGGACGCCGATGTCGCACAGGCGGTTGCAGCACTGCGGATCGCGCTCGACGCACGCACCTCGACGCCGTTCGTCGGCACCCGCTTCAAGTGCTTCGAATCAGGCACCCGTGCGCGCGGACTGCGCACGCTCGACATGTTCGTCAGCGGACTCGTCGACTCCGGCGGCCTGCCCGACGGCCTCACCCTCACCCTCCCCAAGGTGACGTCCGTCGACCAGGTTGAGGCGATGGTCGTCGTCGCGGGCGCCCTCGAGCGTGCGAACGGACTGCTGGCCGGCCGCATCCGCTTCGAAGTGCAGGTCGAAACACCCCAGGCGATCCTCGGCGCCGATGGCCGCGCACCCGTTGCCCAGTTTGTCCACGCCGGCCAGGGCCGCGTCAGCTCGCTGCACTACGGGACCTACGACTACTCGGCGTCCCTCGGTATCGCCGCCGCCTACCAGTCGATGGAGCATCCGGCGGCAGACCACGCCAAGAACGTCATGCAACTCGCCGTGGCAGGCACCGGTGTTCACCTGTCCGATGGCTCGACCAACATCCTGCCGGTCGGCGACCCCGACAACGTCGCCATGGCCTGGAAACTGCACGCGCGCCTCGTCCGGCGCCACCTGGAACGCGGCATCTACCAGGGCTGGGATATGCACCCCGCCCAACTCGTCACCCGATACCTGGCGACCTACGCGTTCTACCGCGGTGCCTTCGCGCCGGCCGCGAAGCGCCTGCGCAACTACGTCCACCGGCTCGATTCGACCGTCATGGACGAGCCGGCCACGGCCCGCGCACTCGCGAACGTGATCCATCGCGGCAGCGTGTGCGGCGCGCTCACCGCCGACGAGATCGAGACCGCCACCGATCTTCCCACCTCCACCGTGCGCGACATCGCGCTCGGCCACACAACCAGGAGCAATCAGTGACCACTGCGTCGTACTACACGCCCCGCGGCGGCCTGCCCCCGCAGACCGATCTGCTGACCGACCGTGCCATCGTCACCGAGGCCTACACGGTGATCCCGCGCGGCGTCCTCTCGGACATCGTCACCTCGGTGTTTCCGGAGTGGACCGATACGCGCGCATGGATCATCAACCGACCGGTCGCCGGTGGTGCGACGACGTATTACCAGGCGATCGTCGAGGTCAAGCCGGGCGGCGGGGCGCAGCGACCCGAGCCGCAGCCCGAGGTGCAGAGCTTCCTGTTCGTCACCTCCGGTGCGCTCACGGTCGACGCGGCAGGCCAGTCGCAGACACTCACCGAGGGCGGCTTCGCCTACCTTCCGGCAGGCACCGACTGGTCGGCCCACAACAACGGCGGCGCCGACGCGACGTTCGTCTGGATCCGCAAACGCTATGAGGCCATCGAGGGCCACCCGGTATCGGTCAAGTTCGGCAACGAACAGGACATCGCACCCTCAGCCATGCCGGGGACCGACGGCAAATGGCGCACGACACGCATGCTCGACCCGCAGGACCTCGGGTACGACATGCACGTCAACATCGTCACCTTCGAACCCGGCGCGACCATTCCGTTCGCCGAGACCCACGTCATGGAACACGGTCTGCTGATGCTCGAGGGCAAGGCCGTCTATCACCTCAACGGCGACTGGGTGGAAGTGCAGGAAGGCGACTTCCTCTCGCTGCGCGCCTTCTGCCCGCAGGCGTGCTACGCCGGCGGGCCGTCCAACTTCCGATACCTGCTGTACAAGGACGTCAACCGACAGATCATGCTCTGACGCACGACGAGACCGGGCGCCTCGGTGAGCCGCCCGGTCTCGTCCATTTCTTCTATGGGGTTGGCCTACGGCTGAAAGGGCCAGCCGATGACCTTCTTCTCGCGCGGGGTCGCGTAGGTACGCACCTTCGACGTGGACAGACCCATCCGCACAAGACCTTCGGCGATGGTCACCGCCGAGCGGACTCCGTCGACGATCGGGACGCCCGTCGCGGCCGTCACCTTCTCTTCGAGTTCGGCCATGCCGCCGCAGCCGAGACAGATCACTTCGGCGTGATCGTTCTCGACTGCCTCACGCGCCTGGCGGACGATCGCCTCGACGGCGCGATCCGGATCCGACTCGAGTTCGAGCACACCGAGACCGGACGCCCGCACCGACGCGCATCGTGCGTCGAGGCCGGCGAGCTTGAGCCGGTCTTCGATCAGCGGGACGGTGCGGTCGAGCGTGGTGACCACCGAGTACTTGTGTCCGAGGTACATCGCTGTCGACGCGGCCGCCTCGGTGATGTCCACCACCGGGACGTCGAGCAGCTCCTGCAAACCTTCCCGACCATGCTCGCCGTAGCCGGCCTGAATCACCGCGTCAAACGGCTCGGGGTAGGACGTGACCGCATCCATGACAGCGATGGCCGCAAGATAACTCTCGAAATTTCCTTCACACGAGTCCGCGCCGAAACGCGGCGTGATTCCGACGATCTCGGTACCCGGCGACGCGACACCGCGCGCCGACTCAGCAATCGCATCGGTCATCGAAACCGTTGTGTTGACGTTGGCTACGAGGATTCTCATGACGGTCCCTACTAGTGCGTGCTGGCCACGGCGATCGGCTCGCCGGAGACATCGTTGAACGGTCCCCGACGGTCCGCGATCACCAGGTACACGATCGCACCGAGTCCTGCGCCGATGAACCAGGAGAACTCCGAGACGACCTGGAACGCCGGAACGAACGCCAGCGCCAGCGCTACGACCGCCGTGATGACGAGGGCGACCACGGCACGCACGTTGATGCCCTTTGCGTAGTGGTATTCACCCGTGGCGTCGGTCGTGAACAGGGCTAGAACGTTGATGTTGGCACGACGCACCAGCCAGTAGTCGGCCATGATGATGCCGAACAGCGGCCCGAGGATGGCACCGAGGCCACCGAGGAAGTAGTTGATGACGGCAGGGGAGTTGTACAGGTTCCACGGCAGGATCACCAGACCGATGACGGCCGAGATGAATGCTGCGCGACGGAAGTTCAGGTGCTTTGGGAACAGGTTGTTGAGCGCGTAGATCGGTGCGACGAAGTTGGCCATCATGTTCACCGCGACAGTCAGGATCAGCAGCGCGAGTCCCGCGAGCACCAGCAGCAGGGTGTTCGGGATTTCCTTGACGATGTCGGCGGGCGCCTCGATGATGCGTCCGTCGATGCGGAACTGAGCGCCGGCCAGGGTGACGACGATGCCGCCGAACACCAGCATGTTGAGCGGGATGCCCCAGAAGTTGCCTTTCACGATCGCCCGCTTCGACGTCGCGTTACGGGTGAAGTCACAGAAGTTGAGGACGAACGTGCCGTAGATCGCCACCCACAAGCTGGCGCCGCCGACGATCTTCAGCCACATGTCGGCGCCGGTCAGCGAGTCGGGCGTAGTCCACGCGATGGCCCAGTCGGCGCTGTTGAGCATCCAGATCGCGAGCGCGACCATCGTGATCAGAATGACCGGACCGGCGAACGCCTCGTACTTGCGGATCATTTCCATGCCGTAGCTGACGATGACCACCTGGATCACCCACAGCGCGACGAACGAGATCCAGCCGAGCGTCGACAACCCCAGGAAGCTGTTGGAGTCGAGGGTCGCCGCCGATGGTGCGAGCGCGATGATCAAGATGCGCAGCACGACGGACGCGAGGTAGGTCTGGATGCCGAACCATGCGATCGCGACCGCGCCGCGGACGATGGCGGGGATCTGCGCGCCGCGGATGCCGAATGCGATGCGGCTCATCACCGGGAACGGGACTCCGGTCTTTTCTCCCATGAACCCGGACAGGCTGAGCAGTAAGAAGAGGAAGGCGCCGCCGAGTCCGAGCGCCACCAGGATCTGCCAGCCACCGAGGCCGAGGGCGAACAGTCCGATGGCGAACGAATAGTTGCCCAGGCTGTGCACGTCGTTGGCCCACAGCGTGAAGATGTTGTACGCGCCCCACCGTCGACCTTCGCGCTTGGTGGGCGCGAGATCGGCGTTGTACAGATGCGGACTCACCTGGGCGAACGGGGTTGCATCGGTACGGGCGGAGTCGCCGATCAGCCCGGTGGACTCTGTGGTCATGGATACGCCTGTCACGGTCGGAGCGACGACGCTCAACGCCGCCGCAAACATTCCACTCTGCGGAAGTAATATTCCACAGTTTCAGTAAGTAAGTCGTATCCGTATACCGGCTGTCAAGCTTTTGGCGCGATTGACTGTGTCAGCGCTCACATCTAGAGTCGGCCACAGTATGGAGTTTCATTTCCACAATGAGGAATTATGCTCGTAGCTATGGAGAGCTGCCGATGACCGCCGACGCAGGGGAGCGGTCCAACCAACCCGAATTCGACCTGGTGGTCCGTGGCGAGCGCACGCTGACGACCGCGGGAATCGTCGCCCGCGAGATCGGTATCCGCGACGGTCGCGTCGTCGCGATCGAGCCACTGGGCAGCGCCCTCGTCGGCGTGGAGATCGTCGAACTCACCGACGAGCAGGTCATGATCCCCGGGTTGGTCGATACGCACGTGCATGTCAACGAGCCGGGCCGCACCGAGTGGGAGGGGTTCGACTCCGCTACCCGTGCAGCGGCAGCGGGCGGTGTGACCACGCTGATCGACATGCCGCTCAACTCGATTCCGCCGACGGTCAACGTCGAAGCACTGAATGCCAAGCGCGCGGCGGCATCGGGCAAGACACACATCGACGTCGGTTTCTGGGGCGGCGCGATCCCTGGCAACACCGACGATCTGCGCGGTCTGCACGACGATGGCGTGTTCGGCTTCAAATGCTTCCTACTGCATTCTGGTGTCGACGAATTCCCGCATCTCGACGCGGATGAGATGGAGAAGGACATGGCCGTACTGGCCGGCTTCGACTCCATGATGATCGTGCACGCCGAGGATTCTCGCGCCATCGACCATGCACCCTCAGCCGAGGGGGACCGGTATGAACGCTTCCTGGCGTCACGGCCGCGCGGTGCCGAGAACGTAGCGATCGCCGAGGTCATCGAACGCGCTCGGTGGACCGGAGCCCGCGCGCACATCCTGCACCTGTCGTCCTCGGACGCCCTGCCGATGCTCGCGACGGCCAAACGTGATGGCGTCAGGATCTCTGTCGAGACGTGCCCGCACTATCTGACTCTGCTGGCCGAGGAGATCCCGAACGGCGCAACCGCATTCAAGTGCTGTCCGCCGATCCGTGAGGCGTCGAATCGGGAACTTCTGTGGCAAGGCCTGCTCGATGGCACGATCGACTGCATCGTCTCTGACCACTCACCGTCGACGGTCGACCTGAAGGACGTCGAGAACGGTGACTTCGGCGTTGCATGGGGCGGCGTCGCGTCGCTTCAGCTCGGCCTGTCGTTGATCTGGACCGAGGCCAAGCGTCGCGGGATAGAACTCACCCAGGTGCTCGAGTGGATGGCGGCCAAACCCGCAGCACTCGCTGGCCTGAACAACAAGGGCAAGATCGCGCTCGGCTACGACGCCGACTTCGCGATCTTCGAGCCCGAGTCTGCGCAAGTGGTCGACGTGCACAAGCTTCACCACAAGAACCCGATCAGCCCGTACGACGGACGTGCACTCGCCGGTGTCGTGACGAGTACCTGGTTGCGCGGCAAGAAGATTGACTTCAAGATCGCACAGGGTCGGATGCTGCGCCGCGGCGGCGTTTAGTGCAGGGCGCAGTCTAGGAGCGGAAGCGCACAGTGTCTCGCCATCGGTTGCCGGTGACGTCGACCAAGGTGAACCCGGCGGGTTCGGCCAAGTCGCGGAGCTCGGCGACGCTGAGCCGGTCTGGGTCGGGAAATTCCTCGTGGAACACCAGCAGCCCACCGGGTTTGATGATGCGTTTGAGCGAGCCGAGGCACGCTGCCTTATCGGGGACCTCGCCGATCACCTCGGCGAGAAATGCGACGTCGAAGCTGGCGTCGTCGAAGGGTAGTGGTGCACCGGCATCCCCGGTGTGGGTACCGATGTCGGAGTAGCCGGCCCGCTCCAGCTTCCGCCGCGCCTTAGCGAGCATCTCCGGTTGCAGATCGAACAAGTCGAGATGTCCGCCGGTGAGTCGCCGGGCGATCTCCACGCTGAAAAATCCGGGGCCCGGACCGAGCTCGAGGACCCGCTCGTTGCCGGTCAACCCGATCGCTTCGATGGCGTCGGCCGGGTTCTCGAGCATTCGGCGGACCGGATTGTCGAGGAAGAAGGCGGCTTGATGCGGATACGGAAAGTTGCCCACAATCCCGCGCAGCACCCGCAGCAGGTCGTCGGCTTTGGTGGTGGTCATGCTTAGTTAGGGTACCCTTACATTTGCTGCCTGGGGAGGCCTTCCTCGCGTGCAATGGCCAACTTCCGCTACACCGGACACGGCGGGCGCTGGTTTTGGAGATGACTCGTAACGAGCTCGGGCTCAAGATGATTCATCTGACGACAACGGGGGAGGAAGCGCTCCTCCCGTGTCCACCACATAGGATCACGGCCCCGATCAGCCCGCCGTGATGCCCGTCCACATCGGGTGGCGAAGGGATATCCGCTATTCGACATATACGCTGAGAACGCGCGGTGTCTGACAAACACGCGAACACGATGGAGGAATACAGCGAGGTGAGTCCGGCATTGCATAGAGGCTCGCAATGGTAGCTGTTTCGGCGCTGGTGCTTTCGGGTAAGGGCGGAACAGCGAAAACGCTATGGCAGATGATGCTGGCGGGGGAGGCCTCGCGGGCCGGGATCTCCGCGTTGTTAGTCGACGCAGACCCAGAGCGAAATCTGTCTAACCACTTCGGAGTGTCGCAGCATTCGACCGGCTTGGGTTCAGTGCTTGAGGATGCCGATATCAGTTTTTGGGGGAATCCCGACAAGGGCGCGAAGCGAATCGATGAGGAGATCATTGAAACTCGATGGCCCGGCATCGATTTGCTGCCTGCAGGTGCTTCCTTAGGCCGTGTTGCGGGCTTCGGCGTGCCGGACTCCGGATTGCTGCGGGCCATCTTTGACGTTGCCGGCATCTTTGGCCGTTATGAGGTTGTCTTGATCGACACCGGCGGCCGCACTGGCTCGCTGGAAGCCCTGGCAATGCATCTAGGTGATGTTGCGTACGCGCCGATCACTCCGACCCTTGATGCGGTACGCAAAGCCCGCGAGGCGCGTGACAGAGTTGAGCGTATCCAACGAACACATCCACTCAAGTGGTGTGGTGTAGTTCTATCCGGTTTCGACCGTAGAAACGGTATCGACCAGTCGATCAGGGAACGGGTAGAGACGGAATTCGGCGACGACGTCCGTGCTGAACTGCCACGGCGGGCCGTCATCAATGAGGCCTTTCAACTCGGAAACCGACTCGGTGATTACTCCGACGCAACCGCGAAGAATCTCGCGCGAATCTTCCGAGATTTCCTGGAACACGACCTGCTGGGTCGAACTACGAGCGACCGGTGACGGCGGCGAAATACGTTGGGGAACAACGTGATAACGAGTGTTGTATGAGCCACCTGTGATGTGCGAGATCGCAACAAGTTGTTGCCGGTTGCCGATGATCGGACGTCGGGTTGCCGGCGGAGTTGCCGTAGCGTAAGGGAACCGTCCGGGACGTGCCCCCACCGGACGACTCAAGCCAAAACGCGCTAACGCCATCGACTAGCGTCTCGGGCTCAGACGTTCACTTCAATGGCTCGGGCGTGAAGGTAACGTCGACTCCGCCTACGGTCATCGTCACCTGACCTTCGATCACCATCACCTGCGCCGTGACCCGCCGATCAACAGTCTGGGCCAGTCGCTGCACCGCTGCGTGCGGTATCTGCACCACCGACAAATTCGGCAGCCCCGCCACTTTAGGGCCGACGGTGCGCCACCAGGTGGGCACGCCGGCGGCAAACGGGAACAGCAGCACCTGGTCGGCCTGGCTGGCCGCCTTGCCCAAGGCACGTTCGTCGGGCTGGCCGACGTTGATCCACTCCAGGATCCGGCCGGTGTAGTCGGCGAGCCGCAAGTCCGGTACGCCAGGGGTGGACAGGCCCGCCCCGAACGCCAACTCACCGTCGACCGCGCTGAGTCGGTGTGCGCGCAGCCCAAACGCCAACAACCGCACCACCATCCGCTCATCGGTCTCACTGGGATGACGGGCCACGGTCAGCGCGTGATCGGCGTAGTAACCGTGATCGACGTCGGAGACGCCGAGTTCGACTTTGAATACTGTTGCAGAAAGGGCCACGTCATAGTGTCCACCCAGGTGGCGTACCCCGAGCAGTCGGGCCGCCGCGCTCCATTTGATAGATAATCTTGAGTGTGGACCAACTTCTCTGACCAGGGAACTACTGCGCGTCGACACCCGCGGAATTGGAGGACCGGTGGACTCAGCTAGGGATGCCAGCCCAGCGTCGCGCCACCGGCGCCGACCTGCGTGACGTGCAGGCCTTCCTCCAGGAGTGGGCGCGGGTCATCGATGCCACCACCGAAACCAACCGAGTCGACGCTCTCAACGAGATGCTGGCACGCTTCACGGTCAGTCCGTCGATTACCAATCACGACGGAAGTGGCTGGCACCTCCACTACCGCGATCCCCACGCGGGCTTCGCCGCCACCCTGGCCGGTGGACCAGCGCCGCTGCGGCCCAATACCTCACCGAACGCGGAATGCACCGCATCCACCGCTGCGCAGCCGAAGACTGTGCACACGCTTTTGTTGACTGCAGTCGACCGGGAACGCAGAGATACTGCACCTACCACTGCGCCAACCGCGACGCCGTTCGCCGACACCGAGCCACGACGCGAACGCCATAGAACAAGGCTCACCCAGCGTGCCCCGCCGCCGTCCACAACGTCATGACCCGCAACAACTGTTGCGGCACGACACGTTGTTGACGCGTGCCCTTTGGCAGCTTGGCGCGAGTCAGTCGGCGGCGCTGATGAGTCGTCGTGGGCCGGGGCCTTGTCGGGCGAGTTCGTCGTCGTGATTGACGATGCGGCAGGTTGCCAGTGACAGGCAGCCGCATCCGATGCATCCGGTGAGTTCTGCTTCGAGGTGTTCGATCTCGAGGCGTCGCGCTTGGAGTTGAGCGTGCCAGTGACGCGAGATTCGGTTCCAGTCGGCCTTGCTTGGCATTCGGTTGTCGGGCAGGTCGGTGAAGACGGCGGATACCTCGGCCAAGGTGACGCCGAACCGGCGGGCGGCTTGGATGATGCTGATGCGGCGCAATACGTGACGGGGATAGCGGCGTTGGTTCCCGAGTGTGCGCACTGAAGTGATGAGGCCTTGGTCTTCGTAGAAACGCACTGCGCTAGTGGCGATTCCGGCGCGTTGGGCTACCTCACCGACCGTGAGCATGTCGGTTGGTTTGTACGACAAAGACTTCCCTTCCTTGACTTCAACTGGACTTGAAGTCATAGCCTACCCGTCATGAGTATCGATTCGGCGGCGCGAGACCGCCGTACCGTTCAGGGGAGCCTCGCAACAAGCGGTCCGACGGTAGTGGCGACCAGATCGTGAAGATCAGCGCGCTCGAGGAGCACTACGTCCTGCCGTCAGTCGCCTCGGCGTGGCAGCGCCTGCCCGATCGAGGCCGCGATCCGATGGCATCGTTCGACCCTGCATCGGGCCTGGGTCGCAATCTCGCATCCCTGGGCGAACAGCGGCTGGCGCTCATGGATGACGCCGGCATCGACGTGCAGGTGTTGTCGTTGACCACGCCGGGGCTCTTCGACCTACCGGCGGTCGATGCCGTCGCATTGCAAACCGCGGTTAACGATGAGATTGCCGACACCGTGTCTCGCCACCCGCAGCGATTTCAAGCGTTTGCGACCTTGGCGCCACAACGTCCCGAACAAGCTGCGGCCGAATTGGACCGTGCGGTGCGGGAACTAGGTTTCGAGGGCGCCCTGATCTTTGGCCGTATCCAGGGGCAATCCATTGATCATCAGCAATTCTGGCCTCTGTTCGAGGCTGCTGAGGCGTTGCGGGCGCCGCTATACCTGCATCCGCAGACCCCGCCGCCACCGGTTCGGCAGGCCTACTACGGGGGCTTGAGCGACCATGTCGGTACCGGACTAGCCACTTACGGGATGGGTTGGCATTACGACGCCGGGTTGCAGTTCCTTCGTCTGGTGCTGGCCGGAGTGTTCGATCGCTTCCCCGATTTGCAAATCATCTTGGGTCATTGGGGAGAGATGTTGCCGTTCTACCTGGACCGGATCGATGGCATCGCCGCGGTGGCTCGTCTGGAACGCACTATCACCGACTATGTCTGCCATAACGCGTTCCTGACCCCCGGCGGCATCTTTAGCCATCGATACCTGAAGTGGGCGTTGGAGGTCGTCGGCGATGACCGTGTCATGTTCGCCGCCGACTTCCCCTACGTGCCAACCAGTAGCGGGGCGGCACGAAATTTCCTGACTCAGGCCGAGCTGACCGATGACGTGCGCGACAAGATCGCCACCGGTACCTGGGATCGAATCCGGGCCGAGATCCGCCGCTGACACCCTCTACGGCGATCGTCCCCTGTTTGGCCGAACGCTTTGGCCCGTCGGAGAATTGACCGGGTTTAGATTCACTGCGCAGGCGTTCAGGTGGTGCCAGGTCGCGAATTGCTCGACGGGTGTGCGGACAGTCGGCGAGTCGATGGCGTCGAGTTTGGCGGCCAGCCAGACTTCGAAGCGCGCCAAGTGTTCATCGCGTTGGGGGAGCAGTCCGTGGTGCTGCAGCAGGCTGCGCAGGTGATCGACGTGGCGGCCGGATCCTGCCGCGGTGATGCCGTCGTGGGTCAGTGGTATTGCGCCTGAGGCGATTCCGCCGAGCAGCTCCAGCACTTGCTGGTTGCGTTTTCAGGTCAGGATGCTCTCGGACCGATCGGCGGCGCAGAGCACTTCGATGAGTGCTTGCATGGCAGCCGGGTCGGCGGGGTGGTGCAACAGAATTGCGCAGAGGTCATGGCGCAGGGCGCAGCGGGCGCATTCGCCGTGGCGGTGGAGTTCGCCCTCTCGTCCGCAGGTCTTGCAGGTGAAGTTGCCGGGGATGTCGGCGCAGGTGAGACAGACCGCCCGTGGGTCGGTGTCGTCAGTTCGGCCGGGGAGGACGCCCTCGTGTCCGCAGGCTGGGCAGATGCCGCGGGTGCGCATCGCGGTGTAGAAGCAGCTGTGGCACAGCTGATCTTGCGGCCAGTAGGCCCGCAGCGTGTTGGCCATGCGATGGCATCGGCTGATTCGAAGGCGCCGCTGGTGACTCGCGGTCGCCCGCGTGTGGAGGAGCGCGGCGTGGGGTTAATCGTTGCCATCGGTGATGATGCGTGCTCGTCGGGGCCGGATGGACTCGTTGAGTTCGACCACGTTGGGTGGTGCAGTGGTGCCGGAAGCAGTCTTCTTCTTGCGGACGTCAGTGGCGGTGACTGTGACGAGGTCTTCGACGCCGCAGCCGAGGATGTCGCACAGTGCTGCCATCAACTGCAGGGCGACGCGTTCGGGGCGTTGGTGCACGATGCGGTACACCTGGGGCCGGGATAGTTGTATTCCGCGTTCAGCGAGGCGGGGGATGAGATCGGTGCTGTTGTGCATGCCGTGGGCGGCCATCAGCTCGGCGAGGCGCCAGGTGTAGTCGACGTCGCGTTTCATGAGGTCTCTTCGTCGAAGGAGAGGGCGTCTTTGATGGTCCGGTCCAGGACGCGGCGCAGGGTGCGGGTGCGGAAGTCGCTCGAGACGCCGGTGTAGAGCGATGTGGTGCTGGCGTATTCGTGGCCGGCCTGGTCTTGGACGAACTTGGCGTCCCAACCGTCTTCGATGAGGGGGGTGATGTAGGAGCGTCGGAAGGAGTGCAGATCCAGTCCCGCGGAGAGTTCGAGGTCGTTGCAGTACCGCCGGAATCTGCGCAGCAGGGTTCGTTCGGCGACCAGGGCGCCGCGCTCGCTGGGGAATCGGTCGATGCCGTTGCCGAAGTAGGGCTGACCGTGGGTGAGCCAGTCGCTGATGATGTCCGGTGTGCAGTCGAAGACCGTGAGCACGGTGCGGCGTTTGGGTGGGGAGCCTTCTTGGCCTTGCCGTAGCAGACCTTCGCGACGCCGTAGCGGCCGAACTCCGGTGCGTGCGGGTTGCGGGAGAAGTCGACGGTCTGCAGGTGCCGCAATTCGTTGAATCGCACGCCCGTAGGAGTGTAGATCCACCGCGAAACGCGCGTTCGTCGGCGCGTGTCGCGGCAGCCGGACCGAACGGAGGCTCTACTGGCCTGGCGAATCTGCCGTAACTCGTCGGCGTCGAAGCGCTTTGGCCACATCGACCTCAAGCGTCGGGCGAGGGCCATTCGGAACGCCCCTGATTCATCAGATGAAAACGGCGTACTT